>CAZUCY010000023.1:0-38799 GCA_964618785.1 uncultured Ignavibacteriaceae bacterium | reverse complement strand
GGCGTGCAATTGCTATCAGCAAAAGCGACAAAGAATTATTAGGTAATGATATTGTGCAAAAATTGGCATCTCCTCCAAGAATAAAAAACATTTCATGGATCCAAACGGGCCAATCAGCCTGGGACTATTGGAATGAACGGAATATATCTCATGTGGATTTCAGAGCAGGTCTCAACATGCCGACCTATAAATATTACGTAGATTTTGCAGCCGCCAATAAAATAAAATTTGTTATTATTGAAGGCGCTTTGGAAATGGACCTTACCAAAATGAATCCCAATATAAATCTGCCGGAATTAATAGAATACGCTAAGCAAAAAGGCGTTGGATTGGTTACCTGGGCTTCATGGTATCAGGTTACTCAGCAGATGGATACGGTTTTTCCATTCTATGCTAAAATGGGACTGAAAGGATTCAAAATAGATTTTGTAGACCGCGACGATCAGGTTGCTGTGGAATCGATTTATAAAATAGCCAAGAAAGCGGCTGAGCACCACCTGCTTGTTGATTTTCACGGGATGTATAAACCAACCGGTATTCAAAGGACTTATCCTAATGTAATCGGTTTTGAAGGTGTTAAAGGATTGGAAAATTATAAATGGGCTACAGAGGATCAACCTCGTTACATAGTTACCATACCCTACATACGAATGCTGGCAGGTCCCATGGATTATACCCCCGGTGCTATGAGGAATGCCAATAAAGCCAACTTTAGACCAATAAACGATAACCCGATGAGCCAGGGTACCCGATGCCAGCAATTGGCAATGTATGTCATTTTTGAAGCGCCGCTTCAGATGCTATCGGATAATCCTACAATCTATATGAAAGAGCAGGAGTGCACGGATTTTATTACAAAAGTTCCAACAACCTTTGATGAGACTGTACCGCTGGATGGGAAAGTAGGGGAGTACACAGCAATTGCTCGCAGAAAAGGGGATACATGGTTTGTGGGAGCTATGACTAATTGGAACCCGCGTGATTTAACCCTTGATTTTTCATTCTTGGGCGACGGTACTTATAATGTGGTAGTTTTTAAAGACGGCGTAAATGCAGACCGTGATGGTACGGATTACAAAAAAGAAATAATAAAAATTTCATCCGGTGATAAATTAAATATTCAACTTGCGCCGGGCGGCGGCTGGGCTGCGAGAATAGAAAAAGTAAAATAACGGGGAGGAAATGTTTGTTTAAGGGTATGAAGGATGAGATATATTAGAGGCGCTTTTGACCTCACTCCTGCCCCTCTCCTTGCAAAGGAGAGAGGAATGCAATAATAGACTTTTATAACGTTTTTTAAACAATTTAAAAACAAGCTTAAGAGTAAATATTATGAAAATGAATCTTAAATATGCAGTCTTATTATTATTTATAATAAGTTATTCTGCAAAGTGCCAGGATCTGCAGCAGCCCCCTGTCAGAGAAAAACTTTTAATGGATTTCGGCTGGCGCTTTGCTCTTGGGCATTCCTACGATACAAAAAAAGATTTCGATAACGGCAGCGGTTACTTCTCATATTTTGCAAAAACAGGTTACGGCGATGGAGCCGCATCGGTAAATTTTGATGATCGCGGTTGGCGTAAGCTGGATTTACCACATGATTGGTGCGTCGAACTCCCGTTTGACAATCGCGGCGGGTATAGCCATGGTTACAAAGCTATCGGTCGTAATTTTCCTGAAAACAGCGTAGGCTGGTATAGAAAGAATTTTACTATTCCTGAATCCGACCTCGGTAAAAAAATCTATATTGAATTCGATGGTGTCTTCCGTAATTCAACAGTCTGGGTCAATGGCTTTTATCTTGGTAATGAACATAGCGGTTATATCGGCTTTAGTTATGATATTTCTGATTATCTCAATTATGGAGGTGTTAATGTTGTCGCTGTACGGGTTGATGCAGCAATGGAAGAAGGATGGTTTTACGAAGGCGCAGGCATTTACAGGCATGTCTGGCTCACAAAATTATTGCCACTGCATGTTATTAAAGATGGCACCTTTATTACATCTGAGTTAAATAAGAATTCCGCTGTTATTACAGCAAGGGCAACTGTTATCAATGAATCAATCAAAACTTCGATTTTCAATATTGAAGAATCTATTGTCGATTCATCAGGCAGGACAATAGCTTCCGGTTCCATGAAAAGTCAGTCTCTCAAACCGGGTGATCAAAAAGAATACATTAATCAATTCAAAGTTGTCAATCCCAACTTATGGTCGGTAGATTCGCCTTACCTGCATAAACTGAAGACGGTAATTCGGTCCGGCGGTAAAATAGTGGATATATATGAAACTAATTTTGGTATCCGTACGGTCCGCTTTGATCCGGACGAAGGATTTTTCCTTAACGGGAAGCATCTTAAGATATTAGGTACATGCACTCATCAGGATCATGCCGGTGTTGGGATTGCTCTCACCGCTGCTTTGCAGGAATTTCGCGTCAAACGCTTAAAGGAAATGGGCAGTAACGCAATTAGAACTTCCCACAACCCCCCTTCGCCGGAATTATTGGATGCCTGCGACCGTCTTGGTATGCTTATTTTTGATGAGAATCGGTTGATGGGTAGTAATCAGGAACATCTTAATGCTTTAGAACGGTTTATAAAGCGTGACCGTAATCATCCGTGTGTTGTTATATGGTCGCTTGGTAATGAAGAATGGGCTATTGAAAGCAATATAAAAGGCGCCCGTGTAGGAACCACTATGCAGAATTTTGCACAGCGGCTTGATTCATCGCGTGCATTTACTGCGGCAATAAGCGGCGGCTGGGATAGCGGTACCGGCATGGTTCTGCAAGTGATGGGCTATAATTATATTGTTCAGGGCGATATTGATGAACACCATAAAAAATTTCCCTGGCAGGCAGGAATTGGCTCTGAAGAAAGTAATACCGGCGGTACGCGCGGCATCTATGTGACGGATAATTCAAAGGCACATATGGTTGCGACAAATCGCGTACCTGAAAATGTGGGTACTGAATACGCCTGGAAATTCTATTCTGCACGTCCTTTCTTATCAGGGCTTTTCTATTGGACGGGTTTTGATTACCGGGGTGAAATGAACCCCTTTGATTGGCCCGCAGTCAGTTCGCAATATGGAATTCTTGATTTGTGCGGTTTCCCCAAAGATATTTTTTATTACCTGAAATCCTGGTGGGGTAAAGAACCTGTTTTGCATATCTTCCCGGCGTGGAATTGGAAAGGGCATGAAGGACAAGAAACCAAAGTAACAGTGTATAGTAATTGTGGACAAGTTGAACTTCTGCTGAATAATAATAGTCTTGGTAAGAAAATTATGCCGCAAAACGGTCATTTGGAATGGATGGTTAATTATCAGCCGGGTGTTTTAACCGCCCGCGGATATAAAAATAATAATATGATTTTGGAAAAGAAAATCGAGCCGCCGGGAAATGCAGCAGCTATTCAAATGATTCCGGATCGCAATATTATCAAAGCTGATGGACAGGACGTTTCGGTAATTACAGTACAGGTTAATGATCTAAAAGGCATGATTGTACCTGACGATAGCAGTAAAATTAATTTTAGCCTCGGCGGACCGGGTAACATTATAGGTGTCGGCAACGGCGATCCTTCAAGTCACGAGCAGGACAGATTTATTGAAACTATAAAAGTTGAAAAAATTGAGAACCTGAAAGAACTGACTGTTGACAATCTAAACGACCGCCCGGAAGTAGATGCCGGAGTTGATGATTCGGCATGGAAACCGGCTTTAATTAGCTTGAGAAGTGACGATTGGCGCGTTTATAAAGATACGCTTTTAGTAATTCGGGGAACTTTTGAGTTGCCCGGCATAACAAACGAAACTGAGGTTAATCTGTTTCCAAAAAGTATCGTTGAAAACCAGTCTATTTATGTAAATGGTCATATGATTGCATCCAATATACAACGCGGTACCCCTAACCTGGCGTTCCGCCTCGATCACAAAATAGTTAATCCCGGGAAAAATGAATATGCAGTTACGGGGCAGCGTACCAGGAAAAGAAGCCAATGGGATGAACCGAATACTGACCCCGGATTGGTTCAGACAATTTCTCCCGCACCACAATGGAATCGTAATTTATTCAACGGTTTTGCTCAAGTAATAGTGCAGTCAACAAAGCAGCCGGGTGAGCTGATACTTAAGGCTTCTGCCCATGGATTACAGCAGGCGGAAATTAAAATTAAAACTCAACCGGTCAATTTGCCTTCAGCAGTCCCTGTAGAATAAATTTTTCCGGTGAAATTTTATTTTACGCTGTTGTGAATCTAAATTTACGACCTTGGGGGCTGTTCTTCAGCCCCCTTGTTTTATTTTTTGCCGGTTAGTAGTGAAAAATTATATAATTTATTCTTAAAGATAATTACGAACTATTGTTTCATCCGAATTTCAATTTACTTAATAATATATTTAAATTTAGCTGATGAAAAAAGTTTTATTTATAACATATTACTGGCCTCCTTCGGTAAAGGCATCTCTTCATTGGCCCCTTAAAATGATAAAATTTCTTCCTGAATTCGGGTGGCAGCCATCTGTACTTACAGTTGAAGAAGACACTTTTTCAAGCAAAGATGACAGCCTGCTGAATGGTATTGATAAAAGTGTGGAAGTAATAAAAGCAAATTCCTTTGAACCTTTTAATATATATAAAAAGTTTACGGGTAGGAAAAAAGACGAACAGCTTGTTGCTTCCGAAACAATTTCTACAGTAAATAAAAGCATAACACACCGTATATCAATTTGGATTAGGATGAATTTGTTTATTCCGGATGCAAGAGTTGGTTGGTATTACCCTTCTGTTAAAAAAGGTTCCGGATACTTGGACAAAGGAAATATTAATGCCATTATATCAATAGGTCCACCACACAGCTCTCATTTAACCGGAATGAAGCTAAGTAAAAAATTCAGCATTCCGCACATCCCTGTTTTTATCGATCCCTGGGTGGACATAGTTTATTATAAGAATTTTAAAAGAAGCAAACTAACTGTAGCGCTTGATAATTATCTTGAAAAAAGAGTACTTCATACCTCAAAATCAGCCATATTTGTTACCAAAACAATGCGAGATGATTACATTAAAAAATATCCTTTTATAAAGAATAAGTCCCACGTTTTATATTGGGGATATGACGAGGAAGATTTTAAGAATATTACATCTAACAACCAGGGCGATGAAAAGTCGATAGTACATGCCGGCAATATTTTTGATTTCCAAAATACACCTGAATTTTGGAAACAAGTAAAAGCAGAAATTAATAACGGACGCAAATTAAAAATCAAATTCATCGGGACCGTCAGCCCAGGTATAAGACAGACAATAGAGAAAACCGGTTTAAATTCATATACAGAGTTTTTGGGATATTTACCATATGATAAAATGCTAGAAAAATTAGGTAACGCCTCTTATCTTTTAGTATGCGCAACGGAGCCAAGACATGTACCGGGGAAAGTATTCGAATACCTTCGTACAGCTAAGCCAATAATTGCCTTCGGAAACGATAATGAAGAAGTAAAGTGCATTCTTGAAAAAACAAATTCCGGGATGATGTTCCGGTATAGCCAGAATGGGAAAGAATTTTTTGAAAAAGCCGATAGTTTCACAACTGATCGTTCAAAAGTAAAAGCTTTTGAGAGGAGAAATATTGCAAAAGGATTAGCCGAAATACTTAATAAAACTTAACCTCTTTTAATGCAAATAATAGACTATCATTGTTTTTACCATTAGAGCATATTCTTGTGTTTTACTTTTCCGCAACGCTCTTTTGGCTTTATTTTCTTACATTTTATAATATGTTATAATATTATCACTTCAAAGTTAAATTTGACTCGATTGATAATAAAATAATTTCATTAAAATCTATTCATAACTTCTATCACTCTGTAAATCTCTTCTTCAGTATGATAATATGAAAGAGGCAAACTTAACGTCGTATTGTGAATTTCTTCTGAAATTGGAAAATTTTTTTCGTTTATAAATCCCTGCATTGCCTTTTGCTTATGCGGGGGGACAGGATAGTGTATATCGGTTTTAATTTCGTTCTTTAATAAATATTCCTTAAGAATATCCCTTTTTTCATGTCTAATATTAAATATATGGTAAACATCGTAATAATCATGATGAACATGGGGCAATATAAAATCTTCTTTTAAATTGTCAAGATAGATTTGCGCTAACTTTCTTTTATGATTATTTATTTCATTCAATTTTTTCAGTTTAATAAGTAAAAATCCCGCCTGAATTTCGTCTAGCCTGGAATTGTACCCGACAATCTCATTGTAGTATTTTACATCAGACCCATAGTTTCTTAACCGCCTAATTTTTGTGATTAAATTCTCATCATCAGATAGTACAGCGCCTGCATCTCCGAGAGCGCCTAAGTTTTTTGTTGGATAGAAACTAAATGCACCGAACTCCCCAAATGTTCCCGTAAACTTTCCCTTATATTTTGCACCGTGGGATTGTGCGCAGTCTTCAATTAATTTCAGATTGTATTTTATTGTCAAGTCAATTATAGGGTCCATGTTACATGATTTACCGAATAAATGCACAGCCATAATTGCTTTAGTTGCAGAAGAGATTTTTTCTTCAATCTTTGCCGGATCAATATTGTATGTCTTTAAATCCGGTTCAACTAGAACCGGCTTTAATCCGCAGTGAAGGATAGAAAGAATAGTCGCAATATATGTATTGGATGGGACTAAAACTTCGCTGTCTTTTTCAAAGTTAAAAGATTTTAATGATAATATTAATGCGTCCAACCCCGATGCAACACCGACACAATATTTTGAATTTATATAACTTGCAAATTCAGTTTCAAACTTTTTTAGATTATTCCCGAGAATAAACCAGCCGCTATTAAGAGTGTTCTTGAAACTATTTACATAATCTTCAAAAAAAGATTTGTTTACCTTACCCAAATTTTCATATTCAATCATTTGTACTCTTCATATATATAATCAGCAGGATCAAAATGCGTAGAAGCAAATACAAGTAAAACGGCATCGGGAGTAAAGTTATGCATAGTATGCCAGTCCTTAGTTTCTAAAATAAGACATTTACTTGGATGATCCAGCAAAAAGTCCTCTTTTTTTTTGCCGTCATTATTCGATACAATACAACTTCCGTGGATACAAATTGCTGCCTGCACTGTTGTGTGATGACGATGGCCGCCACGAACCGAGTCATCCACATTATAAATGTAAAACACCCTTTTTGCCTCAAATGGTATCTGATTTTCAATTACCGTCAAGGTGCCTCTTTTATCTGCATGTGTAGTTAAATTAATTATATATGCCATTTAAGATTCCAAAAATTTTTGCTTATCAAAGATATTATAAACTCCCCTTAGATTTCTATAGACATATAAGATAGGCGTTTTCCAATTTGCCGGTTTTGTAATAGAGCCATGCGGGTCAAAGCTGTTATTTATAGCAGCAATTTTTAATTTTATTTCATCAAGATAATGAATATAAGGCTTATAAAAAATATTAAGAATATTTTGAGAAAGAATTCTTCTTCCTAGCTCAATTTCACCATTGTTAAAAAATCTCAAATAATGGAAATGATAAAATATTGCGTCAAATTTTCTTCCAGTAGATTTTTCTATTCCGATCACTTTCCCATTTTCCGATGAAAAATTATATTGCTGTACATTCCAAGCTGCCAATCCGCCTCCTAAATGCTGAAGAACATGCACACGCTCAAACCTTTTAGTCCAGTCATCCAAATATAATTGATCGCCGAATTTTCCATCTTCATACTTAGCAAAGCACCATTCGATACAGCGTTCTCTCCACCATTTTAAAGTCTTAAGTCCGAATTCATCATTTTTAAAAGTTACAAATTGCACACAGTATTTTCCTGCTCTTAACTCTTTATTATATTTAGGAGAATACCTATGTTCAGTAATGAGGATAGAATCGTTACCTAATTCATCAAAAATCGGTTGAGGTGAAGAATAAAAAAACATATCGGCATCCAAATAAGTACAGCTACCGACTTTATATTTTTCCAACACATACAGTATTGTTGAAGAAGTGCTTGTCCAGCAGTATTCGGCGAGCGACCTTGTGGGTTTTATTTTAAGCAATTCAGAGCTTTCAAACTCCGAAAGGGATATTAAAGTCACATCAGTCAGGCTTAATTTCTTAAGAATTTCATAGCACTTATCATTAAATGCAAAAACAAACAAGTGAAAATTATTGCAGTTTTTCTTCAACGAATAATAAAGTGCCAAACCACGGGTCAAATAATGGGTATCAAACAAAGTGCAAAAATTGTACATAATATTATGTAGGGTTCAACGATTTTTAATTTTCCCCATCACAGAGGGAAGAAATTTTAATTTTAAAACATTACTATAGAGTTTTTGCAATGAGTAATTTTTCATTTCATAAATAAATTCATCGTTAAATAGCATAAAACTTTTTTCAGCAACATCTATCGGGAAGCCGAGCTGTTTATGTGAAGAAGAAAATATTCACTAAATCAAATGCACTCTCTTGGAAAATTTGTTATTGAATGAATTAAAATAAAATGTTTTTTAACTACCGGATTCATTTTCAACAAAACTAAGCCCTTTATCTTCGAAATCAAAAGCAATAAATAGAGAATGCTTTGTAATTGTCCGGAAGTTCCAATATCAACTATGACCGGCTGCTTTTCTTTAATTCCGGGACAAGTCAATATAATCTGAATTAAATTCATGCGACTTTTTCAAATAATAATTTTTACAAAAGGGAACCGCTTCCACATCCTAAGTCTATAACTTTTGAATTTGGTTCTATTAAATTTATTAAAAATGGATACTCCGCTATATCAGATATGCGTTGTTTAGAATAGTCATAATTTCTATTATCATTAAAAACCGGACAATCTAAATTATTATTAATCATTTATATAATAACTTCCAAAGAATTTATCAGATAAAAGCTCTATTAAAAAATAAATAAATTTTTTGCAAAATAATAATTGTTTTTAATTATAAGATGAAGCGGCTAAAAATTATTAGGTGATATCTTTTATAATTTAGATTTTTATTGACTTTAGTTTTCTCAGATTCTTGATAGTAATCGACAAACACAATTAGTATTTTATTAACCGGTATTTATAATTATTTTTATTTTTTACAAATTAAATATTTAGAATAAATGAAGATTATTTCAGTTGTTGGCGCACGCCCAAATTTTATAAAGATGGCGCCAATTAATAAAGCATTTCAAAAATACTTAGTTAATAATCCTGCATTATCAATTGGACACAAAATTTGCCACACAGGCCAGCATTATGACGCAAAAATGTCGGATATTTTTTTCGATGACCTTGAGCTACCTCAGCCTGATTACTACCTTGGTGCAGGTTCCGGGTCACACGCGGAACAAACTGCAAAGATAATGATTGAATTTGAAAAGGTATTACTGGCAGAGAGACCAAGCCTTATTCTTGTCTACGGAGATGTAAATTCGACTGTTGCTTGCAGCCTTGTTGCTTCAAAAATGGGAATTAAAATAGCCCATGTGGAATCCGGCTTAAGAAGTTTTGACCGCACTATGCCCGAAGAAATTAATAGAATCCTTACTGATCATTTATCAGATTATCTTTTTGTAACTGAACAAAGTGGAATTAATAATCTAAATAAAGAGGGAATATCCGGAGATAACATATTTTTAGCCGGTAATACAATGATCGACAGCTTGGTTTCTTATCTTCCAAAAGCTTCATTATCAAGAATCTTAGATACATTTAAAATTTATGATACAAGATTTATACTTATAACGCTTCACCGCCCTTCCAATGTGGATGACAAAGATAATGTAACACAAATAATTTATTTATTAAACCAGCTTGCCGAATTGAGAAAAATTATTTTTCCTGTCCATCCCAGGACAAAATTAAACATTCAAAAGAACAATCTTGAACTTAATCCTAACCTCATACTTACAGATCCGGTCGGTTACATTGACTTTTTAGCGCTAATGAAAAATGCTGAGGTTGTTATAACAGACAGCGGAGGAATACAAGAAGAAACTACTTTCCTTAATGTCCAATGTATTACGATAAGGGATAACACAGAAAGACCCTGCACTATCGAAATAGGAACAAATCATTTGGTTGGCAGGAATTTGACAGCCGCAAAAAAAGCCATATTGAAAGTTTTAAACGGAGAAATTAAAAGCGGTAAGATTCCTGCTTTATGGGATGGTTATGCAGGAGAGAGAATAGTCGCTATTTTGGTCAGTAAACTTTCAGAGAATGTGCAGTAAATAAATTTTATCGTGAAGGGAAAATCTTATAATTCATTAGTTAAGAAGTTCATTAGACTTCGTTACATAATTGAATGCATTTAAATAACCTCTTATAACGGTATTTAAGTTTATTTCTTCAGAAATAATCTTGCCGGAATTTTTTCCCATTTTTATCATCACTTCAGGATTTGATAACATGTAATCGATCTTATCTACAAGATCATTTACATTATTATCCTCAAAATATTTTCCATTAAAACCGTCTCTAACCAATTTCTTTTCAGTGCCGTCACAAACCGAACAAAGCACCGGTTTATCAAAACACATGGCTTCATTGATTGAGAGACCGCCCATGCCGGCAAGTATGTAAACAGATGAAACAAAGAGATATTGTCCGAGTACCTTTGAATCATAAATTCCACCTACAAACTTTACAGAACCGGCAATATTTTGTTTGTCCGCCAATTCTTTAAGCGCATTCTCCTCCGGGCCTGTTCCAATAATTATAAGTTCAGCACCAGGATATTTATCTATAATTTTAGCAAAAGCATTTATTAATAAATCTACCTTTTTCCATTTTACTAATCTACCGACGTGAATTAGTCTGTAATTATTTTCCGGTAAAATTGGAGGCAAGGATTCAATTTCTTTTTTAATTTTTAAAAGTTCATCGGTATCCGGTGAGTTATATATTAAAAATATCTTACTTTTCTTTACACCATAACTGCCAATAATATCATACGCGTCCTCAATATAATCTACATGAGCATCAACTAATTTGTAATAAATTTTTCTTAAAAAGCTTAGAAAATCATATTTGAACATTCCAAGTTTTGAAGTATTCTTTAATTGATCCTCTAAATTTTCGTTAAGCAACATTCCGTTTCTATAAAATACTTTGGCATCATTGTACTTAGGAACTTGAAAAGGGATCCCTTTGAGGATTAATTTAATTCTCAATAATTTTAGAATTATTAAAAGATAAGGTTTAAATACAAATCCAAGTATATAAGGCCAGATTGTAATAACTATATCAGGTTTTTCTTTATAAATTAATTTTATAAAATCTTTAAGAAAGGATTTCCCATAATAAGTTTTATATTCATCAAGAAAATGAAGTTTGAAATTTATTCCCTCCCGGGTCTGAAAAACTCCCTTTCCAATCGTATTATGATTCATTCGAGGTACGGCAACATGCACTTCCAGTCCTTCCACACAATTCAACTTGTTAAGAATTGCGTTGTAATAATGCGGAAGACCGCCGAATGTAAATAGAACTTTCATATAATTTTATTTTTCAAATTCTTTAATTTTAGAGACTGAACCCGGTTTTAATAATTTCCAAGGATTTTGAAACAATAGGACTAAATTTATCCAACAATTTCAATTTCCAAAAGATAAAGATAACCAGCGGTCCTACTATTATTATTCTGACTGCCATCAGTATAATTTTTGATATAAAATTTGTTGTATTGTGATTGAATATACTTATAATAAAATCTTGAATTCCTTTATGACTGAAAAATATAAAAATAGAAATTAAAATCGATATAATTGTATTTCCAACAAACAATCTTTCCAATAATTTTATTTTTTTTATATATCATACTTAAAATATCATTCATTTCAAACTTCGCAATAATAATCTTCCATTATCTAATTATTTATAATCCGGGAAAAATCGTTTTATTAATTTTTGTGCAAGCATATTTATATCTTCAGAAACTTTCAAAGTGAAAACTATCGTAATAAATATTGACGCTATAATAATTGAACGGAAGAACGAATCCAGCAGAAAATGATTTTGTATATGGGGCAAAAAATAATTTATAATAAATACAGTTGCAAAAGCCAGAAATGCTTTTAGAGTATTAAGCGAGAATGGTTGTATTTTCATTACAATTAATAAAAAGAGAAATCTAATCGTGTTTATAAGAAATATGGATAAAGCCGTAGCCATTGCGGCGCCCGTTATTCCGTACCTTGGAATAAATAACATATTAGCCCCAATTGCAACTAAGCCAAGGAAAGGGAAAAAAGCCAGGTCAATTTTATAAAATCTTGAAGTTCCGACTATTTCCTGGTTTATACCGGTTGTCATGTCGAATACTTTCCCAAGCCCGATAAAAAAGACCACCCAGATCCCCTGAGAATATACGTTCCCATGAGGAATGATTTTAAAAATATTTTCAATATTAAACCAAACGAGGATAAAGATTAAACCGCCAATAATTAATTGCGTAATTGAGGATTTTTTATAAAGCAACTCAAGTTGTCTGCTGTCATTTTTCATATTAGCTTCGGAAGCTAGCGGGATCAATACCTGGGAAAGAGATTTTTTGGGGATTTCAATAAAGGTGGCTATAAAAAAAGCAATTGAATAAATACCGGTATCTTTTAAACCCTTAAATGAGCTTAACATTACGCCATCAATATTATTTATTATAATTCCGCTTGCATTACCCATTAGAACAAATACAGAAAACACAAGGATACTTTTTAAATGCGGGCTTTTAAATACCCCAGTATGGGGTTTTAAGAATAAATAGTTTTGTGAAAATGTATAGAAAATTAATATACAAAGTGTAACGCCGTAAAAACTTACCAACAAATTAATAAACCATTTGTATTCAAACTTAAACAAAAAGAAAAGAATTAAACAAATTGCCGCAAAAATTCTTGTCAGCAATTCTCTAGTAAAGGTTGGTAAGACAGGGTTTTGTTGAATAATATTGTAAGATTCGAATATAGTTATCAGCAATAATATTAGTGTGAATGGAATGATTAAATAAAAGTAATTTACCAATGCCGGAGCGTTTTTAATAAATGCATTCACAAATAAAAATTTTAGATTAAGGTATAAGACCATAAAAATAACAAAACCGGTTAAACCTACAGATAAAATGAAGAATAAAAATCCGTTATGAGCGTTTTTAATATCTTTAAAATAAGGGAAAAATCTGTAGGGTATATTTCCGGCGCCTATGGAAGCAAAAATAGAGAATGAGACTGCTACATTTATAATAGTTCTATATAAGCCGATTTGTTCTTCCGTAAGAATAGCAGGCAACAGCCAAAGGGTATTTAGAATACCGAATCCTATCCCAAGATAAGTAATGACAACCGATTTGGCGCTTTGACGGATTATGATTCCCATACTTTAGTTTTTACCAAATGGATAAGTATAATTACGAAAAAAAACATGCTTAGTTTTTCCCGGTTCGTCTTCAATCATCATTTTTAGACTACCGGAGAATCTGCCAATGGCTTGCCTACCTGCAGGCAGGCATTCCTTCGGAATCTGTCTCTCCGCAAATATTTTTATTTTTTTAAAGATAAGCAAGTTTTTAATTTACGTACTTGTTCATTCAATGCTAAATTGAAAGCCTGAGTTAAAAATCATTAATTGTAGTTTTTAATCCTTCTGCTCGGTTCACTTTTAGCTCCCATCCTAAAATACTTTTAACCTTTTCAATATCAGGCTGCCGAATTTTAGGATCGTCAACTGGAAGATTTTTATAAACAATTTTGCTATTTGAGCCGGTAATTTTTATTACATCCTCCGCAAATTCAATTATAGTAAATTCATCAGAGCTGCCTATTTGCGTGTAAATGTACAATATCAAGCTGCTCATTTTGCGTTGTTTTCATGCTAAAAATCTCAATTTTTTATCAAAAAACCCCTTATTTTTTACACTAAATACAGCGTAACTGCTTATAATATGTAAAGTTAACATGCACCCCCCCCCCCCGCCCCTTTCCTTATCAAGGAGAGGGGAAAAAATAAATTCAATATTTCTTTGCAAAAGGAATTTGCTGGAAATAATAATTTCCATAAAGTAATTATTGACCAAAGGGCAGGAAATTGAGCAATGTTTCTTCCTTGCATTGTTCGAACTATGACTGCAGAGTAATTTATATTCATTAAACCAATTTTCTTGTATTACATAATTTTGAGTGTAAATATAGTTGATTTGATTTATTAAAATCTTCTGTTTTTTTTACCAGAGTTTTTTAACTTATATGGATTTTTAACGGGGGGGGTAAAAATGACCACACCCCTAGCCTTCTCCAACCACACAGCGGCACAGCCACACGGCAGCATAGCCGGTTGAACCATGGCAGGTCCGGCAAGGAGAAGGAAAGATAGTGAAGTCGAAAAGAGATTCACTAAAGCGGGTCAGATATTCATTGAATGCCGTAATACAACGCTACATAAAACTCATTCAACCTATCAGAGGAAAAAGACAGATCAGGCTGTTGAGTAGAAACCTTTGTGGTTTGATATTGAAAGCGCGCAAAAAGTTCATGTGTAATTTCATATTTAAGTTCGGCGCCGAGATAAGCATAATGAGTTCTTAAACCGAATAAGAAGGGAGGCTGGGGCTGGATTCCATCCTGTGCGACAGTTTCTTCAGCGCCTTTGCGAATATACTGCCCCCAAACTGTTGCCTGCAGCCCCCTGATAAACCGATAATTTAACGAAGCATAAATTAGATCCGCATTATCACCAATCCAGTCGCCCAACAAATAGCCTGAACTTTGATAAACCTGTGTCTGAATATAATTATTATAGACATAAGGATAAATTTTAGTATACTCTAAGGTAAAAGTAGAATTATCCAGAGGCAAATCCGTAACCGAGCCGCCGAGCGTAAAACCAATTTGATTTCTTTGTGTAAGCGGATTAAACAATCCTTCAAGAGTTATTTCATCAATAAAAAGGGTACCGTATAAATGAGTATTTTTAATCTGGTCTCTTGAACTTACCCCGAGAAAGAATTGTGAATTACCACCGGCTCCATCATTGCCTTGAGTTAAAAAAGCTTCTGCCGACCTAAAAAACATAATAGGGAATAAATAGCATAATTCAAGTTTATCGCTATACACAATCGATTCCCCGAGAGAGATATCCAATCCGTATGAAGGAGTTAAAGTAATTGTGTGAGATGCAAGATATTTACTCCTAAATATTATTCTATCTTCACCCGGCACCAATGTAGAATAAGAGGCTGAAGAATCAATTACGCCTGAATTCAACCATGCATGGATATAATTAAACCGCAGCCAAGATACTGGGTGAATATCGAGCCTGATAAACGGAAAAGAAGGAGCTTTATCGGATAAAACCAGCAATCCGCTTTGACCGTAACCCCAATTTAAGAAATCTTTACCGATAGATAAATCACCCCACGACCAATTATAAGCAAGGTTTGCATTTATTTCACTATACTGAATATTATTTAAGTCTCTTTTCGAAATTACGACGCCCGTAGCCGGAGTAAAAATTTTTGCGGGGTCAATTGTTGTGCCGTCTTCAGAATTATCCTGAAATCTGAAACTAAACCCGATATTATCAGAAAGATAGCCATACATATACAAACCATCCCACCTATGGGAATATTTAGCGCCGTCTTTTGACCCGAGTTCATATCCCAGAACCGGACTTGCATTTAATTGAAATAAAGAATCGCCATAGGAAAAAAGCCTGAAGCGGTCAAACTGGTCCTTGCTTAAAATAGTTGTAAATGCCGTATCGGCAGGAATAAAAGACCGCATAATATCGGAATTACCGGCAGGCTGTTTATTAACCGGTTTATTCAATATATCGAAAGAAGATACAACTTTAACAACATCCCCAGAATTTTTATTTAAGTTTGTTATTTCCATTCCGAAATCTTTTAAGTAAAACTCCAGCTCTTCAATCTCCAGACCGGTTAATTTACTTCCAGACGCGGGTTTCCGGTTTCCAGCCTCTTTTAGTTCCAGAAGCTTTTGTGCAATATACGCCCTGCTGACCGGTCTTATTTCATCATGGAATTGAATAATTCCCTTCTGCGCCATCAGGTCCAAGAAGACATAAACATCGCTGTGTATAGGCTCATAGACATTTTGGGAAAAGGAAATTGTTGAGAATAATATCCAGGATACAGCTAATATTTTTTTAATCATATTTATACTCATAACGAATGGCGCTAATTATATTATAACGAATTTTATTATGCAAATTTCGCTAATCAGGACGAATTACATTATACTAATTGCCCGAATTATAACGAAGTAAAAGAGCAAGTTTAAATTTAGCGGTTTAGGCACATAGAGGTACAGCCAATATGCGTGATTAAAACAAATTTTTGTTCTTTAATTAATATTCATACAATTCTTAATACGCATTTTTAGCCCCTTTAATCATTTGCCATACCGTTGAGATAATTATTTGTATATCTAAACCAAAATACCAATTTTCAATGTACCAGACGTCGTGTTCTATTCGTTTTTGCATTAATTTCATATCATCGGTACCGCCCCTATAACCGTTAACCGCCGCCCAGCCGGTAACGCCCGGTTTAACAATGTGACGAAACATATAAAGTTTAATATAATTTTTTATTTTAGTATTCTCTTCCACATCATGCGGTCTTGGGCCCACAATGCTCATATCGCCCTTTAATACATTCCAAAACTGCGGCAGCTCATCAATATTTGTTTTTCTTAAAAGTCTGCCAAAATTGGTAATTCTTGAGTCTGTTTTTGATGTATGCCTATAATTATTATGATTTGATTGAATACCACCGGAAGCAAGCATTGAGCGGAATTTATAGCAAACAAATTCTTTATTATTCCTTCCGCAGCGTTTCCCTTTGTAAATAATCGGACCGGGATTAAATATTTTTTGCAATATTATTATCAGAGGGAAGAGCCAGGAGAATAAAAAAAAGAATAAACAAGAAGAGAATATAATATCAAAGCCCCTTTTCAACACACGCCAGTGAAACTCGTTTATTCTATCTTCTCTAACAGAAATAATAGGGAAGCGACCGAACATTGAAACATTATACTTTGCAGAGGCAAACTTAAAATAATCGGGAATTATTCTTATCCTTGTTGTATGGTTTTCGCATGTTCTAATTACATTTTCAATTTTATTATCAGCATAATTCGGAAGAGCTACAATAACATCATCAATTATTCTTGAACTTAATATTGAGTCCAATTGTTCTATTTTACCAAGGTACTGCCCGTTTAAGGCAGGTTTGATATTATCATCCAAAAAGCCAATGATATGGTAACCAAAATGAGGATTATCAACGGTTAACTGATAAAAATTCTGCCCAATTTTACCAGCCCCGATGATAAGCATACTGCGGAGATTCCTTCCTTTTTTACGAAAGGCAATTAAAATCCGCCGTAAAAAATATTTTAATGAGCTTATACCAACCAGCAGTAATAATGCATAGACAGTAATAAAATACCTTGATAATTCATATCTCTTCAGCATGAATAAGACAATTATAGCGCCAATTATCTGAATAATAATATTTTTTATTACAAGCATCAGTTCATAGATGAAATCTCTTGAGCGAAACTCATCATACAACCCTGTAGTTTTTGCCGAGAAGAACCAGATAACAATTAAAGATAATAATAAGAAATGCGCATCTCTTTCTTTTATGAAGCCCAAACCATGTAAAGAAACAATTACTGATGTGAGGAATACTACAATCAGAATTATTACATCAAGAATTATCCGGGTCATATAAAGTGAAGTTTTATAAATCTGCATTTAAGGTCTCCGCGGTAATAGTCAATCTTTAAAAACTTCAACACTTAAGATGAAATCAAAGAATAAAGACTGTAATATTTTAACATAATATTAAATTAATTAAATTGAAACAATAATCAAAATTCTTTTCTATAGATACTTTTGACCCTCGACAAAAAACTCTTTACGATACCGATAAAGCTTGTTATTCTAGAGATATTTGCTTTCTGAAAGTAGAATTCAATGGTTTTTTCAAATGTACTAAAGTATAGTTTGAATGTAAATGGGAATATGACGCATCCATTAAATTTGTATTCTATAACAAATTATACATTGTATGTCAAAACCTATTTAACAATATTTCCATGAATATTAAAAATTATTTTTTATAATTTGAAACGCAAATGAAATTATATAAAACCAAACGCTATTTATTATCTTTATCTCTTTTTCCTTTACTTCTTATCAGTATAGGATTAACAAACCAACCTAATCTACAAGTAGTAATTCACAGAGGAAATTTATACTACCTTGCACATACGGTAGTAGTTAAATTAAAAAATTCTTCCGGTGGTACGTTATCTAAATTACCGAGTTTGACTGCACAGTTTAATCTTAAATTGGGACGGTTTAAGTTTTCTTCAGCGAAACAAATGTTTAAGACAAATCCTATAAAAACTGAGACTGGAATAGATAGAATATTATTAGTTAAATACGATGGACAGGATGATCCGTTTTATGTCGCATCTAAAATTAAAGAAACGAATAACGATATTGAATGGGTAGAACCAAAATATGTCAGAAGAGTAGTATTTACTCCAAATGATCCGAAATTGAACGAACAATACTATCTTACAAATATTCAGGCGGAAAATGCTTGGGATATTTCAACAGGTGATACTAATGTTGTGATTGGGATCGTTGATACAGGCGTAGATTGGTCCCACCCCGATTTATATGCTAATATCTGGCATAATTGGAAGGAAATTAACAATAATTGGGCTGGCGATCCATACGATCACGATTCTATAGGCTGGGACTTTGGCGGCCTCGGCGATGCCGAGGGAAATCCCACACCGGATAACAATCCGATTGAAGATGTACCTGTTCACGGCACATTAGTAGCAGGAACGGCTGACGCTGTTACAAATAATGATATTGGTGTAGCGGGTATTGGTTATAAGTGCAAAATTATGGCTGTTAAGGTCGCACAGGCAAATCTGATTGATCCAACTACAAACGAACCATATATCGAATATGGTTTTGAGGGTATTCAATATGCTGTAGATAATGGCGCTAAGATCATAAATTGCAGTTGGGGCGGCGACGGATATTCTAATGCAGAGCAGGAAACAATAAATTATGCAATAGCTAACGGGGCGCTTGTTGTTGCCGCCGCTGGAAACGATGCTTCTTCCGAACAATTTTATCCCGCAGGTTATGCCGGCGTCCTTGCTGTAGCGGCTACGGATATAAATGACAATGTCGCTGGTTTCTCAAACTATGGCCCGGGTGTTGACTTAGCCGCTCCGGGGGTTGGGATATATTCAACATTTCAACCGAATACTTATACTTCTGAGAGCGGAACTTCTTTTGCTTCCCCTCTTACAGCTGGTGTAGCTGCTTTAGTTTTTTCGCGTTTTCCAAATTATACGCCGCTTCAGGTTGCTGAACAAGTAAGAGTAAACTGTGATAATATTGATGCATTAAACCTTCGTTATGCTTACCAGATAGGTAAAGGAAGATTAGACGCTTACAATGCTCTTGCTGATTCAAATTCCGAATCTGTCAGAGCTGTAAATATACAATATTCAGATGCTCCTCCGGGTGGTAACGGGAACGGGATTTTGGAGCCGGGGGAAACGATTAGTGTCGGAATTAAATTTGTAAACTATTTAAGGTCTGTTCAGAATCTTACAGTCACTCTTATCAGCATGAATTCTTTTGCAACGATTAACAACGCTTCTTTTAGTAAAAGCAGTATAGGTACGTTAGATTCATTAGACAACTATGGTTCCCAATTTTCATTTACACTTGCTAACTCAATCCCTTTCGATACTTCCCTTCAATTCAGATTAGAATACAGTGACGGTAGTTACTCAGATTTTCAATTATTTAGTGTTCCTGTCAACCCCTCTTATTTTACTCAATCAGGTAATAACGTTTCTCTTACAATAACAAGTAAGGGTGATATTGCTTTTAACGATTATCCGAATAACACCGACGGTAATGGATTTCAATATAAAAACGGGAACAACTTACTTTTTGAAGGTGCTTTAATGTTCGGCACATCATCAAGTACATTAGAAGATGCTGCCAGAGATTCCGTTGATGGTAATGCCCAGGATACTTCATTTACTATTGTTCAACCGTTTAAGGATCAAATAGCGGCAGATTTATCTTACCAGCATGGCATTACTGTCTTTAACGATATTAATTCCCCGCATAAATTGGGAATTACTACACGATTGGATTCTTATACTTTTTCTTCATCTCCCGATAATAATTATATAATTCTGAATTATAGTTTTGTTAATAATTCAAAAGCGAATATTTCAAACTTTTATGCCGGGCTCTATTTTGATTGGGATTTGGTTGATGGCAGCGGTGATTCTACCGATTGGGATAGCCAGGGAAATTTAGGGTATGCTATGCACACAACGGAAACATTTGATACTTTGGTTGCAACTGCTTTAATATCTTCTTCCAATTATGGCTATTGGGCTATTCTTAATGATGGTTCCGATGGATATTTTGGTGTATATAATGGGTTTACTTCTTCAGAAAAATGGCAGGCATTATCCAGCGGCATTGGAAAATCCAAAGCAGGAGTTGGTGATATTTCCGAGGTAACTTCCGGCGGCCCATTCACAATTCCGACGGGTGATACTTTAAAAGTTGCTTTTGCCGTTGCTGCAGGAAATAGCCTTAGTGATCTGCGAACCGCAATTACAAATGCAAGGACTAAATATCCGCAGATTCTGACTGATTCAAACAGTAAAAATAATACGATCCCCGTTTCTTATAACCTGGCACAAAATTATCCTAACCCGTTTAATCCATCAACAACAATAAATTATTCGCTTTCTATATCAGGGTTAGTTACTATAAAAGTTTATGATATTTTGGGAAAAGAAATAGCAACTTTAGTTAATGAAGAGGAATCTATGGGTTCTCATTCCGTACAATTTTCCGCAAATGGTGGGCACTCTTCAGGAGTATACTTCTACCAAATAAGATCAGGCAGCTATATAGCTACAAAGAAGATGTTATTGTTGAAATAGCTGTTTATCAAGCAATTGCTAATTCTATTTTATTGGTATTCTACACAATTTACTTTTAATTTGAACAGATATGGTTTTATTATCTGTGTAATTTCGTAAATTTACCTGTAAAACAGTTATTTCTTATATTTGGATAAAAAACATACAGTCTAACAAATAAGGTTACAATAAAAATTTGTAAATATTTAATTAAGTCAAATAAGTATTATAAACGTTATGCAAAATATTTACTAATCATAAATAAATAAAAACATGCTTAAATTGAATAATACAAACGAAGCATTAGCAAGATTCTTCGATGGAATTGAGAGTACTTTTATATGGTCGTTAAAAAAAGTTGGTGTGGATGAGATAATTTACTACTCCGAAAATGTTTTTGAAGTAACAGGCTACACAGGTGAAGAAATTAAGAATTTCCCCGGTAGAGGTTTAGCAATTGTTATTGAAGAAGATTTTCAAAAAGTAAAAAAAACTTTTGTCGATTTTGCGAATAATCCTTCAAAATATTTTATAAAGTTGGTTTATAGAATTTCAAGGAAAGATAAAGCGGTAGTCTGGATACAGGAAAGTGTTTCAGTTGAAAGGGATAAAGAAGGGAAACCTGAAGAATATTTCGGGCTTGTTGTTGATATTACAGACCTTAAAAAGGAAGAAGTGTCTGCGAACTGTTTACTTGAAACTTATAAACAACTTAATTCCTCCAAAGATGGATTCATTTCAATGCTCTCTCATGATCTTCGCGCTCCCTTTACAAGCATTCTGGGCTTTTCGGAAATTTTAATAAATGAGCCTAACTTATCTTTTGATGAAAGACTTGAGTATCTAAATTATATTAATGATTCATCCCAAAATCAATTACAATTGGTAAATTACTTGCTTGATTGGTCACGCCTGCAAACCGGCAGAATCCGAATTGAGCCGCAAAGGCTTCATGTACAGACTACCGTATTTAATTGCATATCTTCACTTACGGGAAATGCTATAAGGAAGAATCTTGAAATAAAAGTTCATATAAAAGATTTTCTTTATGTCCAAGCCGATGAACGTTTGTTGACACAGGTCATTACAAACATCATAAGTAATTCAATAAAATTTTCCCCGGAAGGGAAAATTATTGAAATTTATGCAGATACATTTAATGAGAAATTTGTTGAATTTATTATAAAAGATGAAGGTATAGGCATTTCCGACATCGATAAAAATAAATTGTTTAAAATAGAAAAAATGTTTTCTACAGAAGGGACAAAAGGCGAGAAGGGGACCGGGTTGGGTCTTTCTCTTGTAAAAGAAATAATAGAAAAACATAGCGGGAATATTTGGTTCTATTCTGAATCAGGCAAAGGCAGCGAGTTCCACTTTACAATTCCCTCTTCCCCTAATACAATTCTGCTAGTTGAAAATAATTATGTTGAGAGGGAATTATACGAAACGATTCTGAAAGAGAATTTTCCTTCATTCCAGATAATCGGTGTTAAAAACGGTTATGAAGCGTTGAGCCATTTCTTATCACAACTCCCTTCTTTAATAATTACTGATTATGAATTGCCGCTAATGAATGGAACTCAATTTATACAATCGGTAAGAAGAGAAGATAAAGGAAGCAGAATCCCTATTATTGCTTTGGTTCCGGAATTATCTGAAGATGTAAAACGTCAATATCAGATTTTAGGGATTGATACTGTTCTTCAAAAACCTATTGATAGTGAACTTTTTAGTGAGAAAATTCAATTGCTTCTTGAATATCAATGAAAGTATGAGAGAGTGACATTATAACTTTATTCCTTATATATAAACTTTACAAATCCTTTTATATTATTTTATCGGTAATTATATTTAATAAGAATTATTTGGAGATACTTTGAATATTGCAGTAGTTGGAACAGGCTATGTGGGCTTAGTTACAGGAACTTGTTTTGCTGAAACAGGTAACGATGTAATTTGTGTTGATAATGATAAGAGTAAAATAAATAAAATAAAAAACGGTATTATCCCGATATACGAACCCGGATTGGAGGTTTTGGTTGAAAGAAACATTAAAGTTGGCAGATTAAATTTTACAATGGATCTCAAAGAAGCTGCAAGAAAGTCGGAAATTATTTTCCTTTGCTTACCAACTCCGCAAGATGGCGACGGTAGCGCAGATCTGCAATATATTTTAAGTGTAGCTGATGAACTTGGGAAATTATTTAAAGCCGAGCCGTATATAGGCTATAAAATTCTGGTAGATAAAAGTACAGTTCCCGTTGGGACGAGTGATAAAGTCCGCGCAGCGGTTAAGAAACATGTGCCCGATTTTGAGTTTGACGTGGCTTCAAACCCTGAATTTTTAAGAGAGGGAATGGCTGTAGATGATTTTATGAAACCCGAACGAGTGATTATCGGGACGAGTAATGAAAAGACAAAGAAATTACTCGGCAATTTATATGAGCCTTTCATTCGATCAGGCAACCCGATTTATTTTATGGACGAGCGCTCCGCTGAGGTTACTAAGTATGCCGCTAATTCTTTTTTAGCCGCAAAAATCTCCTACATGAATGAGATTGCAAATTTGTGCGAACTGGTCGGCGCTGAAGTTGACAAAGTTAGAGTTGGAATTGGTTCGGATTCCAGGATAGGTAAACGTTTTCTTTTTTCAGGAATTGGTTACGGCGGCTCTTGTTTTCCAAAAGATGTAATTGCGCTTATTAATACTGCTAATGAAAATAATTATGACTTTAAGATTCTTAAATCTGTAATTGAAGTTAATTCGAATCAGACGGCATTATTTATAGCTAAAATTGTAAATCATTTTAATGGTGATATTAAAAATAAGCATTTTGCTGTCTGGGGATTAGCATTTAAACCAAATACCGATGATACCAGGGAAGCGCCTTCAATAAAAATAATAAATGGTCTCTTAAATAACGGGGCAATTATATCAGCATATGATCCGGAAGCTAAGGAGACAACAAAAGCTATTCTTGGTGATAAAATTGAATATGCATCGAGTTCATACTCGGCATTAGATAACGCAGATGCATTAATTATTGTAACCGAGTGGAATGAATTTAGGACACCGGATTTCAATAAAATAAGATCTTTGCTAAAAGAACCGGTTATTTTTGACGGTCGTAATCTTTATGACCCCGAAAAAATGAAAGGAAACAATTTCATTTATTATTCAATTGGAAGAGTTCCTGTAAAATAGTATCTGATTTGAATATTTGTTGTTCAATTTCAGAAGTTAGAGAAAATCATGTTTTATGAAGTCGGAAAATGTCTGAAATAAAAGAAAAAGCTTGGTTTGCGCTTTATACAAAACCCCGAAATGAGTTTAAAGCAGCCGTACAAATAGGTAAGTGTGGGATTCATTATTTCCTGCCTGCTATTATCAGGATAAAACAATGGAGCGACAGGAAGAAAAAGATTAACGAACCATTGTTACGCGGGTATATTTTTATTTATGCAGATGAAAAGGAACGTATTTTATCACTTGAGCAGCAGTCAGTTGTCAGGTGTATATTTGATTCAGGCAGGCCAGCAAAGATTCCTGAATGGCAGATAAATAATTTAAAAATAATGCTTAATTCAAATTCGGAATTATTTATTAAGGAAGGCATTATTCCCGGTACACAGGTTAGAATTAAAAACGGCCCTTTCAAGGGGGTTATAGGCACAGTTCAAAATGCCGAAGGCGGAAAGACAATTGCAATATCAATTGATTTATTAAACCGTTCCATTATTGCACGTGTTTCACTCGAAGATACTTTTGAAGTTGTAAAAAAAAGTAAATAATATTAATTGTTGTGTTTTATAAAAAAACGGATATGTTTTTAAAGCCGGTGATAAATAAAAAATATGTTTATAGCCTTGAAATCAAATGATTAATCAAAAAGAATTACATTTAATAGAAAGAGGAGAGAAAATCGATCTTTTCCTTTTAGTGAGAAAATGCGAAATCAAATTGACGAAAGCTAACAAACAATTTCTATTTCTTGAACTCGGCGATAAAAGTCTTACTTTGAATGCAAATATCTGGGAAAATTTTGAATCATTTTATAAGTCTATAATACCCGGGGATGTAGTTAAAATTATCGGAAGTATGGATGAATATCAGGGAACTCCTCAAATTAAAGTTGTTTCAATATCCAAACCAAAACCTTCAAGCGGAGTTTCGCCTGAAGATTTCCTGCCAATATCCAAAAGAGATCTTAATGAAATGGGGAAAGAATTCTTTTCAAGGATAGAAAAAATTACCAGCGCTTATCTAAAACAACTGATGAATCAAATATTTAATGAAGAAAACTTTAAAAAATATTCTAAGGTTCCGGCAGGAAAAGCCTGGCATCATTCATATATACATGGTCTTCTTGAACATTCTTTGGAGATAATTAAAATTTGTGATTTAATGTGTAACATTCATTCTGAAATTGATAGAGATTTGCTTATATGTGGTGCAATGATGCACGATTTCGGCAAGATTGAAGAGCTTAGTATTAACGGTATTTTCGATTATACAGATAAAGGAAAATTACTCGGGCATATAGTAATTTCTGCAATGTATGTGAATGAAGAATCTAAAAAAATACCCGGTTTTCCGGATGAATTGAAAAATTGTTTGCTGCATATAATTTTAAGTCACCAGGGAAAATTAGAGTATGCCTCACCGGTCGTTCCCAAAACGCTTGAAGCAATTACTTTATATCAAGCAGATGAATTGAGCGCAAAAGTTAATGCATATAAAAATGCGTTATCATTAGGAACAAATTCTGATAATAAGTGGACTAAATTTATATCCCTTGCTACTACGGACCTTTTTAGTCATGGTTCGTTTGCGAAAGATAATTCCGGGATAAAAACTCTATTTGATTAATTACTTAGGAGAAAATCCAAATGAAAATTCAAAAGTATTTCTTCGTTTTTATAATAGCCGTAATTTCATTATGTTCTTATAACGTTGTTTATTGTCAATCATTGGATGAGCTTTTAAAAAAGGGGGATAATTATCTTGATGTCGATTTTAATAATCAGAAAGCTCTCGAAATATTTCAAAACGCTGATAATAAATTCCCCAATAATTGGGAAGTATTTTGGCGTTTAAGCCGTACTAATGTTTATATAGCGGAAAAAATGCCGGATAATACAAGCGGACTGAAAGACGCTCAATTAGCGGTGTATCAGTTGGCTTATGATTATGCAAATAAATCTGTCAAACTTGCACCGGATAAATCAATTACTTATTTAAGAAGAGCAGTTGCAAATGGAAGAATTGCCCTTTTTAAGGGAGTTTTTTCAGTTGCCGGTGTTGTAAATGCAGTAAAGGCAGATTGCGAAAAGGCAATTAGCCTTGGCAATGGGGGTAATTATACTCAAGGGCTTGCTCACTATGTGCTTGCAAGAACGAATGATCAGGTTAGTGAAAAATGGGCGCCGGCTAGAGCTGTTATTGGCTTGGGATGGGCAAACATGGATAATGCAATTAAAGAATATGAAACCGCTGTAAAATTATACCCAAATTTTAGAATGTTTTACCTTGATTTTGCCAAAGCTTATATTAAAGAAGATGAGTATATTAAAGCAAAAGAGATGTTAAAGAAAGTCCTTGAGAGTCCGAAACGGGAAGAAAATGATGATGAAGCGTTGGCTGAAGCAAAAAATTTATCGGAGAAAATTAGAAATAAATAAAATTAATCGAGTTAATAATTGAATATTTCAGATAATACAATTAACAGAATTAAATCTGCCAGGTCAATTGTTTTTTTTACAGGTGCAGGAATATCGGCTGAAAGCGGAATTCCTATTTTTAGGGGGGAAAATGGTATTTGGAACAAACTTAAACCGGAGGAATTAGCCAACTTTGATGCATTTCTGCGAAATCCCGAAATGGTTTGGGAATGGTATGAACATAGAAAAAAAATTATATTGGAATCAAAACCAAACCCGGCACATTTAATTATTGCGGAAATGCAGAACTATTTATCTAATGTTATTGTTATTACTCAAAATATTGATAACCTTCATAAAAGAGCCGGTAGTAAGATTGTGTATGAACTTCATGGAAACATTGAAAGAAATTATTGCATAAAATGTCACACTATGTACAACCGTGAGATTGAATTTACTGATGGTATTCCAAAATGTAAGTGCGGTGGATTAATCCGTCCCGATATTGTGTGGTTTGGTGAATTTTTACCTCAAGATCAATTTGATGAATCCGAAAAGGCATCGGAAAAATGCGATGTGTTTTTTATCGTGGGAACTTCTGCCGTTGTTTATCCTGCCGCTTCATTAATTTATACTGCGAAAGCCGCTAAAGCATATCTTATAGAAGTAAATATTGAAAGTACTGAAATATCGCATATTGTTAATGAGTCTTATTTCGGACAGGCAGGTGAAGTACTTCCGCAGATATTTGAAAAGATTAAAAATTAATTGATTTGTGATTAAAATGGATATTCTTTGGTTAACTTTCAGCTTTGCTATCCTGCGTTATGTAGTCCTAATAGTTTACATATTCTTTGGAATTCAAATTGCTCATCTACATTCAAAATATAAATCTCATCAACAAGTGCTGATAATATTTCCGGAAATGATTTTTCAATTAAATTATTTCCTTGCTTTGTAAGATGGATAGTAAAAGACCTGCGGTCATTTTTATTTCGTCCTCTTTTTACAAAATTCCTTTTTTCTAAGTTGTCAACAATCATAGTAATATTGCCGCCGCTTTTAAAAAGCTTTTTGCCCAGTTCTCTTTGAGATAATGGTCCAAGGTGAAATAATGCATCAAGCATGTTGAACTGGCTTTCGGTCAACCCTTTTTCTATTATCAATTTATTAATCCGGCTTCTAATAGAATCTGCGGCTCTGAGTAATTTTATATAAACATTTAATGAGTTTACTTCCCTTGTCGTCCCTTTGTAATATGTTCCCATGTACAAAATATGTTTTAATTTAAAAAATATTTTCCAATTTGTTAATTGGGTTATGTTAAAGTTAACCGAAAATTGTTAAATTAGCTATCATTTTTAATCTTATTGTGGAAGGGATTTATCTTGAAAATTGCAATTTCCTCTGACCATGGAGGTTTCGAATTAAAGAATTATTTAATTAATTGGCTGCAAAAAAAAAATGTCGAGATTATTGATCTTGGCAACCATGTTTATGATAAAAATGATGACTACCCTGATTTTGCAATTGTATTAGCCGAAGCAGTTGCTGCCGGAAAGGCTGAAAGGGGGATTGCTATTTGTGGTAGTGGAGTAGGTGCATCTATAACTGCGAACAAAATCAAAGGAGCAAGGGCTTCGGTCTGCCATGATACATATTCTGCACATCAAGGGGTTGAACATGATAAGATGAACATTTTATGTATTGGAGCAAGAATAGTAGGTGTTGAACTTGCAAAGGAATTAGTATCGGCGTTTATTACTGCAAAATTTATAAACGAAGACAGGTTTATTCGTCGAATTGATAAAATTATTGAACTAGAAAAAAAATAGTACTTCCGGGTATATAGAATATAGCCCTTTAACAAACTTAAATTTCAAATTAATTACTCTCATTGCATATTATTATTCCCCCTGCAATAAAAGAAAGCAACATAATAACCGTAAAAAGTATTGTCATTGTTCCTGATATAATTTCCATATTAAGTCCATTATTTAATTAAATTTCATTTCCGCTTTAACCAATCAACTCTCGTATAAAGAAATTTTGTGCCAATAGTAAATACAGCTTTTTATTCAAAATTTTGGCATAAAATTTTCTCTGAATAAGACATAAGAAGCTTTTTGTATTAATATAAAACGCAGAATTAGCTAATTTACTCCATATCTTCCTTCATTATTAAAAAAGTTCGACAAAATTTTATTATTTTTATAATTCCTAAGAATTTTTTAAATATTGGATAAAAAAACAATTAGAAAATATTTAATGCCGGGATGATAAAAGTTCTAATAAATTTAACTATTATTATCATGGATTATCATTTTATAAAGGATTTCTCAACATGCAAAAAATATGCGCATTTTTTAAATTTTATTGTATTAAATAATCTGTTCTCATAAATAAGAATATATTCCTTTTTATTAATTATTTTTTACCCTTTTGGGAAAAAAAACACCTATTCTTTATACATTAAAAGAGAAAAACTTGGTATAATATTTGGCTCTTAGTGAAACACTTTAAAAGTTTTATAATATCATACAAAAATATGGAAAGAAGATGGATAGGAAAAAAGTAACAATAGATGGTAATGAAGCTGCAGCTTATGTAGCTTTCCTTACAAACGAAGTAATAGCAATTTATCCTATTACTCCCTCGTCAAATATGGGTGAATGGTGCGATGCCTGGGCTGCTGTAGGCAAGAAAAATATCTGGGATGAAGTACCCTCGGTTAGTGAATTGCAAAGTGAAGGCGGCGCTTCCGGTAGTGTTCATGGTGCATTACAAAATGGTGCGTTAACTACTACATTTACGGCTTCTCAAGGTTTGCTTTTAATGATCCCAAATATGTTTAAAATAGCTGGTGAGTTAACATCAACAGTTTTTCATGTTTCGGCACGAGCAATTGCTGCTCAAGCTTTATCAATTTTTGGCGATCATAGCGATGTCATGTCAACCCGTGCGACTGGTTTTGCAATGCTTTGCTCTAACTCAGTTCAAGAAGTTATGGATTTCGCGCTTATTTCTCAAGCATCAACACTTGAAGCCAGGGTGCCTTTCTTACACTTCTTTGACGGTTTTAGAACCTCACATGAAGTAATGAAAATTGAACAATTAAATCTTGATGATATTAAGGCAATGATTGATGAAAATCTGGTTATTGCACATCGTAAAAGAGCCCTATCTCCGGATCACCCTTTTATTCGCGGAACTGCACAAAACCCTGATGTTTATTTTCAGGGCAGAGAAACGGTTAATAAATTTTATATTGATTGTCCTGACATTGTTCAAAAACAAATGGACAAATTTGCAAAAATAGTGGGCAGACAATATCATCTTTTTGATTATTATGGTGCGCCTGATGCAGATAGAATAATTGTTATGATGGGTTCCGGTGCTGAAGCCGCCGAAGAGACTGTGGATTATTTATCACTGAAAAAAGAAAAAATCGGCGTTGTAAAAGTAAGATTGTTCAGACCTTTCTCAATAGAACATTTTATAAATGCCCTGCCGAAAACTACCAAATCAGTTGCAATATTAGATAGAACAAAAGAACCGGGCGCTTCCGGCGAACCGTTATATATGGATATTGTTAATGCAATCTCAGAAAGGTATGTAAGTGGAACTTTACCTTTTAGTTATCCGAAAATTATTGGTGGAAGATACGGTTTATCTTCAAAAGAATTTACTCCTGCTATGGTTAAAGCTGTTTTTGATGAACTGAAGAAAGATAAACCTAAAAATCATTTTACCGTTGGCATAATTGAGGATGTAACTAATTCGAGTCTTGAATTTGATCCTTCTTTCTCTGTAGAAGCTGAAGAAACTTTCAAAGGGAAGTTTTATGGATTGGGTTCTGACGGAACTGTAGGCGCCAATAAAAATTCTATTAAAATTATTGGCGAGGGGACTGATTATTTTTCACAAGGTTATTTTGTTTACGATTCAAAAAAATCCGGCTCGACAACTACGTCTCATCTTAGATTCGGTCCTAAAGAAATAAAATCCAGTTACTTGATTGATAAAGCAAACTTTATTGCTTGTCATCAGCAGGTCTTTCTTGAAAAAATGGATATGCTTAAAGATGGAATTGAAGGAGCTACATTTTTATTAAACACAACTGTACCTAAGGAAGAAGTTTGGGACTCTCTTCCAGAAAAAATCCAGAAGGATTTAATTGAAAAAAAGATGAAACTTTTTGTTATTGATGGATATAAAGTTGCTTCCGAAGCTGGTATGGGACAGAGAACAAATACAATAATGCAAACATGCTTCTTTGCAATTTCTAAAATTTTTCCTAAAGATCAGGCAATCGAATTGATTAAAAAATCAATTAAAAAAACCTATGGGGCTAAAGGCGATAAAATTGTCCAGATGAACTTTAATGCCGTTGATCAATCTTTAGCTAATCTATTCGAAGTAAAAATCCCTGAAAAAGTTACAAGTAAATTGCAATTCCTTCCTGCAGTATCCGGCAATGCTCCTGAATTTGTTCTTGATGTAACCGCTAAAATTATTGCCGGTGAAGGTGATTTAATTCCTGTAAGTAAAATGCCTATTGATGGTACATATCCAAGTGGTACAGCTCAATGGGAAAAAAGGAACATCGCACTTGAAGTTCCGGTATTTGATTCCGAAGTTTGTATTCAGTGTAATAAATGCGTAATAGTTTGCCCTCATGCCTCAATCCGTGCAAAGATATATGATGAAAAACTCCTTGCGAATGCACCCGCCACATTCAAGCATACGAAATTTAAAGCTAAAGATTACGGCGATAATTTAGCATATACCATTCAGGTTGCAGTTGAAGATTGCACCGGCTGCGGTATTTGCATCGATGTTTGCCCCGCTAAAAACAAAAAGGAAACTAAATTAAAAGCAATTAATATGGCGCCGCAGCTTCCATTAAGAGAGCATGAAAGAGCAAATTGGGACTTTTTCCTTAGTCTCCCTGAAGTTGATAGAAGAAAAGTTACTACGACCGCTATTAAAGACTCGCAATTCCTCCAGCCTTTGTTTGAATTTTCCGGCGCTTGCTCCGGCTGTGGTGAAACTCCTTATGTAAAATTAGTAAGTCAGTTATTTGGTGATAGAATGTTGGTTGCAAATGCTACCGGTTGTTCTTCAATATATGGAGGCAATTTACCAACTACTCCCTGGTCGATAAATAATGATGGTCGTGGTCCAACATGGTCAAATTCTCTATTCGAAGATAATGCTGAATTTGGACTTGGTTACAGACTTGCCATTGATAATCACAATGCACATGCAAAGAGTCTGCTTAAAAAGTTATCGGCAGAAATTGGAGAACAATTAGTCGATGGTCTGTTAAATGCAGTTCAAAAAGATGAAGCAGGTATTTATGAACAGCGTGAAAAAGTAGGTTTATTAAAATCAAAAGTATCCGGGTTATTAAATGCGGGCGCTAATGGAAAATCAGATGATTTGAACCAACTTTTAAGCTTAGCCGATTATCTTGTGAAAAAATCAGTTTGGATTATGGGCGGAGACGGTTGGGCTTATGATATTGGTTACGGCGGGTTAGACCATGTGCTTGCTTCCGGGAAAAATGTTAATGTGCTTGTCCTTGATACTGAAGTTTATTCTAATACCGGTGGTCAAATGTCAAAATCTACTCCTAAAGGCGCTGTAGCTAAATTTGCAGCCGGCGGCAAGACTTTGTGTAAGAAAGATCTCGGTTTAATGGTCATGTCTTATGGAAATGTTTATGTTGCCAAAGTTGCGCTTGGTGCCAGCGATGTACAAACAGTTCGTGCTTTTATTGAAGCAGAGGCTTACGACGGTCCCTCTTTAATAATCGCATATGCTCACTGCATTGCTCATGGCATTGATATGGAAAAAGGCTTACATAATCAAAAAGCCGCTGTGGATTCAGGTCATTGGCAGTTATACCGTTTTAATCCTGATCTTACTAAAGAAGGTAAGAATCCATTTAAATTAGAATCAAAAGGATTGAAAATCCCATTAAAAGATTATGCATATTTGGAAACACGTTACAAAATGTTAGTCAAATCTAATCCGGAAGCTGCTGAGAAATTAATGGAACAGGCTCAACGGGATGTCAATGTAAAATGGAGACAGTATGAGCAATTAGCTTTAGCTGGTAAAGAGGAAAACAAATAAATAACATAAAAAGTTAATATTGACCCTAATTTTATTCTGCCGGGTTTCTTATTTATTAAGATATCTTTTAGACAGGTAAAATTAGGGCTAGATTTAAATGAGGTATTACAATGGATTTAAGTACTGATTATTTAGGGTTAAAGCTGACAAGTCCAATAGTTCCTTCTGCAGGACCCCTTTCGCAGGATATAAAAAATATAAAATTGATGGAAGATTCAGGTGCAGGCGCCGTGGTTATTTATTCTATTTTCGAGGAGCAAATCGAGCAGGAAGAACTGGAATTCTATCGTCACACAACAGGCACTATGGAAAGTAATGCGGAGGCTCTTTCTTACTTCCCTGCGTTATCTTTCTTTAAAACAGGACCGGATGAATATCTTGAACATATTCATAAGGCTAAAAAAGCCGTTTCAATTCCTGTTATTGCAAGTTTAAACGGTAAATCTCTCGGTGGCTGGATTGAATATGCTAAAAAAATTGAACAAGCAGGAGCAGATGCTTTAGAATTAAATATCTATAGACTTGCTACCGACGTAAGTAAATCGGGTGCAGAAATTGAAGAATCATATATTGATATTGTTAAAGAGATTAAAAAATCAATTAATATCCCTGTCGCTGTCAAAATCGGGCCATTTTTTAGTTCTATAGCATGGATGGCAAGTCAATTAGATAAAGCCGGCGCTAATGGTTTGGTTTTGTTCAACAGATTTTATCAGCCGGATATTGATCTTGAAAACCTTGAGGTAGTTCCTAATGTTCTTCTAAGTACCCCAAACGCTATGAGGCTTCCTCTTAGATGGATTGCTATAATATATAATAGAATAAAGGCAGATATTGCTGCTACTAGCGGTATTTCATCGGAAAAAGATGTTATTAAGATGATTATGGCGGGGGCTAAAGTTACTCAGATGCTTTCATGCTTACTTAAATTTGGTATTAGTCATATTTCGGAAGTAATTATGCAATTAAAGAATTGGATGGAATTAAATGAGTATGAATCGCTTAATCAAATGAGAGGAAGCATGAGCTATAAAAACGTAGCTGATCCCTCTCAGTTTGAAAGAGCTAATTATATGAAGGAACTGAATTCTTATAGATAGAGGTATTAATATTTATTTAGCTTTTATAAAAGAGGGTGTGTTTCTATAGAAGCCACCCTTTTTATTGTAAATATTCCAAACATTACTCTATTCACCTTACTCAAGTTGACCGCTTATTGTTTTATCCTTTATAAACCGTTGAAACGGTTAACAAATATGAGCTTTATCCTTAGCACCCCATGATTTTAAGTCATGGAGTGCTTAAATGAAAATTTGAAATTATAACCGTTTTAACGGTTTACAATTACTGAGGATCAACTTGAGCGCCTTATTATAATGATTTATTATTTTATAAAAGTTTACAATTTTATATAGTCGTAAATTTTTCCCCGGAATAATTGATTTACTTCCCTGTGTTTAAGCTCACTTGAAATATTATTTAAGTATGCTTAAATTAAAAATAAAAATATTCTTAAAAATGCAAAACATCTCGGAAGAAGATTACTTAAGTGTCATATTCAAAAATCCGGATCATGAAGGGAAAGTAAGACCAAACTTAATTGCTAAAAAACTTTCTGTATCTAATGCTGCGGTTACCGATATGTTGAGGAAACTTTCCGGTGAGGGTTATATAATATATGAACCGTATAAAGGTATAGCATTAACATTAGAAGGTAAAAACTATGCACGGAATATGGTGCGCCGTCATAGAATTTGGGAAGTCTTTCTCAACAGGATCGTTGGGATGCCCTGGGATAAAGTTCATGATGAAGCTAACCGGCTGGAGCATTCATCTTCAGATGATTTAATTAACAGATTAGAGGTAATGCTTGATTTCCCGGAGTACGATCCTCATGGCGATCCGATTCCCGCGAAAAACGGTAAGATGCCTAAGATAAAGCGAACGAAACCTCTATCCGAACTTAATGAAGGTCAATCGGGAATGGTGGCTCGGGTAAATGATTATGATGAAAACTTTCTTTGCTATATCTCTGAACTTGGCATTGGACTAAAGGAAAACATCATCATTAAGAAAAAAATAGAATTTGACAAATCTATAGAAGTGATAATAAAGGGAAAATCCTGTAATGTCAGCAATGAACTTGCACAAAATGTTTTTGTAGAAATAAAATAATTTTGATTTGAAGATTCATAATTAAAAAACGGTACTGCTCATTATTGTAATTCTAATAACATGGAAAATCCTATTATGACTAAGAATTTACAGAAGATATTTTTATACATTTTTATTTTATGTTTTCCGGTATGTGCTCAGGAAACTCCGGATACAAATTTAATTAAAGATTGGTCTATCCATTTTCAACAGACAACTATTACTCAATACCATCCTTCATTTAATGCTCTGTATTCGGGAACAAATAGTCTTAATCCTGAAGCGGAAACCAAAACTTCATTGACATCAACTCTTTTCCTCGGAAGAAGGTTATGGGAAAATAGTGAAATATATTTTAATGTCGAAATTGCCGGAGGCGAAGGTTTTAGTGGGTCAACGGGAGTTGCAGGTTTTCCAAATGGCGAAGTTTACCGGGTAGGCAGCCCAACTCCAACATTTAATTTAGTCCGTTTTTTCATTAAACAAATTTTCCCTCTGTCATCAGGATACAATCCCGTTGGGGATGGAGAAAACCAAATACAAACTAAAAAGCCGGATTCTTACTTTTCACTTTCATTCGGCAGATTCAGTTTGATTGACTTTTTTGATAATAATAAATTTTCTAATGACCCCCGTATTCAGTTTATTAATTGGTCATTGATGGATAATGGAGCCTGGGATTACCCGGCTGACACTAAGGGCTATACTTCTGGGCTTGTCGGGGAGTATATAAGACCTGAATGGGCATTTAGAATTTCAACAGCTATGGTAGCCAAATCTGCTAACGGTATGGATATGGAGTATAACATTAAATATGATCATTCGGAAACTATTGAAATCGAACACGATTATTCACTTTTAAGTCAGCCCGGAGCGGTGCGTACATTATTCTTTTTAACCCATGCAGATATGGGAAATTATGATTTAGCGGCTCAATTGCCGGCGGGAAACGTAAATATAATCGATACGCGTGCAAATGGAAGAACAAAATATGGTTTTGGATTTAACGCTGAACAAAATTTAACTAATAATATTGGTATGTTTTTAAGAATTGGATGGAATGACGGTAAAAATGAAACCTGGATGTTTACCGAAATAGATCAAACTTCTAATGCCGGATTTTACTTTGATGGCAGCTTATGGTCCCGTAAAGATGATAATGCTGGAATAGCATTTGTAATGAATCAAATTTCAAAAGATCATCAGGCTTATCTTAAAGCTGGAGGGTATGGGTTTATTATTGGAGACGGGAATTTAAATTATGCACCCGAATCAATACTTGAAGCATTTTACTCACTTAAAGTATTTGAGTTTCTTCATGCAAGTCCTGATTATCAATTAATTATTAATCCTGCATACAATAAAAATCGCGGACCGGTAAATGTTTTTTCTATTAGGATTCATATTGAAATCTAAATTTAAAAGTAAAGCATGAAACATTTAATAACCACATCTTTTGAATCACAGGATGAAAATACCAGGCATTCTGCAGAAGAAGCATTGTCCGGAAAAAAGCAAAAAAGTTTTTGGAAAAGATTTATGCCGTTCTTAGGACCGGCATTTATTGCCAGCGTAGCTTACGTCGATCCGGGAAATTTTGCTACGAATATACAGGGAGGTGCTGAGTTCGGCTATATGTTGTTATGGGTTATACTTGCAAGTAATTTAATGGCTATGCTGCTGCAAACGCTTTCTGCAAAGCTTGGAATTGCAACCGGCAGTAATTTAGCCGAACATTGCAGAAACCGGTTCGGTAAACCGGTTGTATATGGTATGTGGATCCTTATGGAAATTGTTGCGATGGCAACTGACCTTGCGGAGTTCCTGGGCGCAGCCCTGGGATTTAACCTGCTTTTCGGTTTCCCATTAATTATCGGCGGGATATTAACCGCAATTTGTACTTTTATGATTTTGGGTTTGCAGCGTTATGGATTCAGACCGCTTGAAATTGCCATTACAATCATGGTGAGTGTTATTGCCGGTTGCTACCTTGTTGAAACGATTCTTGATAAGCCTAATGCCGGTGTTATTTTATATCATTCGTTTGTTCCCCAATTTTCAGGTACGGAAAGTATACTTTTGGCTGCAGGGATCCTTGGCGCTACCGTAATGCCGCATGCAATATTTCTTCATTCAGCCTTAACCCAGCAGAGAATTGTAGTAAGGGACCCTGTAAAATTAAAAAAGCTCTTCCGATTCCAGATACTTGATGTCACTATTGCAATGGGAATCGCAAGTCTGGTAAATATGGCAATGCTGATTATGGCTGCATCCACTTTTTACAAGAATGGCTATACTCATATTGCAACAATAGAAGAAGCACACATAACCTTACAGCCGTTATTAGGTAAAGCAGCAAGCTGGATTTTCGCTATATCACTTTTAGCTTCGGGATTATCTTCCTCTACGGTTGGAACACATGCCGGTCAGGTTATTATGCAAGGATTCATACACAAGGAAATACCAATTTGGGTAAGACGTTTGGTTACAATGATTCCTTCACTTTTAGTTATTGCAATCGGCTTCAACCCGACACGTACGCTTGTTATCAGCCAGGTTATTTTAAGTTTCGGACTTCCGTTTGCAGTTATTCCATTGATAATGTTTACCGGGAAGAGTGAAATTATGGGCATTCTTGTCAACAAAAAATTCACTACATTTACAGTTGTACTTGTTGCTGCTTTAATTATAACTTTAGACATCTTTTTAATATATCAGTTAATATTCATTGGTTAAATCAATAATTAAAAATTTATTAGTTCCGCTTGACGGCTCGATTTTAGCTGAATCAGTGCTTCCCGTTGCATCGCGATTCGCAAGAAAAATTAATGTTTCAATTACTTTAATTCATATTGTTGAGACAGATGCGCCGGATACCGTGCATGGTCAAAGGCATTTAACTACACCCGACCAGGCAGAAAATTATTTAAATTCAATTGCTTCTTTGGAACTTTTTCAAGGAATTAATGTTAATATTCATGTGCATGATTTAAGTGTAAAAAATGTATCTCAAAGTATTTCGGAGCATTCAAAGGAATTAAACCAGGATCTGGTAATATTGTGTACACACGGCGGCAGCGGGCTTCATGATTTATTGTTCGGTTCTATTGCTCAGCAGGTAATTTCTTTAGGTAATACTCCCGTGCTCTTGGTAAATCCCACCCAAAAAAAATTAAATGATTCGACTAATTTTGAAAATTTTTTAATTCCACTTGATGGGAATCCTGAACATGAACCAGTGCTAAAATATGCATCTATTCTGGCACAAATGTGTAAGGCAAAAATTCATCTTTTAATGGCTATCCCTCATTTTGGCACCATGTCGGGGGAATTTACTCCGGCGAACCGTTTGTTGCCTGGCACTACTTCTAAAATGCTGGATATGATTGTCCCTGATGCCGAAGAGTATTTGAAACATCTGCAGCAGGAACTTGAAGCATCCGGACTAAAAGTATCTTCAACTGCTTCAAGAAATGATCCTGCCAACGCTATTACAGATACCGCCCAAAAAGTTAATGCCGACCTGATTATTCTTGCGACTCATGGGAAAAAAGGAGCGGAAGCTTTTTGGGAAGGCAGCGTTACTCCCAAAATTAATAAATCAAGCAAAATTCCACTGCTTCTCGTTTCTATAAGAGAATAAGCAAGATTTGTTCAACGGTAATTAAGTACTACCTGAAGACCTGACGGTAGCTTTTCGTTGAAGTTTTCCCCATCCTTGTTTTCTACCCGTAAACGCATTAGTTACTGCTTTCCAAACAACAGCATACATAAGCTGTCTGTATACAAAAC
>CAZUCY010000022.1:0-39668 GCA_964618785.1 uncultured Ignavibacteriaceae bacterium | reverse complement strand
TAGTACACTAAAGATATTTCTTCAAAAGTATCTTTCCAACTTAAGCTTTATAAAACATATTGAATGACTCACAAAATGAGCGGATAAGATCATTAAATAAAAAGGATATACTGTAAAATGAAAAAATCAATAATTCTAATATGTTTTGTCTTGTTCTACATGAATATTTTTGCCCAGGTATTTACTTATTTTGGTGTGTTTAACTCCATACCTGCAAATGCTATTTCCCCTAAGGGCTGGTTAAAGCAGTACTTGATAAACCAACGGAACGGATTAACAGGCCATTTGGAGAATGCAGGCTATCCGTTTAATACTGTAGGCTGGGCTGCAGATACTATCCCTGATAATAAAAGTTTTGAAAAATGGTGGCCGTATGAGCAAAATGCTTATTGGGTGGATGGCATGATACGTTGTGGCTTATTGTTAAACGACTCTTTCTTATTGAATAAAGCCCGTAAAAGCATATACTATGTTCTGAACCATCCTGATAGTACAGGGTTTCTGGGACCGAAATTTTTGAAGCCCAACTGTGAAGGTGACAGATGGGTGTATGTTGTATTTTTAAGGGCATGGATGGCAGAATATGAAGCCACTCACAATCCTGCAATTTTAACGGCCATTGAAAAACATTACTTGGGCGACCGTTTTCCATATAATGGCGAAAGGGAATCAATAAATGCCGAGATTATTTTGTGGGCTTATTCCCAATCAAAAGATACAGCGCTACTAAATTATGCAAAAGAAATTTATAAGAATTCTAATGAACTTAATATAAATTCAATGGTTTCCGATATTGGTTTTTTAAAGGATATAGCTGCAACAGGTGAACATGGTGTAACATTTTTGGAAAAATCTAAATTAGGAGCTATTTTATATCTTTACACTGGAGATAATGCATACCTACAACCAAGTATTGCTGCATTCAAAAAAATTGACAAATACCATATGATGGTAGACGGTGTAAATGTTTCATCAGAGCATTTAGAACCTGTTACTACGCAGGAAACGCATGAAACTTGTGATATTTCTGATTATACATGGAATATATCTTATTTGTTAAAGGCTACAGGCAATGCTGCTTATGCTGATAAAATAGAAAGAGTCGCTTTTAATGCTGCACCCGGTTCAGTTGCAAAGGATTTTAAGGCGCTGCAATATTTTTCGGCGCCAAATCAAGTAATTGCAGCGAGAAATAGCAATATTCGTGATGGAGGCGGATCGATGCGTTATGCCCCTAATCCAGGTACAGAATGTTGCCCCGGTAATGTAAACAGGATGATGCCAAATTTTACCATAAATTCATGGATGACAGATGGCAAAGGTGGGCTTGCGGCAATAATGTACGCTCCGTCGTCAGTTACTTATACTCTGGGTGAAAATCGTACTGAAGTTACAATTGATGAAGATACATACTATCCGTTTTCTGATAGCATTTTTTTTACTTTTCATCTCAAAGAAAAAACTCGTTTTAATTTTTATGTTAGGATACCCGGTTGGTGCAATGATGCCCATGTAATGATAAATGAGACTGAAATTAATAAACAAATTACCCCGGCAACATATATACCGCTATTTGAAGAATACAAAGAGGGCGATAAAGTAACAGTTATTTTACCATCATCCTTTAAACTAACACCGGGCCCTGAGAATGGTATTTCCATTGAAAGAGGACCGCTGGTATATTCTTTAAAAATAGAAGAAAACTGGAAAGTAGATACTTTAGACCAACGTTCAACTTCTGATTTTCCTGCTTATGAATTATTTGCTAAAAGTCCATGGAATTATGCCTTATCTGTAACAAAGGATAGTATACAACAACAAATAAAAGTAGTTAACAAGACTTATTCGGATAATCCATGGAGTATAGAAAATTCCCCCATTGAATTAAAAGTTCCGGTACGCTTAGTTAATAATTGGACTTTGCAGCATAATACTGAAATGAAATATGATAATTGGACCGTAGAAAGGGATGAACAAGGTAAAGTCAAACGCTGGTATATTGATAAAACTAATATCAAAAAAGGTTCTTGGTTATTTTCTCCGCTTTTACCCAATGCAGAACTGTTAAAAAAAGGATTGAGCGCAAAAGCTGATACTGTAACGTTGGTGCCATATGGGTGTAGTAAATTAAGAATTACAATTTTTCCAAAAGGTATCTGATGATGGACCAAACAAAGTCTATAATGGTAACTACAAGGCAAAGTTTTTCTCTTCTCTATTTAGAAAACATTTTTTTTATAGCTATCTAATTCGAAAGCTAATATAAAAGCGTGAGCTCTTATAAAATAAGCAAAATATTACAAAAGCATAATGCCGATAAAAAATTAAAATATATGTGTAATTTATAATTGGGCAAGACTCCCGCGTGGGAAGTAATTGACGGCAGGACTAAAATTCAGACAGAGGCAGATTCATTTGCGATTATTAAAATAAAGTAAATAGTTTCCATCAATCATTCAAGGGTCAGGGTAAAGTGAAAAGTTCAATAACCATAGCCTGTTTTCTCCTGCTTAGCATCATTATATTTAATTGTTTAAATATTTAAATCATTAATCTTTTAACGTTTCATTGACAAAAGAAAGGGTTCAATTTTATGAAATTGAAGAAACATATTTGGATCATAATAGCAATTTTAGTCATCCTGTTAAGTATTGGTTCTAAAATTAATGCTTTTCAACAGGGACAAAATACCAAAGGTATCCCGCAGTTAGTTAAACACGGGAATGTTACTCAACTTTATGTTGATGGAAAACCATTTCTAATTGTCGGCGGGGAGCTGAATAATTCAACTTCGTCGAGCCTTGAGAATATGAAGCCGATATGGAAGCAGGTAAACGATCTTAATTTCAACACTATGATTACACCTCTTTCCTGGGAATTGATCGAACCCGTGGAAGGTAAATTTGATTTTAGTTTAGTAGACGGTTTGATAAAAGGGGCAAGAGAAAATAAAATGAGAATAGTTTTCTTGTGGCTGGCAAGCTGGAAGAACGGCATGTCCAGTTATGTACCTTTATGGGTAAAAGAGAATTATAAAAAATATCCACGTGCAAAAATTCTGAACGATTCCACCGCAGAAGTGCTTTCAACATTTTCACAGAATAATGCGGATGCTGATGCAAATGCCTTTTCGGCTCTTATGAAACATATCTTCAAAGTCGATGGAGCCAAACATACTGTATTGATGATGCAGGTCGAGAATGAAGTTGGTATACTTGGCGATATGCGTGATCGTTCTGAAATTGCCAATGCCGCCTTTATGGCACCGGTTCCAAAAGAGTTGATGGAATACTTAGTTAAAAATAAAGATATACTGGTTCCTGGATTGAAAGATATCTGGGAAAAAACCGATTTTAAGACTTCCGGCAATTGGGAAGACGTTTTTGGAAAGAGCGAGCAAAGTAATGAAATTTTTATGGCATGGAATTACTCCCGTTACGTAAATAAAGTTGCGGCTGCCGGGAAAAAAGAATACCCAATTCCAATGTACGCCAATGCCTGGCTCAATCAGGAATGCTGCTCTAAGCCCGGCACATATCCAAGCGGCGGCCCTTTGGCGCATTTAATTGATATATGGCATGCCGGCGCTCCGGCTATTGATATTTTAGCGCCGGATCTTTATGTGCCCGATTTCGCACAACGCTGCAAGGATTTTACTCAACAAGGGAACCCGCTTTTTATGCCTGAAATGAATAGCGGCGACGACGGCGCCCATAATGTATTTATAGCGATTGGTTCGTTTAATGCAATTGGCGTTTCACCCTTTGGAATAGATAGATTAGGTACTATCTCTTTTGGTAATGAACAAGCCAAAGGCCCTAAAGAGACTTCATTAAGCAAAAGTTACAATATTATTAAGCAGTTGAGTCCGCTTATACTTGAAAAACAAGTTACCGGAGAAATTGCCGGCTTTGTGGTTGATGAAAATAATCCGGTTATTACTTACGATATGGGCAGTTATAAAGTTGAAGTTTCGCTGGATGAATTGTTCGGCAATAAAGCAAAGCTGGGGTATGGAATTGTTATGACGGACGGCCCTAATAAGTTTATCGGAGCCGGCAGCGGATTCAGGGTACGCTTCTATTCTAAAACTAAAAGTACAAAAATCATTGGTATTGGAAATGTTGACGAAGGCACTTTTCGCGATGGTATTTGGGTTCCTGGCCGGCGACTTAATGGCGATGAAAACGATCAAGGCCGGGCATGGAGATTTGCTTTCTGGGGTCTGAACATTGAAAAATGTTTAGTTTACAAATATGAATAACTTAAAACTAAAAAAACATCAACCCCGGAAGTTAAGAAATGAAGCCATCAATTCAAGCTTCCGTAACAGTATGCATAAATAATGGAATATTATCATGATGAATAATTTTTTAATTTTATTATTAATAGTTTTGTTCTTATCCGTACTTGTTTTATCAGACTCTAAAGCAGGTTGCCCTCCTGATAGCCTTGGTTTTCTAAAATGGGCGCCTACTCCCCCGCTTGGCTGGAACAGTTGGGATTGTTACGGACCGACAGTTACGGAAAAGGTAGTAAAAGCCAATACCTATTACATGGTAAAGCACTTAAAAGAATTTGGATGGAAGTACATTGTCATTGATATATGAAAGAGAAACGACTATGGATAGAAAGCAGTAAGCCCGGCGAAGAATTCTTTATGATTTTACACTAAGAATTTTTAAAGGAAATGAAGGTTTATAACCAATCACACAATGAATGGATTTGAAGCATGAAAAAGGATATTATAATATTGGCAATTCTGTACTTGCTGACAGTTAGTAATTTTACTTATTCGCAATCTGCAAATACGTTATGGTTTAAACGACCTGCTGATTATTTTGAGGAAAGCCTCGTTCTTGGCAATGGAAAGATGGGCGCGTCGGTTTTCGACGGAGTTAATTCCGATAAGATATTTTTAAACGATGCTACGCTATGGTCAGGCGGACCCGTAAACGCAAACATGAGCTCGGGCGCAAATAAATACCTTCCAGCAATAAGGGAAGCATTAAAAAATGAAAACTATAAATTGGCCGATGAGCTTGACAAAAAACTACAGGGAAAATTTTCCGAATCATTTGCGCCGCTTGGCACTTTGTATATTGAATTCCATAACGCCGGTACGCCGCAAAATTATTACCGCGAGCTGAACATAGATGATGCTATTTCCAAAGTAAGTTACAAAGTAAACGGCGTGAAATTTACCCGCGAATATTTTATTTCGCATCCCAATCAAATCATGGCAATCAAACTTGCATCAAGCCAAAAAGGGGCATTGAGTTTCGATATTAAATTCGAAAGTTTGTTAAGAAATATTGTTTCTTCGGCAAACAATATTTTGAAGGTGAGAGGTTATGCGCCTATTCATGCCGAGCCAAGTTATATAGGTGATAAACCCAACGCTGTAATCTTCGATGAGAATAAAGGCACAAGGTTTACGGCTTTATCGGAAATTAAAAACACAAACGGAAGAATAATTGAAACCGATAGTTCAATTAGCTTACAAGGCGGTACCGAAGCAGTTATCTTCGTTTCCGTTGCCACAAGCTTCAATGGATTTTACAAAGACCCTGTAAAAGAAGGATTGAACGATGAGAAAATAGCAAGCAAACAATTAACAAACGCTTTTCAAAAATCTTACACAGAATTAAAACAAGCACATGTGAAAGATTATCAAAAATATTTCAGCCGTGTCAGTCTGAATTTAGGCAAATCAGATGCTCCTGATTTACCAACCGACGAACGATTGAAACGTTATGCCGAAGGTAAAGAGGACAAAAATTTAGAAATATTATACTTTCAGTATGGTCGCTATTTATTGATAAGCAGCTCGCGAACAAAAGGAGTTCCAGCAAATTTACAAGGGATTTGGAATCCGTATATTCGCCCGCCGTGGAGCAGCAATTATACTCTCAACATCAATGCGGAAGAAAATTACTGGCTGGCAGAAAATACAAATCTTTCCGAAATGAATCTCCCTTTGCTGAGTTTCATAAAAAATATTTCAATAACAGGAAAAATTACCGCCAAAACATTTTATGGAGTAAATGGATGGACTGCATGCCATAATTCCGATATTTGGGCTATGAGCAATCCGGTAGGAAATTTCGGTTTTGGCGATCCCTGCTGGGCAAACTGGAATATGGGTGGAGCCTGGTTGAGTACGCACTTATGGGAACATTATTTATTTACTCAAAACAAAATATTTCTAAAAAATGACGCTTACGATATTATGAAAGGTGCTGCTCAGTTTTGCCTCAATTGGCTGGTGGAAGATAAAGAAGGTAAATTAATAACATCACCATCTACTTCGCCTGAAAATATATTTATTACTCCCGGCGGGTACCACGGTGCAACTTTATACGGCGGTACAGCTGACTTAGCCATGGTAAGAGAGTGTTTCCAAAATACCATTAACGCTTCAAAAGTTCTCAATAGCGACACCGATTTCCGGACTAAATTAGAAAGCGCCATTTCGCGCCTGCATCCTTACAAGATAGGCAAGAAAGGGAATTTGCAGGAATGGTACTATGACTGGGAAGATGAAGATCCACACCACAGGCATCAGTCGCATTTATTCGGCTTATTTCCGGGACATCAGATTACACCGGATAAAACACCAGAATTAGCAAATGCTTGCCGAAGAACGCTTGAAATAAAAGGCGATGAATCGACAGGATGGTCTAAAGCATGGAGAATAAATCTTTGGGCAAGGCTTTGGGACGGCAATCATGCTTACAAAATGTTTCGGGAGTTACTATACTATGTTGACCCGGACGGATTAAGGACAAATTATTCCGGCGGAGGTGGTACCTACCCCAATTTATTCGATGCCCACCCCCCTTACCAGATTGACGGGAATTTCGGCGGGACCGCCGCTGTAACCGAAATGCTGATACAGTCTAATGAAAATCAAATAAGGTTACTTCCCGCCTTACCGGATGCATGGGAAAACGGTTTAATAAAAGGAATCTGTGCAAGAGGCGGTTTCGAGATTTCTATGGAATGGAAAAATAAAAATTTAGTAAAATTGAATGTCCGATCTAAAAATGGCGGCTCAACCACAATTATTTGCAATAATAAACAAAAAGAGATTACTTTGAAGAAGGGACAGGAAATAGAAATTAATTGGTAGCCGTTTAATTGTAAAGTAAAATAAATACACGTACAGCTAGAAATAAAAATGGAAAAAACTTACGTGGTACCTGAATTAAATTAAAGTTAGTCGCATAAAAACTATGAAAACAAAAATTTACACAACATTGATCCTGACCGTTTTTTTATTCTCATTGAGCCTTGTTTCAATGGCACAGGAATTATCTTCCGATAACCCTGCAATTAATGATGCATTTAAATTAGCGATTCAAACCGTAGATATAAATATCCGCCGGGGTATACTTGCTGCGGGAGGAGATTACGGTGGAGAATGGACCCGTGATATTGCCATTAATTCATGGAATGGAGTCAGTTTACTCAAGTCGGAAGTTGCTGAAAAATCATTATGGAGTGTTACAATCAAAAGAGATACTATCGGGCATCAGTTCTGGGATAAAATTCTATGGGCAATTGCAGCCTGTAATCATTACTTGGTGACCGGAGATAAGGTGTTTCTTGCTCAAGCATATAAATGTTCTGCAAACACAATGAAAGAATTAGAACAAATAACATTTGATTCAAATTATGGTTTATTTATGGGACCATCAGTTTTTAACGATGGCATTGCGGCTTATCCTGAACCGATTTATGAACCGAATAATTACTCAAGTGGTGTATTGGATCATAAAAATTCATATCACATTAAATGCTTAAGCACTAATTGTGTCTATTACGGCGCCTATATCGCGTTAAGCAGGATGAGCAGCTTTTTAAATGAGAATAGCGAGGTAACCTTGACCTATAAGCAAAAAGCTGAAATGTTGAAAAAAAATATATTGAAGAATTTTTACAATAGTGAAAAGAATACTTTTAACTATTTGATTGACCACCAGGGAAAAGTCGACACTTCTCAAGAAGGCCTCGGAATTTCATTTGCTGTGATTTTTGGAATTATCAAAGGAGATAAAGCAAATCAATTGATAAAAAATGCAGTCGTTTCTAAATACGGAATTACTTCTATAACTCCCGACTTTCCACGTTACTCTAAACAGATGCCTGGCAGACATAACAATATTATTTGGCCCATGGTAAACGGTTTTTTTGCCAGGGCAGCGATAGTTACCAAAAATTATGAAACGTTCGATCATGAGTTATCCTGCCTTACTCACCTGGCACTTGATGAAGATAAAGGCAATTATAATTTCAGGGAAATATTTAACCCTTATTCCGGTCAACCCGACGGCGGATACCAGGCTTGGGGCGAAACACACCCCACTTACCACTGGGAGTCGTGTAAATTCCAGACATGGTCGGCAACAGCTTATATTTCTATGGTTCTTGATGGTTTATTTGGAATGAGGTTTAATAATAAATCTTTGTCATTTACTCCATTTTTACCCGGGGAAATCGGCTCGATTGAATTAAAAAATATTACTTACCGTAATTCTAAATTGAATATTTCAATAAAAGGAAAAGGTAAAACAATTAAATCTTTTACTTTTGATGGAAAGAAACAAACAGACTATTCAATAGCTTCAACAATAAAGGGGAAGCATAATATAGCTATTGTTCTTCATTAGATTAGGAATAAAGGGTATTTGTTATATCATGTTCAAGGGTCAAGCCCCTATGAACGAAGAGTATGTGTGGAATATCTTGAATACAACCTGGATGGGACAATAGAGCCCATAAAAATGACTAAAGAAGGAATAATGCCTGTAAAAAATTGAAAGTTTAATAATTTGCAGGATTTATTATATATATTGTACTGTTAAATATTGTTGAATATTGTCCTATATCACAAAATATGGGAAAACTAATTTTTTTTATTAACATCGGAAAGGAAAACTGAATGAAAATAATAAGTACAGATTTAATAAAATTAATTTTGATTAAAGCTAAATTTGTTACAGTTCTTATAATAATCGGCATTATTGCTTTAATTTCAACTGCCGAAGCTTCGGTAGCATCTTATGCAAAAGATAAAGACGGAATTACTTTTATTTTAGATAAGGGTGTAATGAAAGTTAAAATTTGCAAAGATGATATTATTGAAATAAAATATACTTTATTAAATGCTTTTCCTCAAAAATCTTCATTGGTAATAAATAATTCATGGGATACTCCCCCATTATTTAATCTTACCGAAAACACTGATGAAGTTATTATTTCTACGGGAAGAATAAAAATAAAAGTTAATAAATTGACTAATTCAATCAGTTATTTAACATTATCTGATATAGTTATTCTTGCAGAAGATGATTCCGCTGCAAAAAAGATAACGCCAGCTACTATTGCCGGCATTAGTACTTATAATTGCGAAACACTTTTTAAATCAACAATGGATGAAGCCTTGTTTGGGTTAGGCTGCCATCCGGTTGATTCATTAGCTATGAATTATAAAGGGCGTAACCAGGATTTAGCAATTAAATATATGGACGAAGCTATACCGGTGCTCTTATCAACCAAAGGTTACGGGCTAATGTGGGACAACTATTCAGCATCCAAATTCTTCGGCGCCGAGGCAGGAAATACTAAATATAAATATGTATCTGAAAGCGGCACGATGATCGATTATTATTTTTTCTATGGACCGGAATTCGATAAAATTATTGCTTTGTACCGTGAGACTACGGGGCAGGTACCTATGTTTCCTAAATGGGCATTTGGGCTTTTCCAATCGCAGGATAGATATAAAAGTCAGGCAGAAGTTTTGTCGGTAAAGAATAATTATAGAAACAATAATATTCCTATAGATTGTATTGTTCAGGATTGGTTTTATTGGGAACCCAATGTTATCGGCTCACATATTATGTATCCAACCAGGTATCCCGATCCCAAAGCTATGATTGATGAATTACATAAAGCAAATATCCATGCAATGATTTCTATCTGGCCTGTTTTCGCAAAGGGTACGAAAAATTACGATGAATTACAAAACTCAGGAGGATTAACAGATATTACCTGGGATAATGCAATGACTCATACTATGGATAATTATTACGATGCTCACAGCGCGAGTGCGCGAGACATTTATTGGAGACAGGCTAAAGATTTGCTGATAGCCCCTTACGGATGGGATGCATGGTGGGTTGATCAATGCGAACCGGATAATGGTACATTACTGGATGCACGAAGACAAGCTGATTTTGCAATTGGTAAAGGGATAGATTATTTCAATACTTATTCGCTGATGCATTCGGAAGGCTTATATAAAAACTGGAGAACCAATATTCCGGGCAAACGTGCATTTTTCCTTATACGGCAATCCTTCGCAGGCGAACAGCGGAATGCTGCTACTTTGTGGTCGTCTGATATAACATGTACTTTCCATTCATATAAAATTCAAGTTCCGCAAGCATTAAATGCTTGTGTAACCGGAATACCCTATTGGACGTCGGATATCGGCGGCTACCATCTGGATTGGAATTCCCCCGATTGGTCAACGCCGTCTAATAGGGAGCTGTTTACCCGCTGGTTCCAATTTGGCGCTTTTTGCCCTATATTCAGGATTCATGGGAAAGGTGAAAGAGCATTATTTTCTAATAACTGGGATACAAATACAAAAGCAATACTATTGAAATATGACAATCTTCGTTACCGCCTCATGCCATATATTTATTCACTTGCCTGGAAAGTAACAAGTGAAAGTTATACCATTATGCGCGCGCTTGCTTTTGATTTCCGAACGGATGCTGCAATAAATAACATACAGGATCAATATATGTTTGGCCCTGCGTTTCTTGTGAATCCCGTTACTGAGCAATTATACAGCAAGGGCGGTGATTCGGGGAACTCCGCTAAAACAAGAAAAGTTTATCTTCCGAAATCAATCAATTGGTATGATTTCTGGACGGGCAAAAAACTTTCAAGCGGACAGACGATAGATGCGCCTTCACCTATAGAGACTATTCCTGTATACGTTAAAGCCGGTTCAATTGTTCCAATGGGGCCATTCATGCAATATGCTGCAGAAAAGCCGGCTGATCCGATAGAATTGCGCATATATACAGGTATTAACGGCAAGTTCGAACTGTACGAGGATGAAAACGACAATTACAACTATGAAAAAGGTGCCTATTCCACTATACCGATTCAGTGGAATGAATCCAAACAGACTTTAACGATCGGCAAACGTAAAGGCTCTTTTCCGGGCATGTTGCGAAAGCGCACGTTTCGTGTCGTCTGGGTTAGCGAGGGACACGGTTCAGGGATAAAAATAGAAGAAAAACCCGACCAGGTAATTGCTTATCACGGTGATCAGGTAGTTATGGTTAGGCACATATAGAATAATTTTAGAACTAATTATAGTATTAATAAAAATATTATGAGGTTAAAGGTGAAATCATTCTTTACAAAATTTATTAGGACCTGTCCGAAAACAGGAAAGTTCAGGGGCTTTAAAAATCCTACTGGTATGGCGAAATTATTATTTCCTATAATTGGAATCGCAGCTATCGTGTGGATTTTAGTACGCGTAATTCCAAAGCCAAGCCGTGCACAGTACCCGTGTATGAAAATAGCGGCTCCGATAGCGAGTGGTTTCTTAGTATATGTTGCTGGATTAGCTGCTGCAGTTTTTTCTTATAAGAAAGCGCGGATTCATTTTCGGAATTCCAGAACCGGGTATGCAATTTTATTTGTAATGGCCGCTTTAATTATTGGATTATTTACAATATTAAAATCAAATACCGGTTTCTATGCACAGACAAAATCATCAAACGATTCCGTATTTGTGCCGACTGATTCTGCCAACAGCCCGATAGGAATCGCAAGGGGAATATTCCCGGGAAGGGTTGTCTGGATGCATGACCCCTCTGTTACAACCTGGGACGGAAAAACCGGCAACTGGTGGGATGCTGATCATACGCATCAGGCTGTTGTTGATTCAATGCTTTCAAGATCGCTGCGTTCACTAAGCGGACAAACAACCGATTCAGCGGCATGGATTTCACTTTTTAAATATTTTAACCTGCAGCACGGAAAAGGAAATATCGGGTACCAGGCGGGTGAAAAAATTGCTGTAAAAATTAATTTAAATAATTCGACGGGACCCGGTAATCCGGGTAACACATCTGTAGCCACGCCGCAAATGGTATTCAGTTTGCTAAAGCAGTTGGTAAATAATGCCGGCGTTCCGGATAGCAATATTTCTTTCTACGACATAGTAAGATTTGCTACAGATCCTATCTATAAAACATGTATAGCTGAATTTCCACATGTCCATTTTGTGGGTTGGACTAAGTTGAACGGCAGAGAACTTTACGTCCGCGATTCAAGCGCACAAATCCATTGGTCACAACCATTAGTAATTGAGAAAGATACTACCGTCTCGGCAAAAGGCGGAAATCCAACATTTCTTCCAACTGTAGCCACTCAAGCCGCTTATCTTATTAATCTTGCTAATCTCAAGGGTCATAGTTATGCCGGTATGACTGCCACCGCTAAAAATCATTTTGGCTCTCTGAGCGTTGACGATGATTTTGGTCATCCTTATATATGGGCGCCGCATGCTGCCGGAGTACATGCGTATGTTGTAGTTCATGAAACCCCTGATGGATGGACCCCTTCCACAATATGGAACGGGCGGCCGATGGGCTCTTATAATCCGCTTGTTGATCTAATGGGACATAAAGATCTTGGCGGCAAAACAATGCTTTTTTTAATTGACGCACTTTATGCACAGCCGGATGAGCATGGAACAACCCCCGTTTCCAACAGCACTAAATGGTTATCCGCACCGTTTAATGATAATTGGACTTGCAGCCTCTTTCTTTCCCAGGATAATGTTGCAATTGAATCCGTAGCTCTTGATTTTCTCCGGACTGAACAGGCAATTGATCCAAATTTTGTATTTGTATACGGCTCCCTTGACAATTATCTTCGCGAAGCGGCATTGGCGGATAATCCTCCAAGTGGAACGTTTTATGCACCGAGTGGTGATGGCGTACGTCTGCAGAGTCTTGGAGTTCATGAAGTATGGAACAATGCAGTTCAAAAACAATATTCCAGAAATCTTGGAATCGGAGATGGAATTGAACTTGTACAGTTAACCGGTGAAGTTACCGCAGTTCATATGGATAATAAAGTTCCAGGCGGATACGTACTGAATCAGAATTATCCGAACCCGTTCAACCCGACAACAACCATAAATTATTCACTTCAAAAAGCGGGACTCGTTACAATAAAAATTTATGATGCTATTGGAAAATATGTAAATACGTTAGTCAATACAGAGAAATCTGCAGGAAATTATTCAGTGCAATTTTCTGGAAATAATCTATCAAGCGGTATATATTTCTACCGAATGCAGTCCGGTAATTTTTTACAGACAAAAAAACTCATTTTGCTAAAATAACACCAATTGATTAAGGTGGAGTTAGTGTGTGAAACCGGAATTCTTAAAGTTGAAGTCTTGAGTCGGTTTTTTTTCTTCTTGCCATAGAACCCGGTTTCCTTTTAAAATATAATTGAATTATTCTTATAACGTACATTATAAGAAGTTTTTTTTTTAGTATAACTTAATACATAAAAGACATATTTATTATATAAGCTATATGGTTGGTTAAATCCTTTTTGAGCCGATGTACGATTTAATGTACTTTTAATTAAACTATTTAAGTTGCTTTATTTTTTAAGCGATTCTGGGCTAAAAATAATATTTTGTTTTTTAATTCGATGTAATATCTTTATTTTTATTTCGTTAATTTTGATAGGCGGATAGTTTAGTTGTTAGAGCAAATAACTAAAAATTCTTTTGTAGGTGGTTGCATGGAGCCTGTTTAAAACGCGGGGATCTGACCCCATAGCAAATGCAAAAAAAACGATTTTTTATTTTTTATTGGTAATAGAATAACTAAACTATGCAGGATAATTTCGAACCACAATTTTCTTTTTATTCTCGTGTTAAAACTGCAATATTTGGCGCGCCACGCAATATTAATGACCCGGGGATCTTTCATAAAATTGCGTTAATCCCCGTATTAGCTTGGATTGGTCTCGGAGCCGATGGATTGTCTTCTTCTTCATATGGACCTGAAGAAGCATTCAGAGCTTTAGGAAGCCATACCTACCTTGCCCTCCTATTAGCATTAGCTACATCATTAACCGTATTTATTATTTCTTATGCCTACTCAAGGATAATAGAACATTTCCCTCACGGCGGAGGCGGTTATATTGTTGCAACACATATGCTCGGCGATGAAGCTGGAGTTATTTCCGGTTCGGCTTTACTTGTTGATTACATCCTAACGATTACAGTTTCAATTGCCGCCTGTTCTGATGCAATCTTTAGTTATCTTCCTATACAATTGCAAAGTTTCAAACTCTTGTTTGCTTCGGTATTGATTATTCTTCTGATCGTTTTGAATATTCGAGGTATTAAAGAATCGATTACCTGGTTAGCGCCAATATTCATAACTTTCATTGCAACACATATAGTTTTATTAGGATACGGAATATTCAGTCACATTGGCGAAGTCAAGCCAGTATTACATAGTTTTCATTCGAACTTGCATCAGGATATTACCAATATCGGCTTTTGGGGAATATTGATGCTGCTGCTTAGGGCTTACTCTTTAGGAGGTGGAACATATACAGGTATTGAAGCAGTTTCGAATGGACTTCAGATCATGCGTGACCCAAAAGTAAAAACCGGTAAACGTACAATGATTTATATGGCAAGCTCTCTTGCAATTACAGCAGGTGGATTATTTTTATGTTACTTGTTATTTAATGTAAAAGTGACGGAAGGCAGAACCCTGAATTCAGTTTTGGCTGATACTTTATTTAGTTCATGGGGTTTTGGAAAAACGCTTGCTGTGATAACAATCTTTTCGGAAGGCGCACTTCTGCTTGTTGGCGCGCAAGCCGGTTTTATTGATGCTCCAAGAGTAATGGCTAATATGGCAGTAGATTCCTGGTTACCTCATCGTTTTGCAGCATTTTCTGAAAGATTAACTATGCAGAACGGCATTGTCATGGTTGGCTCTGCCGCGTTAGGTTTACTGCTTTATACACATGGTAGTATAGGAGCTCTTGTGGTTATGTATTCTATAAATGTGTTCCTGACTTTTTCTCTTTCGGAATTTGGCATGTCAAGATTCTTTATTACACATAGAAAAAAAGAAAAAGAGTGGAAAAAACATTTGAGCGTCCACCTTACTGGTCTCACTTTATGTTTAACGATTTTGATTATCACTATTTTCGAAAAGTTTTTAGAAGGCGGATGGCTGACACTTGTGCTTACATCTATAGTAATTTGTCTTTGCTACATAATAAGAAATCATTATAATAAAGTAAAAGAAGATATGAAGAAGTTTGATCTTCTTTTAATTGATATTCCCACGTTAGGTGAACCGAATAAAGCACCTGTTGACGATAAGAAAATGACTGCCATTCAATTAGTAAGCGGTTATAATGGTTTCGGAATACATACATTTTTAACAATCGTTAATCAATTTCCTGATTTTTATAAAAATTTTATTTTTATCTCAGTTTCTGTTGTCGATCAGGGATTGTTTAAGGGCGAGGAGGGGCTTGATCAGCACAAAATTGCCGTAGAGAAATTTTTAAATAAATATGTTGATCTAGCAAGAAGCCTTGGTTTTGCAGCAGACTATAGGATGGGAGTCGGAACGGATGTGATTAAATCCGCGACCGATTTATGTATAAAAACGTCCAAAGAATTTAGTCATTCAATGATTTTCAGTGGAAAACTTGCTTTCGAGGAAGAAAAATTTTATCACAAATTGCTTCATAATGAAACCGCATTTGCAATACAAAGAAATCTGCACTGGAGCGGAGTTCCTACAGTGGTTCTTCCGATAAGAATGGATTTATAAGGTTATTCAGTCCATTCCTGCAAGAATGGTAAAAAGTTGATCAATCCGGCTGGAAAGTTGATAGTTAATTATACGTTAAATCGAACATTTATCAAACAGCTTCGAATTTATCTGTTGATATTGGTGATAGCAGATTTCATTTTTTTCTTGCGGGCTTATTTGCTTCTTACGGCTTAATTTGTGATGACCCGATTGTATTAAGGACTGCAAGTGATATTGTAGAATCCGTTCTTTCAACCGGCTTATTGGTGCAAGGGTTAAAACGAGTAACCTGACGGCAAAGCCCTGCTTACGCATCAAATTACGGATGGCATTGGCAGTTTTTCCCGAGTATAGAAGGATATCAGAAAAATCAGCCAAAATATTATTTCTTTCCATCTGGACATATTGCGGCAACTTTGACAGTAATTGCGAATAATTACCCTGAAATTACATGGCTTAAAACAACGTGTTACCCTGTTGTCGGTTGCCCCTAACATTTCCAGCAAAAGGGTTGGCTTGCAGGCAGCATATTGGTTTTAAGTGATAATATCTCTATTATTTCTTTCTTTCAATTAAAGTTTAATTTAATTTCTATATTATAACAGATGAAGAATATTTAATTATTATGCGAACATTATATCTTAGGAAAGATGATAGAAATTTTACAAGGAAAATTTTAATCGATATGGCTTACCTTGTTTCTCACAAAAAAATCAGGCTGCCCAAAATATATTTTGAAGATTCCCTTTATTTACCCTATTTCAAAGATAGCGCTGCACAACAGGTTTACAAATATTTTTTAACAATGAATGAGATTGTTATTGAGGATAAAGACTTCTACTATTTTAAGTTCCCGTTCAAGCCTGCACAAGTTGAAGATGCAGAGATGAAATTCTAATGCCTAATAGACAGGTTCGTAAACTATGAAAGCCAGCTTGTCAAGCTGACCTATACGTTTGGTTTAATTCTTTTCATTCCATTTGTCTTCCACAAGTGAATCTATTATCTGCTGCCCTCTATGACCAAATATCGGGTGATTTTCTTTTGATAATTTATCAGCCAGTTTAACAGCAACTTTTCCCGTATGCTGATCTTTTTTTTGGGATTTTATCAATACCATTAATACCATTTTATAGATTGAACGTTCCCATTCCGTTGAAAAATGTCTTTCAATAAACGGATCGCTATTTACATATCCGTATTGTTCATTTGCACAATTTACAATCCCCATCCTATTTGTAAGAAAATCAGGAATATAAATTATTCCTCTTTTAAATAAGTACTTCCCATCCTTGTCCGGATCTTCAAGCTGGTTATTAGCAGCGCCGCAGACAATCTTTGCTTTGATTAAAGGAATGGTTGCCGGGTTCAAGATAGCCCCGGTTGCACATGTGGAAAGGATATCGCATTCTGTGCCGAATATAGATAAATTATTTTTATCAACTACATGAATATCAAGGTTCGTTACCGGGAATTCATCCTTTGCCCTTTCAACATTTTCAATTGAAATATCTACTGCAATAATTTTTTTTACTTTTTCTTCAAATAAATATTTAATAAGCGGTGTCCCGACATTACCTGTTCCTTGAATAGCAATAGTTTTATCTTTTAGAGTATCGCCCGATAAAAATTTTAAAGCAGCCTTCATGCCTGCAACTACTCCTCTTGCAGTAGGAATAGAAGGATTGCCGCTCCCGCCAAGCTCAAAAGGGATGCAAGTTGTAAAACGGGTTTTAGAATAAACATTTGCCATATCAGTTACGTTCGTCCCAGCATCCTCGGCAGTCACATAACAGCCGCGCAATGACGTCATAAGTTCCCCGAACTCTTTGTAGATTGATTCTCTTATAACAGGATCATACTTATCAAACGCAGGGTTATGCGCCATTACAGCTTTACCGCCGCCCCACCAAATTCCTGCAAGAGCATTTTTATGCGTCATACCCTTAGCAAGCCTTAAACCGTCGCGGATGTAATCTTCCATATTATTATAACTCCAATAGCGTATACCGCCAGCTGCCTGCCCCCTGTTAGTACGATGCACAAAAGCTCCCTGAAGTGTATCATATTCTTTTGTTATCTGAAAAAATAAACCTTCATGAAAATTGAAATCTCTTTTATCGGAATTTATAAATTCAGCAATTGGTTTTAAAATTCTATGGGAGCTAATAACCTTTTTCTTTTTCCTATCAAAGACAAAATAGAACCTGCGGATTTGGTTAGATTTTAAATATTCCACAAATTCCTGTGTAGAATATTGTAATAAATTTTCTGCCCGTTTCATGCCGGAACACCTCAATATTATTTAATTATCATTATAAAATACTGCCAGCCAGATAGTAACATTATTTGACGTTGTACATTCAACGCGGTGTTTTACACGTTTTGGAATATTTATATAATCACCGGCAGAAAGCGATATTGTATCTATCTCTCCTTCAAACAAAAGCTTTGCCTGCCCTTGAAGTACCATTACCCATTCATTTTGATCCTGATTATACCAGGAATTAGCGGGTGAAGAGTGTCCATGCGAAATTATTCTTTCGATACTCAAGTTACCTTTATTTAGAACTTTTTCAATTATTTCTTCATGTATTTCAGAAGGAATATTCCGAAAGAAATTACCTGGTTCATCTTTTTTCATTTATATCCTTTAATTTTTTGACTCTCTTCTTATAACTAAGGCAAGCAATATTTGCCAACACTTTCACTGTAAAGCTTATCTGCTTAGAGAGTGGTAAAGTTCAAATATTTCCGTAATCGAATTTGGCTGTAGATATAATTTATTTTACAGATTTTGTGCCTTTAAAAAGATTCCTCCGTTTTTCATAAGCTTGTCTTACAATTTTGATATCTTCTATAAACTTAGGAAGTTCCTTTAATAATAATGCCTGCGGACCATCAACCAATGCTTTTGCCGGCTCAGGATGAAAATCTACAAGTATCATATTTGCACCAGCAATAACTCCCTGCGCCGTAACATGGAAAATATCAAGAATGCCGTCAGGAGATGCTTCCCTCGAACCGATGGAATGAGAAGGATCAATACAAACAGGCATTCTCGTTAATCTCTTAAGCACCGGCACTATGCTAAAATCCACCATATTCCTATGCGGCTCCGAGAAAGAAGTTTTCATACCTCTTAAACAAAAAATTACTTTAGAGTTTCCTTCGCTGGCAAGGTATTCGGCAGCATTAAGCGATTCATTTAGTGTAATACCAAACCCGCGTTTAAGAAGGACAGGATATTCATTTTGTCTGCCTATTGCCTTCAATAATTCAAAGTTCTGTGTGTTACGGGTACCCACCTGAAAAATTACTCCAGTAGGCCTGCCGGTCACCTCCAATGCCTCGTCAATTTCCTGGATATGATTCTCATGCAAAATTTCCATCGCAATAACTTTAATAGAGTACTTTCCCGCAAGCTCAAATACATAAGGAAGGCAATCCTTGCCATGCCCCTGGAAAGAGTAAGGATTGGTCCTCGGCTTATATGCCCCCATCCTTGTACAGGTAAGTTTATTTTCCTTTAATGCTTTCATCATTAATTCAACGCTCTCTTTTGAATCGACAGCGCACAACCCTGCAAAAATATTAAGTGTTTCCTGATCAAAATGCAACCCGTTATAATCAAACCCGGTCAGCCTTTTGGAATCTTTATGCCTGCCGAGTATCCTGTACTCCTGTGAAATCCGAACTACTCTTTCCACCGCAGGTAAAGCTTTAACAGCTTCTTGATTGATTGCTGCAGTGTCGCCGAACAAATAAATTTCAGTTAAACGTTGAAATTTCCCGACAACAATATTTTTTTGCAGTCTTATATTAGTAAGCTCTTCAAGAAATTTCCATGTTTTTTTGAATGCAACTGAATTTTCATCAGTATTTGGGCGAAGAATAACAATCATATAGAAAACCTATTTAAAAAGATTATATTATTGAAATACAATTGTAATTTAGTAAAAAATCAGTTTAAATTTGAGAGAAGGAGTTCAAATTCATACAAAATCACATAAGCAGCGTGCTTCATATTACCCGATTCCTGCCTTCCGGTCATGCAAGATTCATGATAATTAAAAAAATATTTTTCACTATATAATACCTTGCTAAGATTCTGCTGCCAATAATTCCAATTTCTATTCGATAAAAATGGCTGTAGTAAATATTTTTTTCGTAACATGAGTCAACCATTTGGTTTTTAGAGAATTGATTTCTAAATTAAAAGACCTGATATAATATAAAAGGATTTAATAAATTGAATTCGAACTACGAAAATTTTGTAATAGTCAAACCATCCGCTATTCACGGTTCAGGCATCTTTGCTACGGTTGATATTCCCTGCGGAAGTGAAATAATGCTTATTGATGGAGAAGTTATTTCCGAAGAAGAATGCATTAGACGCGAAGAAGAAGGCAATGTATATATCTTTTGGAATGAAAATTCTTATCTTGACACAACTAAAACTCAAAAAATAAAATATATTAACCACAAATGCGATTTTAATTGTGAAGTTTTAGAAACTGATAATGATGGTCTTAAACTTGGCGCTTGCAGGAATATTGCTGCGGGTGTAGAATTAACAATCGATTACGGTTACGAAGAAATTTATAAAGCATGCCGCTGTTCATTATGTTCTTAGTTAAACAAGCCCAACTTATTACATGTTTATAGCAATACCACAAATATTTCACTCACGATAAATCGGGATTAAGAATAATTGCACTTAAATTTTAAGCCAAAAACTTCTTAAACTATTTTGTAAAAGCATTGCTCTTATATTAGCCGATGAATAAATGAAAGCATTTCTTCAGGAGGCAATCTTTTTCAAGATGCCCTTCAACAATTCATAAAACTTATCAACAGTCTTAATATTTACCATTTCATCGGGTGAATGAGCGCCGGTGATTGTGGGCCCAAATGAAATCATGTCAAGACCCTCTATCTTATCACCTAATAAACCGCATTCCAGACCCGCATGAATTGCTTTTATTTCCGGTTCGGATTTAAATAAATCCAGATAAACTTTTTTAGAAATATTTAGAATTTCGGAATTAATATTCGGTTTCCAACCCGGGTAGCCGTCCGCTGATATAATTTTCACTTCTGCTAAACCAAGAACGGAAGTTACGGATTGCACTATATAGTCTTTAGCGCTTTCAATTGAACTTCTTTGACTTGTTCCGATTGTTAAAATATTTTTATCAAAAGTCACTGTAGCGAGATTTGTTGATGTCTCAACGAGATTCGGAATATCCTGACTCATTGATATAACACCATGCGGAATTGCCATTAATGTATTTATTATTTTCTTCCTAAATTCTTCAGTAATGATCTTATTTGTGCCGGAAGATAATTTTTTCAATTCAACTTTTAAACCGCCATCCGATGTTTTAAATTCGCAAATCAGTTTTGCTTCAAATTCTTTTATCAATTTTTCAGCTTGGGAAATCAGAGATGTCTTAATAAATATTAAGGCATCAGCTTCTCTTGGTATTGCATTACGCTTGCTTCCGCCGGTAAGGAAACCAAGCTTATATTCGGTAGCATCGAGTTCTATTAATGTTCTTGCGAGCAGTTTAATTGCGTTTGCTCTGCCTGCATTTATTTCAGAACCGGAATGACCGCCTTTTAGACCTGAAATCATTAACTCAAAAGCACTATAACCGGCAGGAGTATCTTCAAACTCCAGTTGGAATATACCTTCCGTATCAATTCCGCCTGCACAACCGACATAAAAAGTTCCGTCTTCTTCGGAATCAAGATTCAAAAGAATTTTACCACTTAAATATTTAGGTTCCAATTCATTAGCGCCGGTCAAGCCGGTTTCTTCATCAACTGTAAGAAGAATTTCTATGGGACCATGTACGGCATCTTTATCAGAAATAATTGCGGCGGCGGCGGCAATACCTATCCCATTATCGCTGCCGAGTGTTGTACCTTCGGCAGCTATCCAGCCATCGACATTTTTTAATTTCAAAGCATCATTATCGAAATCATGCACGGTACCTTTATTCTTTTCACAAACCATATCAACATGCCCCTGAAGAATAACAACGGTAGCCTTTTCATGACCTTTTGTTGCTGGTACATAAGCTATTATATTTCCAGTTTTATCCTGCTTAAAAGGAACATTTAGTGAGGAAAATAAATCTTTAAAATACTTTAATATTTTTTCTTCCTTCTTTGAAGGGCGAGGTATTTTTGTTATTTCGTAAAATCTTTCCCACAAAATTTCAGGTTTCAAATCATTAATTACCTGTTCAGGCATCTTAACCTCTTTTTATTAAATTAGATATAAAATATTTTATAAAACTTTTAATCATGAAATTTCTTCGGTTTCTTTTTGTTTGGCTGCCAATCTTGCATTTTTTCTATCCATTTCAGTAAGATACCTTTTCCTGACTCTAATACTTTCAGGAGTAACTTCAACATATTCATCATCCGTAATCCATTCGATAGCTTGTTCAAGAGTCATAAGTGTAGGCGGTTCAAGCCTTATAGCTTCATCCGCACCTGATGCACGCATATTTGTAAGCTGTTTGGTTTTGGTCACATTAACATGCATATCGTTTGCTCTTGAATTTTCACCCACTACCATTCCTTCATATACCTTTGTACCGGCTTCAATAAAAAACACCGAACGTTCCTGAAGTTTAAACATTGCATATGCAGATGCCATTCCCGTTTCCATTGCAACCAGTGCACCTCTTTGTCTATGGGCAATCTCTCCTTTAAATGGTTCGTACCCGTTAAAATTATGATGAAGAATCCCGGTTCCTTTAGTATCGGTCATAAATTCTGCACGATACCCTATTAAACCTCTTGAAGGAATAATAAACTCGAGTCGTGTATTTTCGTTAAAGGTAAGCATATTTTTCATTTCTGCTCTACGTTTGCCAAGTTTTTCTATTACAACTCCTACAAACTCTTCTGGAACATCTATAATTACATGCTCCATAGGTTCGCAGAGAACATCGAGCACTTTCTTCATTATCACTTCCGGCTTGCTAAGCTGAAGTTCATAACTTTCACGTCTCATATTCTCGACAAGAATTGCAAGATGCAGTTCCCCTCTGCCGCTTACTTTAAATGAATCAGGCGAATCGGTCATTTCAACTTTTAAACTTACATTGGATTTTAATTCTTTGGAAAGTCTTTCACTTATATTACGTGTAGTTACATACTTCCCTTCTGTTCCCGCAAAGGGAGAATTATTAACCATAAAGTTCATCGTAATCGTCGGCTCATCAATATCGACGAAAGGAAGACCTTCCGGCTTCAAAGGACTTGCAATAGTATCGCCGATATCCACATCTTCAAAACCTGCTATAGCGCCAATATCGCCTGCCGAAACTTCTTCAGCTTCTACTCTCCTAATATTTTCAAATGCATATAATTTAGAAATTTTTGAATTTGTTTTTTTGCCGTCTTTAGCGACAAGGACCACATTATCGCCCATCTTTATTATACCGCATTGAATTCTTCCGATTCCAATTCTCCCAAGGTAATCGTTATAATCGATTGCGGAAATGAGCATCTGGAATGGTTCGTCAGGTAGTGATTCCGGTGCGGGTACAGCTTTAACAATTAAGTCGAAAAGAGGTAGCAGAGAATCACTCTCATCTTCCAAATTTGTTTTTGCAACACCAATCTTTGCAATTGCGAATACATAAGGGAAGTCGAGCTGTTGTTCAGTAGCGCCAAGTGAAATGAATAAATCAAACACCTCATTTAATACTTCATTTGGCCTGGCGTCTTTTCTATCAATTTTGTTTATAACAACAATTGGTTTTAAACCAAGATCCAGGGATTTCTTAAGAACAAATTTTGTCTGCGGAAGCGGCCCCTCTGCCGCATCAACAAGCAGAAGCACTCCATCAACCATCTTAAGCGTTCTTTCAACTTCTCCTCCAAAGTCGGCGTGACCGGGCGTATCAATAATATTTATTTTTACTCCTTTATATTTCACACTTAAATTTTTAGCCAAAATTGTTATACCGCGCTCTTTTTCCAAGGCGTTGGAGTCCATAACTCTTTTATCTACATGCTGATTTGCTCTCCATGCGCCTGTTTGTTTCAGCATGTGATCAACTAATGTAGTTTTCCCATGGTCAACATGAGCTATAATGGCAATATTTCGAATATCGTCTCTTAATTTTTTCACATTTTAACCTTACTTATTTAAAATCCAATTATAAATATAAAGATAAGTGAAGGGACAAACAATGAATTTTAACTTACTATCTCGGCGAGATATACTAAGTAATATTTAATTCGTTTGAATTTAGATTTATACTATGAAATAATTTGAGTGGTTAATGCAATTTCTTCCAGCACTGAAGAAACTTTTAAGCAGTCTTTCATTTGTCCGTTAAACACAATGGACTTTCCTTTTACATGTACTTCAAAAGCATGTGCCCTTGCTTTTTCGTATGAACAATTAATAGCTTTAATAAGTTGAAATATTACATCGTCAAACGTATGCCAATCATCATTAAATAGTATAACACGGAATTCAAGCCCGACTGTAACTTCCTCATTGACGGCTGCATCTATATTCCCAACAGGTTTATTTTCTAATTCATTTTCCATGTTTAAAAAATAAATAATTATACTATTATTTTAAAGAATAATTTAATTACCCGGAATTACTCCGGCAGGTAATATAACATGATTTTATATATTGTGTAACAATAAATTCATGTTTTAGAAATCAAATTATCAAATCATTGGGCTATTAATCTTACAATCTATAATAGAAATCCTGCAATGATTTACTGCTTAATTTAATAGATGTAAAATGAGCGGTATCGGTATGAAATATAAATTACCCTCCCGGTTTGCCGGAAAACATGTCTGGTTTGATTTTATATGGTCGTATTGTTATATTTTTTATATAAAATAAAAGATTAAAACGGAGCGTAAATGAACATTGCTGTATGTGTAAGCCATGTACCGGAAACTACGATAAAAGTAAAAATTGGTTCGGACGGAAAATCTATAGACCCATTCGGTATTACATATTCAATAAACCCTTATGATGAATATGCAGTTGAAGAAGCATTAAAAACAAAAGCAAAATTTGGCGGTGAAGTTACTGTCATAAGTATCGGCACGGAAGCCAATAAGGAAACAATCAGGAAAACATTGGCAATGGGTGCAGATAAAGGTATTCTATTGAAGGATGATTCTTCTAAAGATTCTTTTGCAATTGCTAAGGCATTAACCGAAGAGTTAAAAACTCAAAATTATGAAATTGTCTTTTTCGGAAAACAATCTGTAGATTATAACAATGCAATTACCGGACAGCTTACTGCAGAGTTTTTAGGATTTAACTGCGTCAGTTTTGTTATACGCCTTAAAATCGAAAATAATAAAATTATTGCTGAGCGTGAAATTGAAGGCGGAATAGAAGTTGTTGAGACAGAACTCCCTGCCATCATCACCACTCAGAAAGGATTAAATGAACCTCGCTACGCATCGTTAAAAGGCATCATTTCAGCTAAAAAAAAATTAATCCATGAAAAACCAGCCTTACAGACGGAAAACCTTACTGAAATAGTTAAGATGTATAAACTACCTGAAAAACAGCCTGGAAGAATTCTAAGCACGGACATTTCTGCCGTTATTGAGCTTGTTAAATTATTACATGAAGAAGCTAACGTTATATAATGGATTTGAAATTTTATGGGAAAAAAAATAATTGGAATCCTTGAACAAAGGGAAGGCAAACTTAAAAAAGTATCGTTCGAAGTTTTAAGTCTTGTTTCTAAATTAGCTTCCCAGCTTAACCTTAACGCCGAGGCTATTGCAATTGGATATGAAATAGAAAATTTAAATGAAATCTCAAAGTATGGAATAACAAATGTAACTCATTATAAAAATATCAAGTTGGGACTATATTCCTCTTCCGCTTACAGGGAATTAATTATAAATCATGCAAAAGAAGCAGAAGCCGATTATATTGTTTTCCCGGATACTGCTTTAGGCAGGGATCTTGCTCCAGGTGTTAGTGTTCGATTAAATGCGGGCTGTATAGTAGATTGTATAAAAGTTGACTCTTCTTTTGGAGATATTACAGCCGTACGCCCTGTTTATGCAGGAAAGGCTTTAATTGAAGTCAAATTAAAAAGCGCAATAAAAGTATTAGCAATCAGACCAAATGTATTCAAACCCGTTATGACTGATAAAGCAGCCGAACTAAATATTACAGTTAAAGACGCTGCTTTGCCCGATTTGAAGGCACGAGTTGTGGAGATAAAGAAATTGAATGGAAAATTAGACCCGGCAGAAGCTGATATAATTGTTTCAGGAGGACGGGGACTAAAAAATCCTCAGAATTTTTATTTAGTTGAGAACTTAGCAGAAGCATTAGGCGGAACAGTAGGCGCCTCAAGGGCAGTTGTTGACGCAGGATGGATGCCTCATTCAGATCAGATAGGGCTGACAGGCAAGACAGTTTCTCCTTCATTATATATAGCATGTGGTATTTCGGGTGCAATTCAACATCTTGCAGGAATGTCTTCTTCTAAGTATATTGTTGCTATAAATAAAGATAAAGATGCGCCAATATTCAGTGTTGCTGATTATGGAATTGTCGGAGATATATTAGATATACTTCCAGCTTTAACAAAAGAAATCAAAAAGATTAAAATATAAAGAGTTAGGAGATTTATTTGAAGAAAATTCAATGTGAAATTTTGGGATTATCTTCCAGTCCGTCTACAGGCGGAGCATATGCAATTTTACTTAAAGAAGTGAATGGACTTAGAAGGCTGCCTATAATTATAGGCTCTTTTGAAGCACAGGCAATTGCTCTTGAAATAGAGGGGATTAAACCGCCTAGACCACTTACGCATGATTTGCTTAAACAGGTTATTGATAATTTAGGAGCAACAGTCATGGAAGTGCTAATCGACGAGCTGAAAGAGAATACATTCTACGCAAAAATAATCCTTGAGGTTTCCACGCTGACAAATGAAATTGACAGCCGCCCTAGCGATGCAATTGCACTTGCAGTAAGAGCGCAGGTTCCTATTTATGTGGCTGAATCTGTAATGAAAATTGCAGCTTTTATTCCTTCTGAAGAGGCTGAAAAAGATCCGCTTGCTACTGAAGATTTTGAGAAATATGAAAAACCCCAGCCAAAGTCTAAAGAAGCACAAATTGCAGCCCTGCAAAACAAATTACGTGAAGCCATAGAATCTGAAGAATATGAGAGGGCTGCAAAACTTCGGGATGATATTCAAAAATTGACTAACAGCAATTAAAGAAGTTCAATTAAAAACCGTTTTACCTATAAGGCATTCAAGGCATCTTTCTTTAGTACAATATTCCCGAAATAGCTCTATCATCCCCTGATATAATACGCTTCGTTTCCATGCATCTTTCAAAGACAAAGTGTCAGACACCTCATTAACAAGATTATTTTCAGTTTTTTGATAAAAGTTAAGATATAAATTTATAATCTTCTGGCTCAGTTCTTTTTTATCGAATATTTCGAAATATAAAGAAAGGACAGGTAGTATTATATTTACTAATATTTCATCCGATCTTTCAGCGCCTATGAAATAATTTATCAGATCTCTCTTACTTTGAGTAAAAATATAATGCCTGCTCCAGAATCCTTCTGCTTTTACTATAAGCAGTGAACGTAATAATTGTGTAAGTTTTGTCAAGTCTCCTATCTGTTCAACAGCCTCCATCATTTTATCTATTAAATTTGAATTTATTAATTTATTAATAATACGGGCTCCGCCTGCAATTCTAATAGTAGGAAAGTTTTGAGGTCTTATTCTAAAAAAGTGCCATTGAGTAGAATTGAACATTCTACCATCATATTTATTCTTTATTTCATTCCAATGTTCATACATATTTTTAACATAAGCAGATACTTCTTCATCGGGAAGATTATTTATGTCCGGCATTAAACCGCCGACATTAAAAAGCACAGATTCAACAGTAGAGACATAATCATGTTTATTAAGAGAACTAAGAAATTTGATGCTAACAGCCATAGCAAGTATTTTCATAATCTCTTTATTGTTTGAATATCCCAATGCTTCAAAAATGGACTCATAAACTAATTGCTGCCAGATTATTTTTTGACAAAAATCTTTCTGAGTAAATTCCCTGTTATAAAATCTTTCATTTAATTCATATTTAACAACAGGCTCCTTTAATTTCATATCCTGAATAAAGATTATTTCCTTAAGTCTTTCATAAAATTTATCTCTTTTTTTCTTAAATCTCATCACACCAAGCTCATAAATAAAGTTCAGCTTGTCGTTATCTGTCATTTGCCGGTTAGCCTCTACACAGCGCATTTTATTTATCCTTGTAGTACGCTCTGAGAGAATAGCTTTTTGAACATTTTTGATAAGATCATTTTTTAAAAATGATACTAACGAAACAGATTGTACTTTCCTTCCGTCGGAGGTCATAACATACCCTTTTGGGGAATTATTGTTTAAGACTGCGTGAAGTATTAGGGAATTGTATTTTTTATTTATATTGTGACCATGACTTTTCCAATCATTGTAGTCATTATCTATTTCCACATCGCCGGAATACGTAATGTTCCCGATTTTGATTCTTGCATTTTTAAAATCAGGACCGCCTGAATCCTTATTTTCGGTCCCGGGATAAATTATTTCAATTGGCTGACCATCTTTTGTAGTCAATTCTTTTGCAAAGTCTTGCGTTTCCCATATCTCATACAAAAACTTTTCAAATATTTTCAGATGTTCGTTCATAAACTCACCCGTTTTCTCTCTGTTTTTTAATCATTTAATAGCAGCCGGGCATTTTCATTCAAGGTCACTATTTCATTGAGAGCAGTTTCTGCAAAGTCAATACCATTTGATTTATAAATAATTCCACGACTTACATTTATTAAAAAATTCTTTCTTTTAAATTCTTTAAATATTTTAAGAACATCTTCAAAGTTTCCTCCCTGTGCACCGACTCCGGGAAGCAGAACCGGCAATTCCCCTATCCTTTTCATATTTAGATAAAGCTCTTCAGGTCTGGTAGCGCCGAAAACAATACCGCAATTAAAATTTGCGTTCCACTGATTTACTTTATCAATAACCAATTGATAGAGATATAATCCGTTCTCCAGCTTCTGTTTTTCAAAATCGGAAGCTCCCGGATTTGAGGTTAGCGCTAAGATGAAAATTAGTTTATCGGGGATTTTAATAAACGGCGCAATGGAATCTTCACCCATATATGGATTAACAGTTATAGAATCGAAATTCATTTTACTAAGAATTGCCTCTGCGTACATTTGAGAAGTATTACCTATATCTCCTCTTTTAGCATCGCCAATAATCATGATATCTTCGGGGATTAATGCTATTGTATCTTCCAGGGTTTGAATGCCTTTAAAACCGCTTCTTTCATAAAAAGCAAAATTTAACTTATAAGCAGCCGTATACTCAGAACATTTTTCAATTATAGCTTTATTGAATTCAAGGACCGGATTTGCTTTTCCTTTTACGAAAAGGGGCAGTTTATTTATATCCGTATCCAAACCGATACAAATAAATTTCCCTTCCTGATTTTTTTTATTAAGTTTATCTATTGCATTCATTCTATTTCCGTTATCTGACTGAATAAGTAATACTCCTTAATGTCTATGTGTAATTCTTTCTTGTTCTATAAACATTTGCGGCAATACCGAGCATAAGCATACTAACAATCAGAGAACTGCCGCCATAACTTACAAATGGGAGCGGGATACCAATTACCGGCATAATTCCGACCACCATTCCCACGTTCACAATAAAATGGATAAAATAAATTGAAAGAATTCCAATCAGCGTCAAGCTGAGAAATTCATTTTTTGCAGTGCAAGCAAGTTTTAATACTCTTATAAATAAGTAAAGGAAGAGCCCTAACGTTATTATTGTTCCAAAGAAACCAAACTCTTCACCTATAACGCAGTAAATAAAATCCGTCCATTGTTCGGGGATAAACTGAAGCTGAGTTTGGCTGCCTGCTAAAAAACCTTTTCCCCATAGCCCGCCCGACCCAATAGCTACTTTAGCCTGAATAGCATTATAACCCGCACCTAGCGGATCGGCGGAAGGGTTTATAAACGATCTTATTCTAGTCTGCTGATGCTGTCTTAGCGCCATTAACATGTAGCTGGTAAAAAATCCCACTGCAAGGTTTATTGCAAAAATGGAAGCACTGAAGAAAATATCTTTTCTAAATATGAACAGGCTAATAATAACGAGAACTAATCCGCTTATGAAATAATATATACCAAATAATGAGGACACTGCCAAAATAGCTGGAGAGAGGACAACAAAAAGACCGAACAAGCTAATTCCTTTCCAAAAAAGCATAACAATAATAAGGGCTATAAAGACAAATGAACTTCCCAGGTCTGGTTCTGCCAGAACTAGTATAATTGGTATAAAACCTAGTAAAACTGCAATAAGAATATCCTTAAATGAATCAATAGCTGAATTTTTCCGGCTTAAAAATGCTGCTAAAATCATTACAGTGCCAAGCTTAGCTAATTCGGAAGGCTGAAAACCAAACCCTGCCATTCCGAGCCAGGCCTTAGCTCCTGAAACTCTTCTGCCGATTATAAGAACAACCATTAATAATAGAAGAGAAAAAATGTAAGACGGTACCGCAAGCGTCCTAAATATATTCGTAGGAAGTGAGTAGGTAACAAAAAAAAGGATTACGGAAGCGATTCCGAACAATAATTGTTTGTTAAAATTACCTGTTGCGTGGGGGTTATGTAAAGTCGAACTATATATTGCTGCTAAGCCAATACAGAACAATAAAAAAGCAGGGATAACCAGTCCCATGTCAAATTTATCATTTAATTTATAGTCAATGCGCAATTACTGCCCCTATTAAATTATTACTAATTATTTTTTCAGTATTTTTTTCCTGTTTTTTCAATTTATCTTTTAATAAATATGCTTCTATCATTTTCTTGGCAATAGGAGCCGCCCATGTAGCGCCAAAACCAACGTTTTCAATTATAACGGCTACAGCAATTTGAGGATTATCAGCCGGTGCAAAACCAATAAATAACGCATGATCTTTTCCGTGAGGATTTTGTGCCGTTCCTGTTTTACCCGCAATTTGTACATCGGCAGATTTACTTGCAGCAGCGGTACCATTACCGTTTACCACAAGGAACATACCCTCCTTGGCAATAGAAAAAATTTTTTTACTTATTCCAATATTTATTTCTTTATAACTAAATGGGATAAACTTCCGGCTGCTGTCATTAGTTAAATAACCTTTAACAATATGAGGTGTGTATGTTACCCCATCATTTGCAAGCAAAGCCACATACTGGGCTAGCTGAATTGGTGTAACATTTACTTCACCCTGTCCAATACCAAGGCTCGCCATAATGCTGCGGGGCCAGTTCTCGCCATAAATTTTTTCATAACTTGCTCCTGTAGGAATGAATCCAGGAGATTCTTCGCCAATATCGATGTGAGTATACTGCCCAAATCCAAATCGTCTTGCATATTCAGTCCAATTATCCATACCTATTTTATAAATTAAATTATAAAAGAACACGTCGCAAGAATGTTCTATAGCATGAATAACATTTAAAGGGCCGTGAACTGCATCGCATTTGAAAAATCTACCTCCGAATACCTGCCCACCCCGGCATACAATTATATAATTCGTGTCTATTACACCCATATTTAGTGCCGCAATAGCTTCCATAATTTTAAATGTAGAACCGGGCGGTTTTGGTGAGGAATTAACTCTGTTAAAGAAGGGCTTTTCAGGATCTGTATTTAGCTTTTGCAGATAATCTTTTGAAGTAGAATACGAGAACGCACCCAAATTATAATCCGGTGCACTGGCATAAGCCAAAATCTCGCCGGTTTTGGGAACAATTGCAACGGCGGAACCATTTTTCCCGGATAGCTCTTGTTCCGCTACTCTTTGCACATCCGAATCAATACCAAGAACAAGATCGTTTCCTTTTATTGAAGGTGCATCTTCAGCGCCGTTTTTAAATCTTCCTATTTCTTTACGCCGTGAATCTACTAGGACATAAGTATATCCTTTTTTTCCTCTAAGAATTTTCTCATAAGCTTTTTCGACACCGCTGGACCCGATCAAATCTCCCGGCTTATAATAATTTTTTTCTTTCTCAAGAAGAGCCGGTGAAATTTCTTTAGAATAACCAAACATATGAGAACCCCTTATTCCTGCAGGATAACCGCGCTGCATTTCAACTACTAAATCAACCCCCGGTAAACTAGCTGTATTTTCTTCAAGCCATGAAACGGCTTTAAAATCTATTCCTCTTTTTATCCTAATTGGAACAAACTTGGAAAAAGTTCTGTTACCAAATAAAACTTTATCTATGTAACCGGGTTCAACATCCAGTACAACTTCTAAAAGTTTGTTCAAAGTTGTGTCATACTCGGCGGGTGTTATTCTAACGGTATAAGCAGGCGTATTGTTCACAAGAACATTCATATTGCGGTCATAAAATACTCCTCTCAATGGTATTTGTTCTATTCCTTTAATAGCATTGTTAGCCGCCTTTTCGTCATAAGCGCTATGTTCAATAATCTGCATTTGGATTAATCTGAAACCCAGCAAAGCAAAGGAAGCTATTATTACAAAATAAGCTATTGATTCCCTTGAAACCGATAAGAAACTATCAGTTTTCAATTATACTCCTCTTAGGATAGAAAAGAATAATAAAAGTGCTTAAAACGGCAGTGTAAATACCCGGCATTACACCCTGCTCAAAAAGCAGCACTCCAATGCTGGTATTAAGATCTATAGAAGAAAAAAATGAATTTATAATCAGATCAACAACGGCACAAAGAAACACAATAAGAATAAAAATATATGTTTTAAAATAAATTTCTCTTTTATTTTCATTAGTGAAGTAACCGGCTATAAAACCCGCAATCGTTTTAGAGAGCATTGCGCTGCCTAACAAACTACCCGTTATTAAATCAAAAAGAAAACCATAAACAAATCCCAGAACCGTTCCGTAAACCTGTCCATTTCTAATTGTATAAAAAACGAGCATAATAAGAATTAGATCGGGGGTAATGCCGTTGATGGAAATAAACGGTATAATGGTTGTTTGGATAATTAATAGGGGAAAAAATAATACAATAGACCAAATATAATCTGAACGCATTTATTTCCGGTTATAAAAATTTAATTCAAATCCGCTTTTCTGTTTACTTTCAACAATAGAAATAACAAAAACATGTTCTGCCTTTATAAAATCGGCATAAGGCTTAATTTTAGCTTCATTAAAAATACCGGTCTCCACATTACTAAGCCCAAGAGACATACCAATAGGAATGGGTATATCTACAATAGAACTTAATTGGGATGTTATTATCCTATCGCCGGGTTGAATATCATAAGTTTTAGGAATATCGCCCAGAACCAATTCGGAACCGTTCCATTTCATAATACCCTCAACACCGCTTCTTTCATCCTTAACAGTAAGTTTCAGATCGACATTTTTTAAAGTTTGAACAATTGAGAAATCGTCTGAGATGGAATTGACAACACCTAACAGTCCCTGATCATTTATAACAGGCATACCCGGCTTTAAACCGTTATTTTTACCTGCATTAAGCGTAAAAGTATTCTGCAATCTGGATAATGATTTTGAAATAATAGCAGCCGGTATTAAGGGATATTGTGATGAATCTCTTAACGAAAGTAATTGCTTTAATTCAGAATTTTCAATTCCGTATTTTCTTAATTCACTTACCTCGAGCATTAATTCTGCATTTAACTTACGCAGTTTTTCATTTTCACTTCTTACCCCTGAAATGTCAAAGACATCGGAAATAACTGAAGTAAATGCGGCAAAACTTCCAAAGGCAAGTGATTTAATTTTTTTTGCAGCGGGTTTTTGGTTAAGCGAAAGAGTAATTAAACTTACAATAATTAGTACGACCAAGACAATATATTCTTTGAAATTTTCCCAAACGTTAGTAAGAGACCTAAACATTAATATCTTCTATTCCGTATTAAAACTTTTGAAAAATGGTTTAAATTATCTATTACCTTACCTGCACCTCTGACAACTGCTGTAAGCGGTTCATCAGCAACATGAACCGGAAGATTTGTTTCCATTCTTATTCTTTCATCTAATCCCTTTAACAATGCGCCTCCGCCGGTAAGCATTACACCTCTATCTAATATATCGGCAGATAATTCGGGCGGTGTTCTTTCCAAAGACTGCCTGACAGCGTCAACAATTTGAACAACACATTCATTAAGAGCTTCTCTAATTTCAACAGAACTCACCTCGGTAGTTTTGGGAATTCCGCCGACCAAATCTCTTCCTTTAACCTGGATAGTAATTTCTTCTTTTAAAGGGACCGCCGAGCCAACTTCACATTTTATAGCTTCGGCAGTACGTTCACCAATTAAAATATTGTGATTTTTTTTAAAGAACTGCATAATAGCATAGTTCATTTCATCACCGGCAATACGGATTGACTCTTCATTTACAATACCGGAAAGAGCTATTACCGCTATTTCCGTTGTACCGCCGCCGATATCAATAATCATATTTCCTACCGCTGCTTCAACATCAATTCCAATACCTATAGCAGCAGCCATTGGTTCTGCAATTAAGTGAACTTCTTTTGCACCTGCATGCTCAGCGCTGTCGCGAACAGCTCTTTTTTCAACTTCAGTTACACCACTGGGCACGGCAACTATAATACGCCGGCTGGAAAGAGCGCCCGCTCTGACTTTTTTAATAAATGCCCTAATCATTCCTTCTGCAATTTCAAAATCAGCAATCACGCCGTCACGCATCGGACGTGTCACCCTGATTTCTTTATGTTCCCTTCCTTGCATTTCTTTTGCTTTATTTCCAAGTGCAAGAATCTTTTTTGTATTCCTGTCAAATGCAACTATCGAGGGTTCATTAAGAACAATTCCCTTACCCTTCAAATAGATAAGGGTATTTGCAGTTCCCAGATCCATAGCTATATCAGCCGAAAAAAAATCAAAAATTCCCATAAACCCTCTTAGTGTTTAAAATGTCGTATACCCGTAAATACCATTGATATATTGTTTTGATTTGCCGCTTCAATAACTTCGTTATCTCTTACTGATCCACCGGGTTGAATAACGGAAGTAGCACCGCATTTTATTATAGCCAATAAGCCGTCGGCAAACGGGAAAAAAGCATCTGATGCAGCAACAGAATTTTTCAAATCAAGTCCGTGTTCTTTAGCTTTAAGATCGGCAATTTTTGCGGAATCCACACGTGACATTTGTCCGGCACCGACTCCAAGTGCAGCTTTATCTTTAGCAAATATGATAGCATTAGATTTTGTATGCTTAGAAATTGTCCATGCAAATTTTAAATCTTCGAGTTCTTCATTTGTAGGTTTTTTATTAGTAACAAACTTAAGCTCATTTTCATTTAGAGTAACTCTATCTGCATCCTGACAAATCACTCCGCCCGGAATATTTTTATATAATATTTTCTCATCATTTACCGGTTTTAATTGGCGAAGAAGACGCCGGTCTCTTTTTTTAGTAAGAACTCTCAGAGCTTCTTCAGTGTACTCTTTTGCGCATATAATTTCTAAAAATATCTTGTTTAATTTTTGCGCCAGCTTTTCATCAATAATACCGGGAAAAGTAACTATTCCACCAAAGGCAGAAACCGGATCGCATTTAAGCGCTTTTGCATAAGCATCAAATAAATCCTTCCCGATAGCGGCGCCGGCAGGATTTTGATGCTTTATTATTGTGCATGAATTATCACCAAGGTCTTCAACTAATTCAACTGCAGCTACTAAATCAAGGATATTATTATAAGAAACTTCCTTACCGTGAAAGACTTCAAAGTAATCATGGAAGTTTCCATATAATGCTGCCTGCTGGTGAGGATTTTCACCATATCTTAATACTTTTTCTTTTGGATAATTTATTCTGATGTGTGTAGATGGAATATCAAATTTCTTTTCCAGAAAGTTAGATATATATGTATCATAAAAAGCCGTATGAGAAAAAGCTGCTACCGCTAAACTTCTACGTGTTGATTCACTTACATCGCCTTTTTTTAATTCAGAAAGGAACGATTCATACTGCTGAGGATTAGTAAGTATTGAAATGTACTTGTAATTTTTTGCCGATGCCCTTATTAAGCTTGGCCCGCCAATGTCTATATTCTCAATTATTTTATCAAGGTTTGAGTTTGGATCTTCAGCAGTTTTAACAAAAGGGTAAAGATTCACACAAATGATATCAATCGGTAAAATGCCGTTTTCTTCAGCCTCCCTTTGATCGTTTGAATTATCTCGTCTGAAAAGAATGCCTCCGAAAATTTTAGGATGCAATGTCTTTACCCTGCCGTTAAAAATTTCAGGGAACCCAGTAATTGAACTAATTTCCTTAACTTCAACACCTGCTTCATTCAAAACTTTTGCCGTGTTGCCGGTTGCGATTATACTATAATTAAGTTTTGCTAGCTCCCCGGCAAATTCTTTAATATTTGTTTTATCCGAAACGCTTATTAATGCTAACTTTTTCAGTTTATTTTCCTTTAGACGTAATATGCCCGTCTCTATATATTTGATATTTATTTTTAATCCAAAATTACAACACGATTATCAACAATTCTAATTTTATTTTCAGCAAATTTGCCGACTACATAAGGTAAAATTTGATGTTCTATTTTAAGAACTCTTTCAGCAATTTCAACGGGCGACCTGACATCTGAAATATCAACACATCTTTGAGCAATAATTTTTCCAGTATCATAAGAAGCATCTACAAAGTGAACGGTAACACCGGAAACTTTTGCAGAAGATTCAAACACTGCTTTATGAACATTTATTCCGTACATTCCTTTACCTCCAAAAGAAGGCAAAAGTGCGGGATGAATGTTTATTATCCTTTTATCAAAATTTAAAACGACTTCTTTAGGAATTAATTTTAAGAAACCGGCAAGAACAATAAATTCTATTTTTAACTTTGATAACACCCCTAAAAGTTCCTTATAACCAACACAGTCTTCTTTATCTCCCAAACTAAATGTGGGAATCGAATATCTTCTTGCTATATCGAATGCCGGGCAATCAATCTTGTCGCCAAAAACAGCGCTTACTTCAATGTTTTTTTTCTCTTCTGATAAAACTAATATAGCCTGAAGATTAGAACCTCTACCCGAAACAAAAACAGCTATTTTCAAAATAAATTTATTTTAAAGTTTATTAAGTTAAGTAAATAGGAAAAAGTTGTCAATTATTGCTTATGTATCAAAGGTAAATAATCAAATATTAATTTTCATTTAATATTTCTGAAATCAAATTATTCAATTTTTTCTGGTAATCATAGTTTGAATAACCCTGAGCTTCATCCGTAAATATTTTTACCTGGCTGTCATTACCAATTTTATCATTAGCTCTTGCAGCATAATAACAGGCATACGGAGCTACCCATTTTTCCTCACCACAATCCATTTTTTTTGAGGCAAGTGCATAATTTAATGACTCGTCATACCTGCCTAAATGATAAGAAGCTTCACTCAAATAGAGATTCACCATAGACTTTAAACGATCTGTCTTGACTCTAGCCAATAAATCCAATAACGAATCTACCGCGGCTTTGAATTTACCGTTATCAACCATATTGGAATATTTTATTAGGTCTATTTCGGTAAGCGCCAGTGATCTGCCGCTGTAAATCAAGCCTTCTCTTTTAGCATAAATATCATCTTCAATATCCATATTTCCACTATCACACAAGGTGAAATACTTAATTGCATCATTTCTATCCCCTGTCAGTTCATAACAAAGTGCAAGTCTGAAGTACGCAATTCCTTTGTAATCCTGATTAATAGATGAGGATATAAAAGCAGAATAATAATTTTTAGCATCTTCGAATTGATTCATTTTAAAATTAATATCACCCATTAAGAAATTGGAAAATGATATAATTTGTTTAAAGCTGTCATATTTACTATTTATAACTTCAGTAAGAATTCTTTTTGCCTCATTTAATCTTCGTCTCTTAATATTAAGAACGGCGTTAGAATAACTAAATAGCAAGTTCCCGGGATACTCGTTAGTTAAAGTTTGTAAATAATGAGATGCAATCTCATATTCGAATTTATAATCGGAAAGAATTTGGGAATAGAAATATTCAGCTTCGACTTTAGAAAGATTTCCAAAATTAGCGGCTTTTTTAATATATTTTAATCCAAGTTTTTTATCACCGTGAATGCCCGCTAAATTCAATGCCCACCTTAAAGAGGAAGGGATTTGTCCTACGCCGAAATAGTAAAGCCCCAGCCCTAAATATGCATCGTAGAAAGATGAATCAATAGCTAAAACTTTGCTTAGGTAGGATTCTGAGTTTTTACTTGCCCAAACTGCATCTAAAAATTTTTCAGCTTTAGCAAAAACCAATGTCCTGTATGAATAGTCGGAACCCAGTACATAAAGAATATCTATATTATCAGGATTTTTATCAAGGAACGCTTTTGCTTTATCCACAGCAGTATCCGAATAAGCAATAAAAGCGTTATAACTTTTTTTATTGTGAGTGCTTAAATAATCCCAGAAGTAAATGCTTGCTTTATAATGGTAGCCTCTTGGATCATCGGGGTATCTTTGAATTAAACTTACAAAAGTTTTTTCTGCTTTATCCCAATAAAAATCATAACTGAATTCTAATCCTCTTTTAACATTTCTAACTATATTATACTGAGCGAAAACATTTTCCGTCAGGAATAACAATGCCGCAATAAGAGGAATTATAATTTTATTTGGTTTAATTTTATAGGAATAAAATATTTTGAAGAACCGCATTATCTCTTTCAAATTCATAGTTAATCTTTGCCCGAAACTTAATACAGGTTACTTATATCCTTCCTGTAATTTTATTCTACAGAATACTCTAATGCAGCATTCACAAATTCTCTGAATAAAGGGTGAGCTTTTGTAGCCCTGGATTTTAGTTCAGGGTGAAACTGGCAGCCTACAAACCATCGGTGATCGGGCAATTCAATCATTTCTATAAGCTCCCTATCCGGGGAAAGACCGCTGAATATCATGCCGTGCTCTGCTAATCTGGCTCTGAATTTATTATTTACTTCATATCTATGCCTGTGTCTTTCAGAAATGCTTTCAGTTTTGTAAGCCTCATAGGCTTTTGTATCTTTACGAAGATTGCAAGGATAAGAGCCAAGCCTCATGGTTGCACCCATATTTTTAACATTTTTCTGATCAGGCATTAAATCAATAACATTGTAGTTGTTTTTCTTAAATTCAGCGCTGTTAGCTTTAGATATACCGCAGATATTTCTTGCAAATTCGATTACAGCAAGCTGCAATCCTAAGCAAATCCCCAAAAAAGGTATATTATTTTCACGAACATATTGAACAGCTTTAATCTTACCCTCAATTCCTCTTTCACCAAATCCCGGCGCAACCAGCACGCCACTAACTCCCTTAAGAAGTCCAGCAGCATCTTCCGTCTCAAATAATTCCGCACTTACATTTCTAACTTTTACCTTGGCATTATTTTCTGCGCCTGCATGAACAAAGGCTTCAATAATACTCTTATATGCATCCATGTGATCTACATATTTGCCGCATAAAGCAATCTCAACAGTTTGTGTGGGATTTTTAACTTTTGTAACGAAATTATCCCATTCTTCAAGCTTAATTTTTCTATCCGCTAAATGAAGCCTGTTAATTACAATCTGATCTAATTTTTCCTTATAAC
>CAZUCY010000021.1:0-39931 GCA_964618785.1 uncultured Ignavibacteriaceae bacterium | reverse complement strand
ATCCTATAGGTACCTACTCCGGTTATTATTTTGAGATAAGAGTAAAAGCTCCTCAGTTGCAGGATCTTAAGGTCACTAAAACAGGAGAATTCTATAATGATAAATAATAGATTTGTTTACACCGGAATTGATAAATGAAACATTATATTATTGACGGAAATAATGTAATTCATAAAAGTAAGCCGTTAAGCAAACTTTTTATTAAAGACAAGCAGTCTCCGCGTGAAAAACTCATCTTTAAGATTGAAGATTTCTTTCAGGGCAGGAATGTGAAAATCACTGTTCATTATGATTACTTTGAAAACGTGCCAATCAAAGCTTCTTTAGTTAGAATAATTTACAGCGATAAAAAAGAAGCGGATGAAAACATTAAAAAACAAATCGCGGATGAAGAAAATAGAAGGAATTTAATAGTTGTTTCTTCAGATAATGGCATTAAGACATTCGCCCGTAAATGTGGATGCGAAGTAATCTCCAGCGAAGATTTTATTAAGCAATTGCTAAGCAGGGAAAAGGTCGATGAAGAAACGATTAAAACTAAGCAAATTAGTAATGATAATTGGAATGATATTTTTAAAGAGTAATGTAATAATAAATCTTAAATTATCTTAAAAGTTATTTCCAGCATTACACTATTCTTGGATTAAGGATATAAGGCAATTTAATTATTTAATTCTGTAATGGCTATTGCAATATGACTTGTTTCTATTTCAAATAACAGGTTATTTTATTTATTTTTGATATGCAATAATTTGCAGTATTGAAAGAAAATCATAAATGACGGAAATAATAAATTTAAATACAATTGAACAGTGGGAAGAACTTAAAAAGGATTTAGCTCCCCCAAATGAGTTGTTAATTTTTAAATTCAGCCCTGCATGTCCGATCAGTTCAAGGGTTGAAATTGGTCTGGATACATGGCTGTCCGGGCTGCCTGAAGATTATAATTTGAAATGTGTTAAGGTGGATGTTATTGAAGCAAAGGAAGTAAGTCTTAAAATTGCTGCTGATCTAAATATTAAACATGAGTCCCCGCAGGCAATCTGGTTAACGGGGGATTTAAAAGTTAAATGGTTCGGCAGCCATTATGATATTAATAAACATACGTTAAAAGCGAATCTTAATAAAGCATAGGAAATCATTTCTTAATAATATTATAAAATTTTTAACAGGGAACAAATTCATTAATTTTACGTCTAAAAATATTGTTTTTAAATTTTAATCAATATTTATGGATAATTCTTTTATATAAAAAATGAGCAGTATGAATATTGTTGTAGAAAATTTAACTAAGAAGTATGGACTGCAAAAAGCGGTTGATGATATTTCATTCCAGGCTAACACTGGTGAAATATTGGGATTTCTAGGGCCAAACGGCGCAGGTAAAACTACCACTATGAAAATTATTACCTGCTTTATGCTGCCGACATCTGGTGATGTTAAGGTAAATGGTCAGTCTATTCTGTCAAATAATGAAGAAATTAAAAAGAGAATAGGTTATTTGCCGGAAAATAACCCGTTATATTATGATATGCCTGTGATGGAATATCTTGCCTTTTCAGGAGAACTGCAGGGCATTGGAAAAGATAAACTGCAGAGTAAAATAACTGCCATGATTCATACCTGCGGGTTAAATGAAGAAAAGCATAAAATGATCGGTGAGCTTTCCAAAGGATACAGGCAAAGAGTGGGACTTGCTCAAGCGCTGATACATGACCCGGAAATTTTAGTTCTTGATGAACCGACCAGCGGGTTAGACCCAAATCAAATTACTGAAATTAGGAAACTTATTAGGCAAATCGGCAAAGAGAAAACAGTAATTTTGAGCACTCATATTCTGCCGGAAGTTGAAGCCACTTGCGATAGAATTCTAATTATTAATAATGGGAAAATTGTCGCAGATGGAACACCCGATTCACTTAGAAAACAATCACAAGGTAATGAAGTTTTGCAAGTTCAAATAGCAGACGCCGGTAATAGGGATGAAGTAATTTCATCGTTGCAGGCTATTGAAACTATTCAACTGGTTGATCCTTTACACGGCAGCGTCGATACTTTTATATTACAAAGCAAACCGGGCGCATCTGCAAGAAGGGCTGTATTTAATCTTTGCGTTCAAAAAAAATGGGCGCTTATGGAAATGAAACCGCTTGAAACAAAACTTGAAGATATTTTTAGAGAATTAACTAAAGATTAATTATTATGAAAAAAATTTGGATTATTGCAGTCCGCGAATTAAAAACATTCTTTGATTCTTTAATCGCTTACGTTCTTATCATTTCTTTCCTGGGATTAAGCGGTTTCTTTACATGGCTCTTTGGCTCGGATATATTTTTAATTGGACAGGCTACATTACAGCCATTTTTCTCCGTCGCTTATTGGACTTTATTTTTCTTTACTCCTGCGCTTACAATGCGTATGCTCGCTGAAGAAAATAAAACCGGCACAATTGAACTTCTTCTTACAAAAGCTGTCACCGATTGGCAGGTTATTCTTGGCAAATTTCTAGCCTGCCTGATGTTAATATGCATAGCGCTGGCTTTAACCTTGCCGTATTATATAAGCGTCTGCACTTTAGGCCCTATAGATCATGGCTCTGTTTGGTGCGGATACCTCGGTTTGATTTTTATCAGTATGGCTTATATCAGTATCGGATTATTTACAAGTAGCGTTACAAATAACCAGATTGTCGCATTTTTATTATCACTTTTTATAGGCGTTTTCTTCCTTATAATATTTAATGTCCTGTCAACTAACTTTACCGGAATGATAGGTGAATTATTTAGCTATCTAAGTCTTTCTTCTCATTTTGATTCTATTTCCCGCGGGGTAATTGATTCAAAAGATATAATCTTTTTCTTAAGTGTTTCCATATTCGGCTTAATCTTGGCTGATTTATCTCTTTCAAAAAGAAATATTGTCGATTAAAAAATTATGTTAACAAAACAAAAATTAATAACCATTGTTCTGCTGATACTTGGTATCATGTTTTTATTAAATATAGCTGCCAATCGTTTCTTTATCCGGTTGGATTTTTCCGAAGGTCATCAATATACATTAAGCAGCGCATCTAAAGAAATATTAAAATCATTGGATGCCCCTGTCACAGTTACGGCATATTTTTCTGAGAATCTGCCGCCTGATGTCGCACTGGTAAGAAGAGATTTTAAAGATATGTTAATAGAGTACGGCAGCGCATCAAAGGGCAAAGTTGTTTATAGTTTTATTGACCCGAATAAAGACCAGGAAACTGAAAATAAAGCCCAGCAGGCGGGTATTCAGCCTGTTATGATAAATGTACGCGAACGCGATCAAATGAAGCAGCAGAGAGCTTATCTCGGTGCGGTGCTGCAGTATGAGGATAAAACGGAAATACTTCCGTTTATTCAGCCCGGTTCGGCAATGGAATATGCTCTGTCTTCGACAATAAAAAAATTATCCGTGAAAAATAAACCCCAAATTGCATTTCTTCAGGGAAACGGCGAACCGGCTCTTTCGGATATCCCTCAATTAATGGACCAGTTATCAATTCTTTATGAAATTAATACTTTCCAATTAACGGATTCAACTACTATTCCTTCCAATTATAAAACTATAATTATAATTTCACCTTCAGATACAATCAGGCAGGATTTGTTAAAACAGCTTGATAATTATCTTGCCGGGGGAGGTAGGATTTTAACTGCGCTTGACAGGGTAAAAGGCAACTTGACAAACGCCACCGGATCAAGCGTCTCAACAGGTCTCGAAGATTGGTTAAAGAATAAAGGTATTGAAGTTGAAAATGGTTTTGCTGTTGATGAAAATTGCGGTAGTATAATGGTGCGCCAGCAACAGGGAGCATTTGTTATGAATACACCTGTGAAATTTCCTTTCTTGCCGGTAATAACAAGTTTTGCAGATCACCCTATAACAAAAGGAATAGAACAGGTACTCTTGCCTTTTGTCAGTCCTATAAAATATGCGGCAAAAAATAATTCGGTCCATATTAATACAATAGCTAAGACCTCTGACAAAACAGGCATTGAAAGACCACCGGTCTATTTCAATATTTCAAGGCAGTGGACGAGAAATGATTTCCCTTATATGTCGTTACCTGTAGCGGTTGCTGTTGACGGCAAATTAGTAAATAATACTTATTCGAAAATGGTTGTTTTCGGAAGCGGCGGTTTTGCAACAAATGGTTCCGGGCAAAGCGCTCAAAAACTTGAACCTGATAATGTAAATCTTATGGCAAATGCTGTCGACTGGCTTTCCGATGATACCGGATTAATTACTCTGAGAACTAAAGTAATAAACTCCAGACCCATAACTCCAAATCTTGAAGATAATACGAAAACATTAATTAAGTACTTCAACTTTTTATTCCCTGTTTTTCTTATAATTGGCTACGGTATCATTAGACACCGGCGTAGAAAAATACTTAGAATCAAATGGATGAATGAGACCTATGGTCAATAAACTTTCCATTAAATCTTTGGGTATTACCTTCATTGTATTATTAATATTGGTTGCAATATTTTTAATTTATGATGCAAAGCATGACGAATCATCTTTCCGGAATAATATAGCCTCCGTTGATACGGCAAGTGTTACATCAATAAGTATTTTCCCTAAATCGTTCAACCATAAAGAAATAAAAATATTTAAAGCTGGAAGTCTCTGGGAAGAATATCTGACTGCCGGCAAAACTGTATTTGTACCATTTCCAAAAGTTCAGGAATTATTAATTCAGCTTACTTCAATTAGACCTTTGAGCGTAGCGGCACAGACTAAAGATAAGTGGGATGAATTTAAAGTTGGTTCTGAGGGAACAAGAGTGAAGGTTTTTGAGGGAAATAAAATTGCATTGGATATGGTTATAGGAAAATTTTCATATCAGCAGCCAAGAACTATGACAACTTATGTCCGTGTTTCCGGTGATGATAACGTTTATTTAGTAAAAGGTTTCCTCGATTTTTCATTTAACCATGATGCTGATTATTTCCGCGATGATAATGTAATACAGGATAATTTTGAAAATTGGAGTAAACTTACTTTTTCTTATCCGGCGGATAGTTCTTTTCAGCTTGTAAAGATAAATGGTCGGTGGGAAATAAATGATAAAAATGTCGATTCCGCAAAAATTATTAGTTACTTAACCTCAATTTCAAATCTTTCAATCCCTAATTTTATAGATAATTCTGATCAGTCATTACTAAATAAAGCTAAGTATACTTTAAAAATTCAATCCTCTGCCTTTGGTTATATAAATGTTTCGGCTTATGAAGATTCAACGGAACTTGTAATTATATCATCACAACATAAAGAAACATGTTTTGATGGGAAAAAAGCAGATGCCTGGAAAAGAATTTTTGCGGGAAAGAGTTCTTTTATTGAAAAAAAAGATATTAAAAAAAGTTAATATTTCACGCTTTCCGGGACGGGCAGATTTGCATGCACCTTTATAATTATTTGGCAATCCTTCCTGACAACTATATTAAGTACAGTAATCATGCAATCTGCCCGCTCCGCACTATGCTGGGTTCCGGCAATTGGTTATTTTGCAAAAATCTAATTACAATTATCACAGTTGTTGCATGGTTTTTCATCATTGAAGCCAAAATACTCTGATATAAATACTCTTCGGCAGTTTTCGCCGCGAAAATAATTTACTACAGATAGAAGTTTTTTATTGTCGTTTAATAACTTTTCCTTCAATCTTGCATCATCATGTAATTCTTCAGGCAATTCATTTATCAGTTTAAGATTGTGGCTGTCAATTGAACCTTCCGTTACTCCGTACCTGTCAAGCATACCGAGAGCGGTCTCAATCCTGAAATCTTTGCGGTTCTTAAAATTCATTTGTTCACGCAGTAACTCTATTCCGTCAACTGTATTAACTGCGGTAATATCTCTCTTTAATAAGTCATAAAGTGCGGAATAAAAATCAACGTTCGGATTTGACCATTTAATAAATTCCATTTGTGTGTATAGATCATCTTGGTCATATAGAAGCAGGCATAATGATTCTTTGCCGTCCCTGCCTGCACGTCCGATTTCCTGGTAATAAGCTTCAATTGAAGATGGCACTTCGGCATGAATTACGTAACGTATATCCGGTTTATTAATTCCCATTCCGAAAGCGTTTGTTGCAAGGATTAGTTTTTGATTACCGCTAAGAAAATCCCGCTGCATCTGTTTTCGGAGTCTGTCGGGAAGCTTTCCGTGATAAATTCCGTGATTAAATCCTTTATCTGCCAACAATTGAGAAAATTTTTCAAGTGTCTGAATAAGCGAAAAATAAATTATCCCGGAACCGGAATATTTGTTTAATAAAGAAACAATTGCCCTGTATTTTCCTTTTTCATCGTATATGTCGATGGCTTCAAGACGAAGATTCGGGCGCTCAATACCCTGATGGAATATTTCTATTTCATCCTTCTTTACATTAAGCTTATCAATTATATCATTTTGAACTTCAGCAGTTGCTGTCGCTGTTAGAGCCATCGTAAGCGGATTACCTGTCATCTCTCTGAATTCAGCAATCCTGGAGTAGTCCGGTCTAAAATCATGACCCCATTCGGAAATGCAATGCGCTTCATCCACTGCAAGTAGGGAAATATTAATCGTTTTAATTCGGTCAATAAATTCATTTTTCCTGAATCGTTCGGGTGTAACGTACAATAATTTTATTTTCCCGGAAATAAAATTCTCAAGTCTTTCATCCCGTTCTTTTTTTGTAAGGGTTGAATTTATAAATCCTGCGGGGAGATTCTTTTTTATTAATGCATCAACTTGATCCTGCATTAATGCTATAAGCGGGCTTATCACTAAAGTTCCGCCTTCAAAAATCAATGCGGGAATTTGATAACAGAGTGATTTGCCTCCGCCGGTAGGCATTAAAACAAGGCTGTGACCATCCCTTTTGATGGTTCTATTAATAATTTTCTCCTGCAGTCCTTGAAAAGAATCATAACTAAAATATTCTTTAAGTATTTCTTTTGCACTTTTCATTAGCTAAAATAATTATATATGAAAATTTGAAGCGTAAAGATAATAATACAATCCAACAAAAAATCTGTTTATTCCGGCATATAAAAACCGGATTTGAGGTAAATTCTTGAATTAAAAAAAGAGTGCGTAATATAATTGCTTTTTAAACACACTCCCGTAATTAATTTCAGGAAAGTATTATTTTAATAAATCAGAACTTGTTTGGTCCGGAAAGAATAATATTTCCACTTATGTTTTCGGCAAATTGTTCAAAGTTATTTATGAACATGTTTGCCAATTGTTTAGCTGTCTGATCATATTTATTTTTATCATCCCATGTATTTCTTGGGTTTAATATTTCAGAAGGAATACCTTCGCACGTTTTTGGCACAATAAGATTGAAAATAGGGTCCACATAAGTTTCAACATTATCTAATTTGCCGGTAAGCGCAGCATTCAGCATAGTTCTTGTATACTTAATGGACATTCTTTTGCCAACTCCGTATGTGCCGCCAGTCCAGCCGGTATTAACTAACCAGCATTTAACATTATGCTTAATTATCTTTTCAATAAGCAATTCTGCATAAACTGTCGGATGAAGTACCATAAATGGTGCGCCGAAACATGTGCTGAATGTAGCCTTAGGTTCAATAATACCCGCTTCTGTACCGGCAACTTTAGCCGTATAGCCTGAAATGAAGTGATACATAGCTTGTTCATTTGTAAGTTTAGAAATAGGGGGGAGAACGCCAAACGCATCTGCCGTAAGCATTATAATGTTTTTGGGGTGCCCTGCAGCGCCGCCCGGGAAAACGTTGTCAATATGAGTCAATGGATAAGCTGCACGGGTATTTTCGGTTAACATATCATCGTCTAAGTCTAAGCGCCTGTTATTTGTATCCATGGCAACATTTTCAAGTACGGTTCCAAATTTACGCGTCGTTTCATAAATTTCAGGTTCTGCATCCTTAGAAAGGTTTATTACTTTTGCATAGCAGCCGCCTTCATAGTTAAATACCCCGCTTTCACTCCAGCCATGCTCATCATCTCCGATTAACTTCCTTGTGGAATCGGCGGATAATGTGGTTTTGCCGGTTCCTGAAAGTCCGAATAAAATAGCAACATCTCCATCCTGTCCTACATTTGCCGAACAATGCATAGACATAACTTTTTCCAGCGGACGTAAATAATTTAATGTTGTGAATATTGATTTTTTAATTTCACCGGCATAATGAGTTCCCCCTATCAATACTATCTTTTCTCCGAAATTAAGTATTACGAATACTTCGGAGTGAGTCCCGTCAGTTTCCGGGTCCGCCTGGAAATCAGGCATATCAATTACGGTAAACTCTGGTGTCGATTCATCTAATTCATTTTGATCTTTATATTGTCTGAAAATATTCCTGGCAAAAAGACTATGCCACGCGGTTTCGGTAATTATACGGATCGGCAGTTTATATTGAGGGTCCGCACCTGCATAACAATCCTGAATATAGAGATCTTTTCCCTGAATATAAGCCATCATTTTTGAATAAATTTTTTCATATTTTACTATTTCAATTGGTGTATTAACTTTTCCCCACCATACATTCTTTTCACTTGAAGGCTCTTTAGTTATAAATTTATCATTAGGGCTTCTCCCTGTGTGAGAGCCTGTTCTTACTACAATCGGACCTAAATGTGAAAGTGATCCTTCTCTTCTTCTGATTGCGTGTTCATATAAAGCAGCAGTGCACAAATTATAATATATTTCACTTATATTTTTTATCCCCCGCTGATTTAATTGTTTTAGTACTTGATCCTTTGTAGGCATTTGTATCCTCCTTTAATTATATCTGTTGTTAAATCATTATAAATCAATATCTATACCGGAATAAAATTATTATTTCATATTATGCAAAAGATATTTAGCATAGCCATTCCTATAGGAAAAGCCTATAATATTTAAACTATCTTTATCGATAAAGCTGAAATTCTGGGATAATTAATTAAATTTGAGTAACTGCGTAACATAAGTTATTATTTTAAATTCCAATAAAAAATATAAATAAAAGAATTACAATTGTGTGACAAATGATAAAAGTTAGGTAAAAGTAATTGCTGAAAAAATGCGGTGCACCGGTAAGTGAGGCTCACTCCGGAAAGTGAGTCTCACATTTAAATTTTAATCTTTCTTAAATTTGTCCATAAAAGGTGCCAGCAAATCAATCGGAACAGGAAAAATAATTGTTGAGTTTTTATCCGAAGAAATTTCTGTTAGTGTTTGTAAAAAACGTAGCTGAATTGCTACAGGAAATTTGCCTATCACTTCCGCCGCTTCCGAAAGTTTTTGACTTGCCTGAAATTCACCTTCAGCATGAATTATCTTAGCGCGTCTTTCCCGTTCTGCCTGTGCTTGTATTGCTATTGCTCTTTGCATTTCCGGCGGTAGATCAACCTGCTTAACTTCAACAGTAGTGACTTTTACACCCCACGGTTCGGTCTGCTCATCAATAATTTGCTGAAGTTCACGGTTTATTTTATCACGGGAAGCAAGCAGTTCATCTAATGTCGATTGACCAAGAATGCTTCGCAGTGTTGTCTGAGATATTTGAGAGGTAGCCGATAAATAATCCGCTACATCCACTACAGCTTTTTCAGCCTGAACCACCCTGAAATATACTACCGCATTTACTTTTAAACTTACGTTATCCTTTGTTATTATATCCTGGGGAGGCACGTCCATTACAATAGTACGTAAGCTTACCTTCACCAATTTATCAACCATTGGTATTAAAAATACAATACCGGGACCCTTTGCGCCTATCAACCTGCCCAATCTGAATACTACTCCGCGTTCATATTCGCGTAATATCTTTATCGAGTTGGATAAAATAATAATTGCGAACAAAATGATAATGAAAAAATATATAGCAAAATCCTCCATTGTTACCTCCTTGAATGTTTATGGTTTATGTAATATTTGCATGTTCATTGGACTTTTCGTATTGTTAACTTTAAATTTAAAATTCCGGTAACAATTATTTTACTTCCCTTTAAAATATTTTCGTCCCGGCTTTCCGCCTTCCATATCTCGCCATGTACCCTGACTAATCCGCCGCTGCCTACATCCGTCATTGCTTCGCCAATTTCATTTATCAGACCCTGGGGACCCGTTACCGGCTTTCTTCTTTGAGCTTTTATACCCAGGCTTATAGCAAAAAAGAAGAAAAGTAAAGTAAGAGCTGTTACTAATGCAATTACCTGCCATGAGATACTGATTACATCTAATGACGATTCATTATTTATGAGCATAAGTGAACCCATGATTAAAGAAATTACTCCGCCTGCTGTTAATAACCCGTGGCTGACTATCTTTATTTCCAGTATAAAAAGAATAATTGCGAAAATAATAAGTAATAAACCTGCATAATTAATTGGTAATGTAGACATTGTGTATAATGCAAGTACCAAACTTATTACACCAACCACGCCGGGAAATATTAACCCGGGATTATAAAGTTCGAATAGCAATCCGTAAACCCCAAGCATAAATAAAATGTATGCAATATTTGGATCGCTTAATATACTAAGCAGGTTTTCCTGAAAACTCATCTCAAGATAAATTAACTTTGCATCTTTTGTCCTCAATACTACTGTGCCTTGAGCAGTTTGGACTTCCTTAAAATTTAATTTATCAAGAAGTTCCCTTATACCGGGAGAGATTAAATCAATTACATTTTGATTTAACGCTTCCGTCTCGGTTATTGACAGGCTCTTCCTTACTGCTTCTTCTGCCCATTGGATATTTCTTTTTCGTTTTTCACTGATGGATCTTATAAAAGCTGCGGCGTCATTTGTTGCTTTCTCGGTCATAGTCGAATCCATTTGTCCCTGAAGAGAAACCGGGTGCGCTGCGCCTATATTTGTTCCCGGCGCCATAGCCGCTATGTGTGCTGATAAAGTTATGAATACTCCGGCTGATGCTGCACGGGCTCCGGATGGAGATACAAATACTACAACCGGAACGGGTGACATGAGTATTGAAGAAACTATATATCTGGTTGATTCTAATAAACCGCCGGGTGTATTTAGCCGCAGTATTAAACACTCGGAGTTGTTTCTCTTTGCTTGCTCTATCCCGTACCGGATATAGTCCGAAGCAGCCGGATTTATAGCGCCGTCTAAAGTTATTATTGTAACATTTGTAGTCTGACTATATAACGGTATGGCTAAAAATATAAGAAATATAATGGAAATAAACTTTACCATCATTATCCCTATCTAAGATTCTTGAATGAAAATTATATAAAAAAAAGAAGTGAAACAAGGATGGAAAATATCATTAATATTCTCATCATTAACACACATTGCTTTAATGTAACTCATAAATTCACTTTCATAGAAAGCTAAAATATAAGCGCTAATTTTACACAATTGTCCTTCAAAAACGTGTAATGTCATAAGGTGGATTCTTTAATTTTGCTTTTTAATAACTTTGATGCTAATGCCGTAACCATAGACCTGCTTGATAGTCTGATGGAAAATACCATTATTTTATTCATAAATCCGTGGATACCTAATGACTTGCCCCTCATCATTTTATTAAATCCGTAAAGCGCTACTTCATCCGGATTTGCACGGGAGAGCATTCTTGCCATCAAAGTATCATTTGTTCCCGCAACATCATGAAATCCGGTATTGGTTACGCCCGGGCAAATTGTTGTAACACTAACCCCCGATCCTTTTAACTCATAATTTACTGCTTCGGAAAGACTCAGCACGAATGCTTTGGTTGCACAATACCCTGCCATATACGGAGCCGGTTGGAAAGAGCCTGTGGAACCAATGTTTACAATTCTTCCAAAGCCTCTTGCTTTCATATCGTTTGCAAATACTTTTGTAAAATATGCCAAAGTTATCATATTCAAATTCAACATATCAAGTTCTTTCTCCCAGGGAATTTCCGTGTAGTCGCCGTCAATGCCGAAACCTGCATTATTTACTAAATAATCTATTATAATGTTCTTACTTTTCAAATCTTCATAAATTTCTACTGCATTCTCCGGCTTGGTTAAATCTTTCGGGTATATTAAAACATCAATTTTATTTTTGGATAAATCTTCTGCTATTTCTTTTAAGCGTATCTTGTTTCTTGCCGCCAAAACCAGGTTGATTTGTTGTTTTGCAAATAGTCTTGCAAACTCCAGTCCTATTCCTCCTGAAGCTCCTGTTATAAATGCTGTTTTCATTTTAAATAATCCTTGCTTTTTTTTTGTATTAAATATAATAATTACAGACCTTTCAAACACTTTACAAATACCGGGGAAATATATGTTGGAACGGAGTCAAATATTACAAATCTTATTTATTGATTTTTTCTATAAAATTTAGTCAAATTCATATTATAATTCATATTGAGGTTTTGTAAACTTTAATGTAAATTACCAATATATTATATTTTAATAGTTATATTTTTTCTGAATTTTAATGCGAGCGTAACTCAGTTGGTAGAGTGTCAGCTTCCCAAGCTGGATGTCGCGGGTTCGAACCCCGTCGCTCGCTCAAGATTATCCTTCCTTTCTTATTCTATATAATCCTTAATCCTTTTCTGTTTTATTCGTCATTCTATTAAATTATATAATCCTTATTAAGACTTAATCTTAATAAATAAAATTATTTTTTGTATTTTTAAAATGTGAAAATATTTATTTAATTAAATCGATTAAAATATTGAAACGCTGACTATATGAAAATTATTAGTTATAGAACAAATATTCCCGATAATGAAGCGGTAAAAATACTTAAACCTTACTTGGATAATTTAAATGGAATAATAGACTGGAATATAAATACGGAAGCGCCGGGAAAAATATTAACAGTTAAAGTCGAAGGTATTACCGGCAAACTTGTCGCTCAAACTATATTTAAAGCAGGTTTCCGCAGTGAAGAAATTGTTCCATCATGGAAAAAAGTCTTAATAAAAACATTTACAAAAAACTGCTGTCCCTTATACATTTAATTTTTCCAAAAATAATTTAACGGATAAAACGTTATAGTACTATAAAATATCCCGTAAAGTGTTGGCGGGTTGTGTCCTTCCTTGCTGTTTGATGCAGTAGGTAGTATCTTTCTTTATATTATATGGAGGATTTATGTTTTGCCATAACATTTTGTGGGGAGGTATTTTTTTCGGCTGGATGTTCAGGTTGGTTATTATCGTATTAGTTGTCTTGCTGGTTGTTCACTCGTTTAATAGAAATAAGAATAACAGCAATATGCAGCTGCCCGCAGAATCCGCATTGGATATATTAAAAAAGAGGTATGCTAAAGGTGAAATATCCAAGGAACAGTTTGAACAAATGCGGAAAGATTTGGAATAACTTTATTTTATAATATGCCGGCAAGCCCTTGCCGGACATATCCTTTCGGGACAGTCCTATTCCCTTACTAATTGAAGAACTGGGTATTGGATCTGCCGTAATAGCTGCTCATCTGTTTATTGCTCTGACTATTTTATTGGTATTCTGCTGAATTTACTTTTAATTTGGTCGGGTTTGATACAATTAAAAATCTGTAAGTGCATATTTTAGCAAAAGTATTTTCTGATATTCTTTGCTTAAATTTTCAAATTCATATTCATATTATTTTTATATTTAACTTTCAAATATGCTTAAATATTATTGCTTATTATTATTAGGTAGAATTATAAGTACACTTTTTACAACGGATAAATAATTTGTCACGAAACGAAGAAAATTTTATTCATCTTAGCAGGCAGGTTGAGGAATTAAAAAAAGAAATTGTGCTCTTAAGAAATAAAGAGAATAGGCGTTTAAATAATGAAGAAGATCGAAGAGCAATTGTAGAACAGTTCAGCAAAGTAATTTACGATTTGCCTGTTCCGGCAGAAATTTATGATTCTCACGGTTATATTATTTTGGCAAACAGGGCTTTTCTTGAAATGTGCCGTATCCCTTCCGATGAATTAATTATTAATAAATATAATATTTTCAAAGATGCCCTCATTGAAGAATTAAAAATCTTAAATGAAATTAAAGGAGCTTTTGCAGGGGAGTTTGTTGTAATTCCGGAAGTAAATATTCAATTCGAAAATTTCAGGAAAGAATTCGGAGTTCAAAAAATAGGTAATGGGGTCTTTGAACTGACTATGTTTCCCTTATTTAATTCCAAAGGAATTATCAATCAGGTTATTGCAGTTTGGAAAGACGTTTCCGCTGATATCAGGATAGAGAATAAATTAACTCTTTTTAAAGAGATAATGGAAAATGCTGAAATTGGAGTATTTATTACTGATATATTCGGAAGCTTTGTCTGGACGAATAAAGCTTTTTCTGCGCTTACAGGGTATAATAAATCCGAACTTATAGGTAAAAACCCTGAAATATTAAAATTAGGTGAACAGGATGAACATTTTTATAAAAATTTATTGGAAAATATATCTAAAGGTGTAGTTTGGCATGGAAAGCTCGTGAGCAGGAAAAAGGACGACGCTTTTTTTGCCGGTCTGGAAATGATTACTCCGGTTAAAAACTATAAAGGTGAAATTGAAAATTATGTTGTGACAGTGCAGGATATTACAGGGCAAAAAAACATTGAAGAAGAGCTTAAAAAATTGAACAGGGCGCTTAAAACAATTAGCGCCTGCAATAGTGTCCTGATTCATTCCTCAAATGAAACTGAGCTGTTAAAAAAAATTTGTGAATTAATTGTTGGTACGGGAGGGTACAATTTCGCATGGATTGGTTTACTTGATAAGAGTTCCGGTTTTTCCATTTTGCCGGAGGCTTATTTTGGTATAAATGAAAATAAATTAAAATTAATGATGCCTTATTTAACTTTCTCAAATAATAAGGAAAACCCGGTAATTAAAGCTGTCGAGTTAAAAAAATATCAAATGGTTAATTGCTCAACAAATGAATCGGAATATTTTGTCCGTAACAGGTTTGTCGCTGAGAATAATTTCCAATCTATGGTTGCCTTCCCCTTAATTGAAAGTAATGATGTTTTGGGAGTATTGTGTGTATATAGTAATAATCTTGGAACCTTCAATGATAATGAAATTAAACTGCTGGAAGAATTATCGGATGACCTTTCTTATGGTATTAAAACTTTACGTTTAAAATTAGAACGTGAAAAAACCGGGGAACTGCTTGGTCAGAGCGAGGAGAAGTACAAACATTTTTTTGAGGAGGATTTGGCTGGTGATTATATTTCGGATGCTGACGGGCAAATATTGGATTGCAATGAATCGTTTGTAAATATATTCGGCTTTTCGTCAATTGATGAGGCAAAAAAATATAATATTGAGATTTTGCATCCTTCTAATCATACTCGAAAATCATTAGTTAATAAAATAAAAAAAGAAAAAAAAATCAGGGGTCTGGAGCTGGAGTTAAGGACAATTGACGGAAGAAAAAAATATATTATTGAAAATGCTTGGGGTTCATTTGATATAAACGGAGAGCTGGTAGAAATAAAAGGTTATCTCTTCGATATAACCAAGAGAAAATTAGCGGAAATGTCTCTGCTGGTATCCGAGTCGAGATTCCGTGAATTAGTTGAGAATATAAATGAAATAATTTACTCTGCCGATATAAATGGGATTGTAACTTATATAAGCCCCTCAATATTATTATACGGCGGTTATAAACCTGAAGAGGTTATTGGCAGTTATGTTATCGATTTTATTTTTGCCGGGGACATCCGCGCGCTGAAAGAATATTTTAAATCTACCGTCGAAGGTCATCTAAAAACATTTGAATTCAGGATGCTTGCCAAAACAGGGGAGATAAGGTGGGTCAAAACATCTGCCCGCCCCATTATTTATGGGAATAAAGTTACAGGCATTCAAGGTGTAATTACGGATATTTCCGAATTAAAAGAAGCAGTTGAAGGCTATAAAAAAGCTAAAGAAGAAGCGGAAATATTAGATAAATTAAAAACCGAATTCTTAGCCCAAATGTCCCATGAAATACGTACCCCTGTTAATGTTATTTTAAGTTATAATTCCATGCTTAAAGAAGATTTAATTGAAAAAATATCGGAAGAATTTACCGGAGCCTTTAAGGCTATTGATCAGGCGGGTCAAAGGCTCGTACGAACTATTGACCTCATTTTAAATATGTCAATGTTCCAGGCGGGAAAACTAAAAATCTCTTCAAGTGATGTTGACCTGCATTTTATACTGCTTAATTTAATTCATGAATTCAAGAGTTCCGCCGTTGAAAAAAAACTGGAATTGAATTTTATTAATATGACTTCCGGCGCATTCCTGCTGACGGATGAGTTTATTCTTATTCAGGTTTTTCAAAATCTGATTGAGAATGCAATTAAATTTACTCACAAAGGAAAAGTCGAAGTTGTATTATATAATAATGGTGAAAAGAAATTATGCGTTGATGTTAAAGATACCGGGATAGGTATCTCAAAGGAATATCTTGAAAGTATGTTTAAACCCTTTACTCAGGAAGATACCGGGTACTCCCGTAAATATGAAGGCGTCGGCTTGGGGCTGTCGCTTGTAAAAAATTATCTGGATCTAATTGGCGCCGCTATAAAAATTGAATCGGAAAAAGATAAGGGATCGGTTTTTACGGTTATATTTAAGTAGCAGATGCTGAGTTCCTTCTTGCCTCTGTATTATTGACATTAATATATTAAATTTGAATTCAGCTGCCTCTGTATTATTTTTTTAATTTGGTTCATTGATATAATTAGTTCAAAAGCGTCATTAAAAACTTAAAATCTTCCGGAGAAAAAATGAAAAAATTATTTATGGTCGTTTTATTTACCGCTGTTTTCCTTTCAGGATTATCCTGCATTTATTGTCAGGAAGCGCTAAATAAAGGGGTATTTTCACTCGCGGGTACTATAGATTATTCTTCAAGTTCTTATAATGGCAATTACAGTTCTGAAAATTCACATATATTTACATTTGCCCCGCAATTTGTATATTTTGTGGGCAATCATGTCTCATTGGGTTTTACTCTTAATTATATCAATGATTTTGAAGGATCAACATATTCATCTTTATCGCTCGGCCCTTCCTTCCGTTATTATTTTTATGTAAAAGAATTTATCCCGTTTCTGGAAGTTTCAGCTGCTTTAGGCTATCCTAATCTGGCAAGCATCGCCGGGCTTAACGCAGGTTTCACTATTAAAGGAGGTTTGGATTGTTTCTTATCTAACAGTGTAGCATTAGAACCTTCAATTAGTTATAATCATTCCTCGATTACTCCTTCAGATAATAATTATCCGGCTACAATAGCAAATGTGTTTGAAATAGGAATAGGGATTAATTATTTTATTTTTAAAGAGAAGTGATCAATCATATATTAACATTTTGATCCGTAAATAAAATGGAGTTTTTACATGAAAAAGATTATTAAATTTTCACTAATTATAATTATTCTTTTATTGGCGCTGTCTGATTTATACGGGCAGGATGCTCTTAATAAAGGTGTTTACTCAATTGCCGGTTCAGCCCAATATAGTTCATCTGTTCAAAATGTGGACGGTAATTCTTATACGTTCAATACAGGTAATATTTCTCCTCAATTTACATTTTTTATTGCCAATCATATTTCTGTAGGTGCGGCGGTAAGCTATAATTATTCTTTCTTTAAAGGACCCGAAGGTAATAATTTAGAACAAGTATCTAAAAATACATATCTTACGTTAGGTCCGTCAATCAGATATTATTTTAATGCAAAAAAAGTCGTCCCCTTTTTAGAAGCATCTTTTAATTATGGAGTTTACGGAATTGAAAATATTCCCGCTCAAACTTCTTATAATTATGGATTTAAAGGCGGACTTGAAATTTTCCTTTCAAGGAGTGTAGCATTAGAACCATCCATTGGTTACAGTCGTATTAATTCTAATTATTTTGGCGATAGCGATAATTTTGATTTGGGCGTCGGCGTAAGTTATTTTATTTTCTAACACAAATATTATTTGATGGAGGCTGATTAAAATGTACGCCGGGCTGACCCTTGTTCTAACTAAATATTTACTTAAATGAAAATGTTAACTCTCTTGTATCATTTAAAAATAACTTCTTAATCAGCCTCCTTAAATATTATTTTAATTTTATTTCTTAACCGGGTACGGGGGCTGCGGCGGAAATGAAAAAGGATGTTCTTTTATCTGATCTAATACCGTCTCAATAGCTTTGTCAAGCTGCGGGTCTTTACCTGCCATAACCGATGCAGGATCATCATCAATATATACATCCGGATCAGCCCCGTGGTTTTCTATAAGCCATTTACCTCCTTTACCGAAAAATCCGTTGTTGGACTGCTCCACTTTTCCGTTGTCTATTGTGGTTTGCGTATTTAATATCCCCGTTAAACCGCCCCATGAGGGAACGCCCACTACTTTGCCGAGGTTACGCGCTTTAAAATCCTCAATAAATGCTTCGCCGTCGGAACCGTTATATTCATTTGAGATTACCACAAACTGACCCGTTGAAGTGCTGCCGGGATACCTGAACGGTACCATCTCATGAAGTACATTATAAGCTGTCATCTGCCGTTCAAGTTTGTCTATAATAAAATATTCTGTCCATCCGCCTGAATTACGCCGCATATCAAGAATAATCCCTTTTTTATATCTGAAAGCGCGCCAGAATTTATCAAATTCACCTATCCCGGCGTCATTCATTGCATTAACATGAAGATAACCGACTTCCCCGTTTGTTGCTTTAAGTACTTTGTGTATGTTATCCGTCAGCCATCTGAAATATCTTAGCTGGTTATTATTTTTTATTGGTTCAATTGAATAAGTTCTGGCGTCGTTACTTGAAGGTTTGTCGTTAACGGTAATACTTACTTTCTGCCCCGGTATAACCTGTAAGAATTTATTATAGTCTTCAGGCGCTTTTATTTCATTGCCGTCAATTGCAATTAAGTAATCGCCTTCTTCAAGTTTTATATCCGGTCTTGCAAGGGGTGATTGCAAGTCAAGGTTATATTCCGTAGGTCCGTATATTTTATCAAACTTATAATAATCTGAATTTTTATCTTTTACCAAGTCAGCCCCCATCCATCCGGTAAACACTTTTGAAGTTTGCGGTGTTATAGGACCGGTATCTCCGCCGGATATATATGTGTGTGAAACACTCAGTTCGCCTGCAAGCTGAAGCATTACCCAGTTCAAATCATCCCGCGAAGTAATATAGGGAATATAAGCTTTATATTTATCGCCGAGAGCTTTCCAATCAAGACCGAACATATCCGGATCGAAAAAGAAATCTCTGTACCAGCGCCGGCAGTCGTCAAATATCTGGCTCCATTCCGCCTGATAGTTTATTTTGTACGTCATGCCGTCAAGGTTCACCTTTTCACCCGCATTTCGGGATTTATATGCCTGCTCAAAAGTGGTTGTATAAATATCGTTTCCTTTTTGAATAATTAGTTGTTCTCCATTAATTGAGGTTTTAAAATCTTTAATCTTGTCATCTAAAATAACTTCCTTTTTGTCTTTCATATCAAATATGCACAAATTCCATTTGGTTTCAGTTCCGGGTGTAAATATCTGCTCAAATTCATTTTCGGTGAACTTAGGTACTGAACACCATGCAGCTTTTCCATTTCCGGCTTTTAAATAAAAATAATTCCCCGCAGGAACGGGCAGGGGATAGGTACGCTTTTGAATTCCGTCAATATCTATTTTGAATTCACCGGATTCTTTCTGCTCGGTATCGGTAACTGATTCCGAAAAAGGCGGCTGACAGCCTGCTTCTAATTGAACTGCCATTACTTTCTGTGGTGTTTCTATCACATGGTCGTCTTCATAAAAGTCCATTTGAACGTCAAAGTTTCTGCTTGAAAGGTAATATAAATATTTCCCGTTGGTATCGAATACAGGGTTTAAGTTATCAAAAAAGTCATCTGTAACTGAATATTTTTTGTTCTGATCTAAACTGTATAGGTATATTGTGCTGTTTTTGTTATAATTTACAAAGCTGTAGCAAATCCATTTGCTGTCCGGCGACCAGTTGTAATCGCTTATTTCCCAGTAGAATTCATCATTCTTCATTTGCCTGGATTCATCAATTTTTATCAGTTCTTTTGTTGTAACGTCAATATAAAATATTGCAAAATCTTTATTGCCGAATAAAATTTTCGTGCCGTCCGGCGACCATGCTAAATGATAGTTTGTTCTGGATAAGGAAGTTGTTAGTGGAATCCATTCACCGCCTGATGCTTTTTGTATGTACAATTGATATTCACCGGTTTTATCGGAGAAAAATGCAGCCCATTTACCGTCGGGGGAAAGCTGTGGATACATTTCTCTTGTTCCCGCTGTATTTGATAAATTAACTGTATTCCCTTTTTCGGTTGGAACAGTAAATATATCGCCTCTTGCTTCAAGCACAACTTTTTTACCGTCATTTGATACATTCACGTAATGAATGTAATCTTTTGGATTAATTATTCTATCGCGCAGTTCCCATCTGTCGGAAGGAATATTCACATCAATTTTGTTTGACTGATCGGTTCTGATGTCAAGCAAATAAAGATATCCGTCATGCAGGTAAACAATTTGTCCTTTGTCGTTGGAAGGCATCATAACATCAACGTCTGAATAGTTTGTTACCTGTGTTATTTCTTTAGTGTTGAGGTTCTCTTTGTATATATTCGCTATTCCGTTTGTCCTGTCGGATACAAAGTACATAAAATCGCCTATCCACATTGGGTATGCATTTTTACCTCTGTAATCCGAAACTGCGGAAAATTTATTTTCTTTGAAGTCGTACATCCATATATCCGTGTACATTCCGCCTTTATATCTTTTCCAGTTATATTCTTCAACGCCTTTCCTTACATAAATGATTTTATTACCATCCGGAGAAAAACTGCACCGGCGTCCCCTGTCTAATGGAAATCTTTCAGGTGCGCTTCCGTCTTTATTTACAAAATAAAGATTAGGATCGCGCATTATAAAATTTTCATAGAAAGATGAAAATACAATTCTTCTGCCGTCTGGAGTCCATGTTATTGTTTGAGCGCCGCCGGGAATGTAAGTTATTCTTTTAGGCTCACCGCCTGCTGCCGGTATTACATATATATTATTTGAACCGTCATAATTTCCCGAAAAAGCAATTAAACTGCCGTCGGGAGAGAATTTTGGTGCATATTCATTTCCGGGCGCTGTTGTCAACCGGGTGGCTGTTCCGCCGCTTGTGCCGACAAGCCATAAATCACCCTCATAGTTAAATACAATTTTGTCCTTATTTACATCAGGGTCTTTCATAAATCTTCCCTGCCCTGAAATAATGGAATTCTCACATAATAAGAAAAAAAGTAATAAGAGATTTGTAAGCAACCTTTTCATAAAATGCTCCGATTTTTAAAATAATAATAAAGCAAATTAATTAATTTACTTGAATAATTATCAATCTGTTTGGGATATATTGTTCTTGAATATTGGAATGGAGTAAATCCGGGTTCTTATTATTGCAAATTAATGATAAATAATTCTTCTTAAATTTGAAAAAATTCTTATGGTATGTATATTGGAGCTTAAAATTGTATAAATACTGTGTATTTAATCGGTTGACATAATCAACAATTAAAATGTTGAGGTAAAAATGGTTTGGTTAAAAATTAAAGAATTTATCATAAACTACGATACCGTCTTGTTTTTGTTTCTTGTAACATTTGGCTGGGTAGTATTGTATACTTTTTTTATTCTCCTTTCTGTATTCTTTTTCTCGATAAAATAATAATCCATTCACTTTCTTTCCGCATGACTCCGGTAGGCAAATTGTGTAAACCGGCGCATGTTTATTGTAAATTGATATTATCCTTTCATTCCTCTCTCCCATACGCCGCTTAAAATGAGATGATTTTAAAAATAAAAAAGCCCAATGATCTGGCGACCATGGGCTTTAACTCTTTGATTCCAAAAGGCAGGGGAGAACCTTTTGAAAGAGTCAAAGTAAATTTATATCTTTCTGAAGATTAATGCTATGATGTGAGTCTTTTTTTTTACTTTTTGTGACATCATTAACAGATTGTTTTGTTTTTATGCCGAACGGTTCTGATTACAGGTTTTGCAATTTTACTTTTACTGTTAAAGCAGGTTGAAATCTCTCCTACGGTTCAATTACAGTTCCCGCATTGCCGGATAACATTTCTTTATATAATGTTGCTTTTGTTATAACTATTTTTTTACCGCCGCTTTCTAAAAAATTTATTGCAGCTTCAATTTTGGGTCCCATGCTGCCTGACGGAAAAACATTTTGCCGGTATAATTTTTTTACTTCAGCAAGTGAAAGATGTCTCAAATCTTTTTGATCCGGTTTTTGATAATTATGTTTAACGCCGTCTACATCGGTGAAAATTATTAATTGCGCTTCTAAATTTTCTCCTCTTGATTTAGCGCGTTCTAAAAGTATTTTACCAAGCAGGCTTGTCGCTAAATCTTTATCAACTACCGCTTCCGCTCCTGTGTAAATATCAGCCGGTTCATTTAATGGATTGTATTCCCTTTTATATGTTATTCCAAAATTACATTTATAAATTTCATCATCCCCGGTCACCTCGGGTAAAACTTTTGTAACAGGAATTCCTCCTCCCCCTACGGCAATAGGAATAATACCGGATAACATATTATTTTCGATTACATTTATCTCAACAATATCAACCGGGCGGGGGCTGGCAACTACCCGGCGCCATAGTTCAACTGCATTTCCGTTCATTTTGTAGAACTTCATCGTATGGTTTTCACCCGGTACATTTTTCAATGCTTCTTCTTTTGTGTATGATGGTCCTATGAATTTAGTGGGATTAAAAAAGTTTGGATCATTTTTGTCTACAACTACGCGGGTCACTGTCTCGGCTGCAATACGGTCCACCCCGGCAAGCTTAAGATTATTAGTTAGTTGCGCCAGCATATAACCCATTGAACCCTGAGTATCTGCATCACATATATCAAGAGGTCTAAAATTAGGTTTCGGGTATGAATTCTCTTCCTGTAAAATTACATTACCTACTTGCGGTCCGTTTCCGTGCGTTATTATGTAGTAGTCGTCAGGATTTCCTTTAATTATTTGTGCAAGTAGTTTGCACGTTTCTGCCGTACGCTGCCATTGCTCGGCTAAGTCGGGAATAACAAGCTTACCCGTTGCAGGATCTGTTCTTCCGGAAGGAGCTATTTCATTTCCGCCAAGCGCAAAGATTTTTAATTGCTTTGACATATAGATACTAATTATTTAGTCTCACGAATTTATCGTTTTCATAATCTTTATTCTTATTAATGTGACGTCATTAACATAAATGGTATCATTTTCGCATAAATATACTATATATTTGTAAATATATACTTATTATCGATAAAAAGGTAGTTTTAATTTTCCGTTTGTAATTAAAAATAATACTCAATTTCATTCAAAGATTTTTACTATCCTATTCAATTAATTTTGTAGGCGCTTGTATGCCTTTGCAGGGTATCGCATAATGAAAAATATTTCCGGCGTCCTGCTTTGGCTTATCTGCAGGTCTGATTCTCCTTCATGTAAAAATGGCTTTGTCGGCAATAATAATCCGGGATATTTATCCGGCAATATGCAGTTCGAAAAGTTTGTTTTGCCCTTCATAACTAATCCGGGCAGAAGATATTTATCCGTCAGGATGCAAGCAGGGAAAGTCTGTTTTCCCTTTATTGCAGCATACCGTTGACAATGAATATGATTGACATTAATTTTACTAATAATCACGATGAAATAGTTAATGATGACTCATCATATCTGATTTTGAATTGGAATTATAGAACATAATCAGGCGTATATTCATTTCAAAAGTTTTATCGCAGGAAAAATAATAAAGATAAAAATTTTGTATAACTTTAGGTGTTTATTTAATGAAAATAAATCAATCAGGTGCATATATGAAAAATGCGGTAATTTTTATTTCAATATTTTTGCTGCTTGTTAGCTTTAGTTCGGAATCATTTAGCCAATCTATGTTATTCCCTGTCAAAATTGACGGGAAATATGGTTATATCGATTCCACCGGCAATGTTGCAATAGCGCCGAAATTTAGCATGGCAGCTAATTTTGAAAACGGATATGCAATCGTAAAGTTACCCAAAACCGGTTTTTTGAGTTTTCTCGCTGCTGATGATTTAGGTTTAATAGATTTAAACGGCAATTTAAAAATGATGCCGGAACTTAGCCGGCTTAGCCCATTTTGTGATGGGCTGGCAGTTGCAAAAAAATCCGGCTTTCTTTTCTTTTCAGGCAGTTTTGTTCTCATTGATACTTCTATGAATTTTACATTAATTAATTCGCAGTATGCGGAGGTAGGAAATTTCTCCGATGGTTTAGCCCGCGTTAAAGATGAGGAATTCCGCATGTTTGAAAGTACAATTGAAAAATATGGGTTTATTGATCGTAAGGGAGAAGTTGTTATTCCTTTAAAATATGAAAGTGCAGGTCAGTTTAGTGAGGGCAGGGTAAATGTAACGCTTAATGGTAAAAGGGGGTTTGTTAGCGTCGATGGGAAAATGGTTATTACGCCAAAGTATAATAGGGTAGGCTATTTTTCAATGGGAGTTGCTCCGGTTATGCTTGACAGCGTTTGGGGATATATAGATAAAGATGGGAATACTAAATTACCCTTTATTTATCAGGATGCTCGTGTTTTTTGCAGCGGTTTAGCGCTTGTTAAACAAGACGGAAAATGGGGATTTGTAAATCTTTCCGGTAATGTTGTCATTCCTTGTAAGTATGATGAAATCTCAAGCTTTTCAGATGGACTTGCCGCAGTAAAATTGACCGGTAAATGGGGTTATATTGATACTACGGGAAACGTGGTTATTCAGCCTGAATATGATTATGCATACGCATTCATTCACAACAGGGCATTTGTAAGGGTTAATGATAAATTCGGGTACATTGACCGGAATGGAAAATATATCTGGTATCCGCGTAAATAATTTATATAGCTTACGTAACGCAGTTTTCCAAATACTCCGGCTCCTGCCGGTAGGCAAATCAGTTTTATCATTTTAAAATTATTCCGATCATTAATATTTAGACTGTTTTTTATAGACTTGAATAAAGAAATATGTACATTTAGATTTAAACTTCACAAAATAATTTCATAGTTTGAGAGCAAATTCTTATCTCTTTTTTTTGATTACCGCATTACTCCTTCTGCAGTCTTCACTTACTGCCCAGCAAAAATATTATACGGGCATTGTTACCGATACCATACGTGTAAATTTTCAAAATTTATATAAACTTTCCCAGCCTGCTGTAATCCCTTTTACCGAAACAATTAAAATAAACGGTAAGCTGCTTAATAAAAATGAATTTATTGTTTATTATTCAACTGCTTCTTTTAAATTATCCGATTCACTTCATTATTCTATATTTGATACGATAACCGTAACTTATCTTGCCGTAAAACTTTCAATTAAAAAAGAATATGAAAACCGGAGCATTGTATATAAGCTGCAGGGAAATTCCGGAGATACAATTAGAATTGCTAAGAATGAAAGCAGCCCGTTATCTTCGGAATCAATATTCGGCAGCAGCATTGAAAAAAGCGGGACTCTCGTAAGAGGGTTTACAGTTGGAACTACTCAGGACCTTACGCTTACAAGCGGGCTGCGTCTGCAATTATCAGGCAGACTTTCTAACGATATAGAGGTTGTCGCTTCAATTACTGATGATAATACTCCCATTCAGCCGGAAGGCAATACTGCAACTCTTGATGAACTGGATAAGGTCTTTATTCAGGTGAAACATCCCAATCTTACTGCTACTTTTGGAGATTATAATCTTCAGGAGAATTCAGGCGAGTTTGGTGTCATAAATAGAAAATTAGAAGGACTGCTGGCTGAATTTAATTACGATGGACAAACGGGGTACATTGCCATTGCAACCGCTAAAGGAAAGTTTACAACAAGTCAGTTTACCGGGTCCGACGGCGTTCAGGGTCCCTACCAGTTATATGGCGCTAACGGCGAAAATGCTATCGTTGTAATTGCGGGAACCGAAAATGTCTATATAGACGGCGTTCAGGTTAAAAGAGGAGAAAGAAATGATTATACGGTTGACTATACAAATGCCCAGATTACTTTTACTACAAATAAATTGATTACCGCCGCAAGCAGAATTACCGTTGATTTCCAGTATACCGACATGCAGTTTACAAGGAATTTTTTTGGCGCTGGTATCCAATCTCAATTAATGGATAATAAGCTTGGAATTAATTTTCAGTATATGCAGGAAGGTGATGATAAATCATCTCCTATCGATATCTCTCTTTCAGATTCCGATAAGTCGATATTAGCAGCAGCGGGCAATAATAGGTTAAAAGCGACTAAATCCGGCGTCGTTCTTGCTGCTGCGGATTCGCTTGGGGTTGTTCAGGGTACTTATCAAGCCATTGATACATTAATTAATAATAAGAGTTATACTTATTATCTTTACAATCCCGGCAATACCAATGCAATTTATACCGTTACATTTAGTTATGTAGGACTGGGAAAAGGTGATTATAATAACGTAAGTATTGGCGACTATCAGTTTGCCGGCATAAATCAGGGAAGTTATGCCCCCATTATATTTCTGCCCCTGCCGGAATCAAAACAGCTTGCGGACCTTTCCTTTAATTATAAGCTGGAAAAGGGGATAAGTCTCCAGCTGGAACTTGCCGGAAGTTTATGGAATCAAAATACTTTTTCATCTCTTAATGATAATGATAACGGCGGCTATGCAAGAAATTTACTTTTTAAAATGGACCCGAGAAAAATTCAAATCGGCGGCTTAAACCTTGGAGAGATAGGTTTCTCATACAAAGACCGCTTTATTGAAAGCTCTTTCACTTCCCTTGACAGGATAGATTCTATAGAATATGACCGTGATTACAATATCTCGGATACTGCTTCCGCTGAAAATGAAGAACTGCGGGAATTTAATCTTGCCTTAATTCCCGTTAACCATTTGAATATCAATTCTGCATATTCTTCTGTAAAACGTGGTGAAGATTTTAATTCAGAACGCTTTAATAATACTGTTAACTTCTCTGATACAAACTATTCATTAAATTATAACCTTGATTATGTTTCCTCGGATGATTCAACTTATCAAAGCAGCTGGCTGAGACAAAAAGGTTCCGGCTGGTATTCTTTCGGCAAATTTAAATTGGGAAGTGATTTCCTCGCAGAAGATAAACTCGATTCTCAAAGCGGCGCAGATACTCTTCTTCCTTCCAGTCTGAAATATTATGAGATCGATCCGTACTTTAACCTGGTCGATTTTTATGGTTTTAAACTTATTGCAAAATATTCTCTGCGTGATGATTATCTCCCTCTAAGCGGTATCATGCTGAAGCAGTCGACATCCACGGGCGAATATTTTGAGGTGGCGTACAATGGTTCAAAACAGGTAAGTTCTACTTTAGGTTTAACCGTTCTTAATAAAGATTATGAAGATGCATTTAAGAAGGAAGGTTACATAAATACACAAACTATTCTTGTCAGGTCTCAAAGCCGGTTCAATTTCTGGAATCCTGTTTCCGGTGATTTTTATTATGAAGTTTCAACTCAAAAATCTGCAAGACTCCAGCAGGTATTTGTAAAAGTCGCCCAGGGCGCAGGTAATTATATTTACCTCGGCGATTTAAATCATAACGGCATTATGGATGCTGATGAATTTCAGCAGACTCTTTATGATGGTGATTATGTCATGGTTACTGTGCCTACTACCCAGCTTTATCCCGTAATTGACCTTAAAACAAGTACGCATTGGAGGCTGAACTACAGGGATATGGCTGACAGGAATTCTTTACTGGGAAAAATATTAAAACCCTTTACATCCGAGATTCAATGGCGCGTTGAGGAAAATACTCAGGAACAGGATTATGCAAAAATATATTTGCTGCATTTCTCTGATTTTCAGAATCCGGACAAGACAATAAACGGCTCTAATTATTTTCAGCATGACTTGTTCCTGTTTGAAAATGATCCGGAATTTTCAACCCGTATCCGGTTTAATCAGTCTAAAAGCTTAAATCAATACAGCAGTGAACTTGAGAACGCGTACGGCAGGGAAAGAAGCATACGCCTGAATTTTAAATTAATTAAGGAAATCAGCAATCAGACCGACCTTGTAAATGAAACGGATAATTTAGGAGCCCCCGTTACGTCAACAAACAAAAGAGAAATAGCCGGAAACAGCATTACTTCGGATTTTTCTTACCGCCCGGAGCAGGCGATTGAGTTCGGTTTCAAATTAAGTTCTGGGCAGAAGCAGGATAACCTGCCCGCCATTCCTACAATCATTAATTTGAATTCTCAAACATTGAGCTTTACTTATTCTTTTGCTGGGACGGGAAGGTTAAAGATTGAATTTGAAAGAGACGAGCTTGATCTTAATACCTCAGAGAACTATATCCCTTTCCAGATGACGGAAGGTAATTTAATAGGTAAAAATTTTTACTGGCGGCTTAATTTTGATTACAAACTCTCTTCTAATTTACAGTCAACTGTAAGTTATACCGGGAGGCTGCAGGCAGATTCTCAGGCAGTGCATACGGCAAAGGCTGAAGTAAGGGCATATTTTTAAGTTCAAATGAAAAGTTCAAAGAACATTCTGAATACAAATGGGTAAAGACGGCTGAAGCCAAAAATATGCTTGCATGGCAGGGGCAGAGGAATTCGGTTGATATAATTACGGAATATTTTACTAAAGAAATGAGTTTCCTGAATTTTGTAGAAATTCAAATCAAGAAAATAATCTCATTATTCATTATGGTTTAAGAAGTGATTTGTATATTTTTAAACACGGATTTTCTATAATATATCAGGAGTAAGCTTTGGGATTATTAGTAGTGGGTTCACTCGCCTTGGACAGCGTTGCAACGCCGTTTGATAAGGTTGAAAATGCTTTGGGAGGTTCCGCAACATATATCTCTCTTGCTGCAAGTTATTTCAGCGGACCGCTTTATCTGGTTGGTGTTGTCGGTGAAGACTTTCCGCAAAAATATATCTCTCTTTTGGAAAATCATAATATTGATCTTGAAGGTTTGCAGGTCGTTAAGGATGGTAAAACCTTCCGCTGGGCGGGTAAATACCATTACGACCTGAATGTTCGCGATACGCTTTTAACCGAGCTTAATGTGTTTGAAAATTTTGACCCGGTTGTCCCTGATAAATTTAAAAAAGCTAAGTTTGTATGCCTCGGTAATATTGATCCTTCTTTGCAGTTAAAAGTTCTAGATCAGATGGAGAACCCGCAGTTTGTCGTCGGTGATACTATGAACTATTGGATCGAAGGTATGAAAGATACGCTTATGGAACTGCTTAAGCGTGTTAATGTCCTGATAATCAATGATTCTGAAGCGCGCCTGCTCGCAAAAGAACCGAACTTGATTAAAGCTTGGAAAATTATCCGGTCAATGGGTCCTGAAATATTGATTATTAAAAAAGGCGAGCATGGCGCTCTTCTTTTTACCGATGAGATTATCTTTTCCGCACCCGCTTACCCTATGGAAATGATAAATGATCCTACCGGCGCAGGCGATACTTTTGCCGGCGGATTCATCGGCTACCTGCATAAAACACAGGATCTAAGCGCCGAAAATATTAAACGGGCTGTTATTTACGGTAGCGCTATGGCTTCATTTTGCGTTGAAAAATTTAGTACTCAGGGATTGGAGAATTTACAGTATTTGAGAGTCCATGATAGGTACATGGAGTTCCGCAATCTATCCCGGTTCGATGAAAAAGATTAATTGCTTTGAAGCAAAAGGCTGGTAGTATATAATGACAGGCGGATATTTCTCAATTAAGTTTCAGGATGATAATGTCATTTTTTTAGATCAGACTAAACTTCCGTTTGAGGAAATATATGTGCAGACGGATAACGTTGATAGGTTAGCCGTAGCTATTGAAAGATTGGAACTTCGCGGGGCGCCTTTAATCGGGATAACTGCCGCTTATGCATTAGCCCTTTCACAAAAGAGTATAAATCCTCGGGATACACGGTTAAAATTTGATGAGGCTTATCTAAGAATTAAAAGAACACGCCCCACCGCAGTTAATTTATTCATTGCTTTGGACCGGGTTAGAAAAACCTACGAAGAAAATAAAACTTCAATAGATATTTATCAGATCCTCCTCTCGGAGGCAAAAAAAATACATCAGGAAGATATTGATAAATGCAGAAAAATAGGCGAAAACGGTTTATTGATTTTTAAGAAAAAATCGACGGTCTTAACCCACTGCAATACAGGTAAACTTGCTACAGGCGGCGATGGAACTGCTTTTAGCGTAATTAAAAACGGGTTTGAAAAAGGTCTGGTTGAGTTTGTCTGTGCCGGTGAAACAAGACCTTTACTTCAAGGCTCCCGGCTTACTGCATTTGAATTGGAAAGAAATGGAATACCTTTTGCCCTTCATACCGATTCTATGGCGGCTGTCCTTATGCAGCAGTGCAAAATTGATTTTGTTATAACCGGGGCTGACCGCATTGCGCTCAACGGGGATTCTGCTAATAAAGTCGGCACTTATAACCTGGCAGTCCTCTGCAACTATCATAATATCCCTTTCTATATTGCCGCTCCAACTACTACTATCGACAGGAATATTGCAGCTGGTGCGGATATAGAAATTGAGTTCAGAAATAAAAACGAAATTCTGTCTGTTAACGGAATTCCTGTAACCCCTGAAAATTATCAGGCTTTTTGTCCTTCATTCGATGTTACGCCCTCTCACCTTATTTCCGGTATTATTACGGAAGAAAAAGTTCATTTTTTCCCTTATAATTTTATTCAATGAGCGCGATCATTAAGACTGAGGCTATGGTCTTAACAAAAATGGACTATGGCGATACAAGTAAGATTGTTTCACTGTATTCAAAAGATTTTGGGAAGTTTTCTGCTATTATTAAGGGGGGGAGAAGTTCTAAATCAAAAATCGGTATGACTGTAGATCCGCTTAATCATATCTCGGTTGTCTTTTATAGAAAGGAGACGCGTGAGCTTCAATTAATCTCAAGCGCCGATTTAATTACTCATTTCACTGCAATCAAGGAAGATCTGGAAAAATTAAAATACTCGCACGCTGTTTTGGAACTGTTGAAAAATCTTACCGTCGAGAATGAGGTAAATGAAAAATTATTTAATGGTGTTGTCAGGATATTGACTATGATAAATTCTAATAGTGAACAGCCTGTAATTCTGTTCGGCAGGTTTTTCATTTTCTTTTTATCCGAGCTCGGCTACGAACTTCAATTGGAAAAATGCTCGGTATGCGGCAGAACAAACCTCCAAAATATGGAATTGTCGCATAATTTTGAATTAGGTATCTTGTGTAGTGATTGCCGGCAAACCCGGGTGGATTTTTTCCCTGTAAATCCGGAACTTTTTAGCTGTTTATATTGTCTAAAAAATAGCAAAAAAATAGAATTAACCAATTTGGCTGCTGCGGATAGAGCCATAGCATTTTTAGAAAGATATTTGAAATTTCATATCCCGGGTTTCAAGGGAATTCAATCATTCAAGATCTTTAAATGAGAGTTTAATTTTTATGAATAATATTATAAAAAAACGGAATTAACCGGAGGATTTAAAATGAAATCGAAAAATTTTTGGGGCGCTGTAACTTTAGTTGTAGCTGGAATAATTTTCGGCGCCGTTCTTGTGTCGGGATTCGGGTTGGTAAGACCTGGTTTTGCCGATATTAAACTCGGAGCTTCCATGCCGCCCGTTGATTTAAATGCCGATGCAACTTCTTTCAGCAAAGCATTTATTGAAGTGGCGAAAGATGTTACGCCGGAAGTAGTTCAGGTAACGGTTGTCGCTAAAACCGAAAACCCTCACGGCAGCTTCTTTTTCAACCCGTTCCAGGAAATGCCTAAGGAAGAGGAAGGATCGGGAAGCGGTATTATTATTTCTGCTGACGGCTATATTGTTACCAATAATCACGTCGTAAATAAAGCGACTTCTGTAAAAGTTGGATTGCTTGACAATAGAACATTTACGGCTAAGGTTATTGGAACAGATCCTTTAACTGATATTGCCGTTATAAAAATAAATGCGCATGATCTCCCTGTTGCTTATCTGGGCGATTCAGATAACTTAAAAGTCGGTCAATGGGTAATGGCTATCGGTAATCCGCTTGCTCTTACTTCTACTGTAACTGCCGGTATCGTAAGCGCGCTCGGTAGGGGTATGTTAAATCTTATAAATAATGCAAATAACAGGTACGGCGTTGAAGATTTTATTCAGACCGATGCGGTGATAAATCCCGGCAACAGCGGCGGCGCTTTGGTTGATTTATCAGGCGCGGTTATTGGCGTCAATGCTGCTATTGCAACAAGCACCGGCAGCTATATAGGTTATGGATTTGCTATCCCTATAAACCTTGTTAAGTCCGTTACTAAAGAATTGATTGCTTACGGTAAAGTAACCAGGGGATATATCGGGGTCCAGATACAGCCTGTTGATGATGCAACCGCTAAAGCTATTGGTCTGGATAAACCGCATGGAGTTATAATTCAGGATTTAGTCCCGGACGGCGCTGCTTCTAAGGAAGATATTAAGCCCGGCGATGTTATTTTAAAAATCGACGGCAGACCTGTTAATCAGGCTAATGAATTGCAGAGCTATGTAGCCACTAAATCTGCCGGCGCAGTTGTTGACCTTACAATTTTCAGGAATGGTAAGGAATTTGACAGGAAGGTTACTCTGAAAGAACGCGCCGAAGATAGTAATTCCGAAGCTGTTTCGGATAATGGAGAATCGGGTAGTGATAATGAATCTGCATCAAGTTCTGTTAAACTTGATAATATCGGTATGAGTGTGAAAAACCTGAGCAAACAGGACAAAACCGATTTCAAAATATCAGAAGGTATTATGATTGACGATGTAACCCAATATGGCGAAGCAGGTAATCAAGGGCTTGGTAAAGGATTGGTTATAACGGAAGCCGACAGGCAGCCTGTAAAAAATGTCGACCAGTTCAAGAAGATTATTGCTGCTAAAAAGGGTTCAGCCGTGCTGTTAAAAGTTAACGACAAACAAGGAAACAGCAGGTTTCTTGGGTTGGAAATTCCGTAATGATATTAAGGCTTTGAGAGTTTAACCATTACAACCCCCGGGTAAATGTACTACCCCGCCGCAAGCGGGCGGGGAATTCAACCCCGGAAAGATTAAAATAATTATATATAAACGCCCGAACATTCGGGCGTTTTTTTTATATTTGCCTTAATAATTCATTGGAGATTAAATGATTAGGTTCCTTACCGCGGGTGAATCCCACGGAAAAGCGCTTACTGCAATTATTGAAGGTTTTCCGTCCAATTTAAAAATTGAAATTGAGTATATCAATTTTCACTTAAAACGCAGACAGGCGGGATACGGCAGGGGATTAAGAATGAAAATTGAAACGGATACTGCCGAATTCCTTTCCGGCATCCGGTTCCGGAAAACTCTCGGCTCGCCTGTCTCGTTATTGATTAAAAACAATGACTGGGATAATTGGGTTGAAAAGATGTCTTCAGATAAAAAAGGGGCGAAAGTGGAAAAAATAACAATCCCGCGTCCCGGGCATGCAGACCTTGTGGGAATTTCCAAATATAATTTTGATGATATCCGTAATTCAATAGAGCGGTCAAGTGCAAGGGAAACTGCTGCAAGAGTTGCCGCCTGCTCTATAGCAAGAAGATTTTTAGAAGAGTTTGGTATTTCTGTCGGAAGCTTTGTGGAAAGCATTGGAGGAGTATATCCTAAATCCAATTTTGCGTCGGACCTGTTTAATAATAATCTGCCTGAAAATTTTACGGGATGGAGTTTATCGGCACAGTCGGATAAAAGTGAAGTGAAAGCTTTGGATAAAGAGCATGAAGAAAAAATAATTAATAGGATTAAACTTGCCAAGAAAAGAGGAGATACGCTTGGCGGTACATTTTACGTCGTTGCTTCAGGTGTGCCTGCGGGATTAGGTAGTTTTGTTCATTATGATACCAAACTTGATGCGGAGATAGCTCAGTCGGTTATGTCTATAAATGCGGTGAAGGCTGTTTCAATAGGCGCCGGCTTTGAAACGGCGGAAAAATTTGGGTCGGAATCCCACGATGAAATTATACTAAAAAGAAATGTCTTGACGAGGAAGACCAACAGGGCTGGCGGCATTGAAGGAGGTATTTCTACAGGGCTGCCTGTAATTGTACGCGCTGCAATGAAACCCATTGCAACGCTTATGAGTCCTGTTGAAAGCATTGATTTACACACTATGAAGTGTGTGGATGCCCGCAGGGAAAGAAGCGATTTTGTAGCTGTGCCTGCTTGTGCGGTAATTGCAGAGTCGATGCTGGTATGGAGCATTGCAAAATATTTCATGGAAAAATTCGGCGGTGACTCTATCGAAGAAACCAAAGATAATTATAAAAACTATACGCAAAAGTTGAATAATAGAATTTATAAAAATTTTAAAAATATATAGAACGGACAAACAGGTTCTGCCTGCATTAAAAAAAAGAAAGTACATCCGATGCTTGTTGTAAAAAAATTCATATTTAACATGTTCACTGAAAATACATATATAGTATGGGATGAAGAATCCAAAGAGGGGGCTGTAATTGATGCCGGCTGTTCAAACAATTCGGAAGAAGAAAAACTTGCGCGGTACATTACTGCTAACGGTATTACCGTAAAATACTTAATCACCACACATGGGCATATCGATCATGTTCTGGGCAGTAAATTTATTAAGGAGAAATATAACCCGGAATATTATGCGCCGGAAAATGATTTACCATTAATGAAACAAATAGGAGTTCAGGCTGCTGCATTCGGAATTGAATTAAATAACATACCTCTGCCGGAAAATTATTTAGCTGAAGATTTTACATTGAACCTGGGGCAGTCGATCATGTTTTTCCTTTATACGCCCGGGCATACCCCCGGCGAATTTTGTATCTATTTTAAAAAAGAAGCCATTTGTTTCACCGCCGATGTTTTATTTAAAAACAGCATCGGCAGAACGGATTTATGGGGCGGGGATATGAAGACTCTTATTAACTCTATCGGGCAAAAATTATTTTCACTGCCTGATAATGTAATTGTTTATTCCGGGCATGGTGAAAGCACCAAAATAGGGCAGGAAAAAAGCGACAACCCCTTTCTTAATGAATTGAACAAAAAAAACTATTAAAATCCCCCCAAATCAATACATCCGTTCTCCTTGCCTTTTAACTGCTTAAAAACTAACTTACACTATCTATCTGAAAGAATTTTAGTGATATGGGGCAGCATTCATTATCCAAATCTTCTTTTCTAAAAGGCATCCAATGCAATAAGCACCTCTATCTTTATAAATACCACTACGACTGGATGGATAAAGTCAGCGATAGCCAGCAGGCGGTATTTGACCGCGGAACTAACGTAGGAACCATTGCGCAAAATCTTTTTCCCGGCGGAGTACTAGCCGCAGAGGATCCTAAAAAATCCGGTGCGGCAATAAAAAGAACAGCGGAATTAATTAAGCAGGGCGTTAAGGTTATATACGAAGCCGCTTTTCTTTATGATGATATCCTGGTTATAAACGATATAATTGTTCGGAAAGGGAATAAGTGGAATATTTATGAAGTAAAAAGCTCTACCTCAATTTCTGAAACTTACCTCCTTGATGCTTCGGTGCAGTATTACGTTATATCAAACAGCGGACTTAAAATAGACGACATATCCATTGTTTACATCAATAACCAATATACAAGGCATGGAGAGATTGATATACATTCTTTGTTTAATATAGAAAGCGTTAAACAGCATGTGACAGCCAGGCAGGATTACATAGCAGGTGAAACCGCCAGGCTGAAAGAAGTATTAAAGGGAAAAGGCATTCCCGCCATACCGATAGGAACACAATGCAGCGACCCTTACCGCTGCAGCTTTTGGGGTTACTGCTGGAATAAAATACCGCCGTATTCGGTTTTTGATATTGCCGGCTTAAAAACAGATAAAAAATTTGAGCTTTATAATCAGGGTTTCATAAAGCTCGAAGATATTCCCGCTGATTACAAATTAAACGATAATCAGAAAATGCAGGTAGAATGTCACGTAAATAATAAAACCGTAATTGACAAAGATGCGGTTAAAGAATTTCTTGCCGGAATAAAATATCCAATATATTTTATGGACTTTGAAACATTTATGCCTGCAGTTCCTAAATTTGACTTCAATAGACCTTACCAGCAGATTCCATTTCAATATTCGCTTCATTATAAAAAAGACAAAGACAGTCGGTTAGAACATTATGAATTCCTTGCGGATGCGAACGGCGATCCGCGTACGCCTTTTATTACAAAACTTCTGAATGATACAAAAGGCAAAGGGACAATCTTAGTTTATAACAAAGCCTTTGAGATTACACGCTTAAATGAAATAGCAAAAGACTTCCCTGAATTCTCCGGTGAAATAGAAGAAAGGATTAGCCGGATTGTTGATCTGATGATTCCATTCCAAAAGAGATACTATTACACGCCGGAAATGAAAGGCTCGTATTCAATTAAATCTGTTCTGCCCGCGCTTGTGCCGGGGTTAAGCTATGATGAATTGGAAATTCAGGAAGGCGGATCGGCATCAACAGCATTTGAGAACCTGTTTTATGAAAGTGATTTTATTAAGGCAGAACAAATAAGAAAGAATTTGCTTGAGTACTGCAAGATGGATACCTTGGCGATGGTAGAAGTGATGAATACATTATATAACAAACTATAAAATTGACTTCCACATACCTTGATTTTTATTACTTACTTATCGAATCCGTACTTTACATTTATGATACTTATTGATACTTTTGTCAAAACAAAATAATATGACTCCTAAAAAAGAAAAAGCAGAACTAACTGAAGAACTTTTAACAATCAAGGAAGCCGCAAACCTGTTAAAGGTTTCAGAGATTTCGGTTAAGCGCTATATTTCGAAAGAAGTAATTCCCTCGGTGAAAATTGGCGGTGCAAGAAGAATAATCAAGAATGATATTTGGGACAACTTCTATGAAAAAATCCGGCAAGAACACGAAGGGAAGAGTAATGTTGTTTCTGAATCTGAATCTCAATATTTAGTAACAAGGGAAATTGAAAAGGAAGAGAAGAAAACAAAACTTGGTTTTAACAACCTGACACCAAGTGAATGGGCTTTGCTTTCCAAAAATGTGATTAACGAAAACGAAATTCTAAATCCTGTTTGGAATGACCTTTCATCACCAAGGAACAAATATCAGCTTGAACATGGAGCAGTTTATCCAATTAAACTTGCTGAACGACTTATCAAAATGTATTCGGCAGAAGGCGACACAGTGTTTGATCCTTTTCTAGGAATTGGATCAACAATTATTGCCGCCCAAGGATTGAAAAGACACGGAGCAGGAATAGAATTAAATCCCAGATTTGCAAATATTGCGCAGCAATGGTTAGATGAAGTGCAGGGTCTCTTCACAAACGACATGCTTTACAAAATTATTAATGACGACTGCCGGAATTTGCTGAAGCATATCCGTAGAGATAAAATTCAGCTTACAGTGACTTCACCGCCTTATGCTGACTTTATTCAAAAATCATTGAAGGACAGAGCGACTGTTCATAAAACCTCAATTATAGAGCATGAAAATAACAGTACCGTAAAACAATACAGCGATCATGAACTCGACTTTGGAAATTTACAATACAAGGATTTTCTCAAAGAGATAAAAAAAATTTTGAAAGATAATCTATCAATCACAAAACAGGGAGGTTACTCATGCTGGGTTGTAAAAGATTATCGTGATACCAAAAACAAAGTTCCCTACATACCTTTTCATTCTGACCTTGCCGCAGTTGGTCAGGATGCCGGCTGGCTTTACCAGGACTTGATTATTTGGGATCAAACAGGGCAAAGACGTCTGGTTTTACTGGGTTACCCTAGTATATTTTATGTAAACCAAAATTGCTCATTCATTGTAGTTTTTAGAAAATCTAAAGCATGATTAAGACAGAAATAGAATTTATTTATGACGGAGAAGATACATCGTATCTATCGCACTCATTGCATCCTTATCCTGCGAAGTTTCCACCACAATTACCGAAAAATATTTTAGAACAATATGCAGTAAAAGGGCAAACAATACTTGATCCATTTTGCGGTTCAGGTACAACACTTGTTGAGGCAAGAATTTTCGGTCTTAATGCAATCGGAGTAGATGTAAACGGATTGTCCGTTTTACTTTCACAAGTGAAAGCTACTTCACTTTCTTCGGAACAATTTTCAATAATCGAAAATTTTATTGAGGATATGTTAGAAGAAATTTTCAAGTGGAGGATAAATGGCAGACCAAAAGTTAAAATCAAAGAGATTGAAGGGCAAAACCATTGGTTCCAAAAAAATGTTTCAGAAGAAATCTCATTTCTTCTGAACAAAATCAGTGAACAATCTGACAATGAAATAAAAAACTTTCTCAAAATAGTTCTCTCATCAATCATTGTCAGGGTTTCAAATCAGGACAGCGACACACGATTTGCCGCAATTGAAAAAAATATTCCCGACGGATTTACTCTTGAACAATTTTGTAAGAAAGCAAAAGAGTACAATTTGAGAATGCTGGAGTTTTCTAAACTCGTAAATGGAAATACGGATTTAAAAGTTTTTAATGCCGATAGCAGAGACTTGAATTTTATTCCCGGCAATTCAATAGATATTATTATCACTTCGCCTCCGTACGCGAACACATACGACTATTATTTATATCACAAATTTCGCAAACGCTGGCTTGATCTTGATGTAAAGTTTGCTCAATACAATGAGATTGGATCGCGAAGAGAGTATTCAAGTTTGAAAGAGAATAAAAAAAAGTGGAATGAGGATTTGATAAAGTGTTTCAAAGAAATGCGGCGTGTATTAAAACCAAACCAACTAGCATTCATTGTAATTGGCGACAGTGTAATAAATAAAGAATTAATAAAAATTGAAAAGGAAATTTGCAGCTTTGCTCCGAATATTGGATTTAAAGTGAATAATATTATATCTTCTGATTTATCAAATCATTCAAGAATTTTTAATCCTGTTTATGCACAGAAAGGTAAAAGGGAACATTTAATTACCCTTCAAAAAACATAATGGAAATTCGTCTTTACTATGAATGTTTAGAACAAGGCAGCGACTATTTGTTGCCAATGATTAGTGAAGTAGTTTCTAAAGAAACTACAATAAAACTTATTAAGAGACCGAAGAAAGCTATTCAATTTTCCAAAAACGCTTTATCTTCCATCATGTCCTTTACTACACCCGATGCTTTAATAACAGCAGTAAAAAATGATATTGAATATCCTTTAGCATTAATCGAAATTACAGAAGCGGTAATAACAGAGGACCACGAACTTCAGCGCACTTACGGTGCGGTTGCAGCATACCTCTCTGAAATGTATTACATTAAAATTTCCGGATACAAGGAAAGTGAAAAAGAATTTGGCGGCGCAGAGTACAATCCTTATTCAACTCCAAAAATTTTGATTGATACATTTCATTATGAAGGATACATAATTGCCGAATGGAAAACAGAGGAGAATAACAAATTTAATTTACAAAGGCATATCGAGTATCCTGCTTGCCCGCCTGTCATCCCTATTTTGAAAGACTCAATTCAAACAAGCATAAAAGCATTTGAGCGCTCTGAAATAAATTGGTTTACTAATCATTAAATCAATTAAGGGAGTCGGAATCTTATAAAGCATTTCGAAGTGAAGTCAATGAGGCAACAGGGGCAAAAGAACTTTTGCAGGAATGGAAGGCAAGAGAAGAACGAAATCCAAACAAGAATAAGGTAAGATATTTTGTCCGCAACAATTGGATTGCCGCCAAGATAAATCGTTTTAGCCATGCGATGGACCCAGACAGAGGAATTTTAACATTCATTTCATTCGTATTTTCTCACACGCATAAAGTATTTGGCATTTATGCAT
>CAZUCY010000020.1:0-39950 GCA_964618785.1 uncultured Ignavibacteriaceae bacterium | reverse complement strand
CAGTATTAGGAGGTACAGCAAGAACAAGTGATGTCCCTTTAAGAGAGTTTATGTCTTATTGATTATTTATTTAAGTGGAATTAATAGAAATACTTTATTTGCCATTAATAAGAAGGTAATATTATGTTTTGGAATATTATATTTTGGGCTTTAATAATATATTTTAGCATTATTGTTGTATGGTATCTTATAGTTATGATAATGATGATTATAGAAGAATATTTAGATAATGGTTTTTGGGGAGCTGTTGGAAGTGCAATAGGGGTATTTTTAGTAAGTGTATGGAATCTTGCTAAATTTGCTTTAGGTATTTTTATCTTAGTTTTAATTATTCGGTTTTTTTCAGGTAAGGATTATCTTGGTTATGATAAGGCTAATATAAATGCGGATGTTAAAAGTTTAATTTATTTTTATGATAATTATTATTTAAATAATCCTCCAGATTATAATGAATCTCTGGAGAAATTTAAGTTTAAAATTAAAAATTATTCTACAAATGATGTAAATAAGCTTAAGGAATTTTCTCATTATTATATAAATTATAGAATATCATCTCGAAATGATTTTAAAGAAGCTTTTCTCCAATATCATGCAGGAACAAATTTCAATTTTTCTTTTAGTCCCCAAACAATTGAATTAAGAAATAAGTTAATGCTTTATGATATTAAAGATAGGTTAGAATTTGAAAATAAAAGAGTAGATACTTTAATATGTCAATTTAAAGAAGAATTTCCTGAATTAAGTAATGATGAACTATATGAAAGACAACAGAGAATAAAATCAAATGATAATGAGCCAGTAAGACTGATGTCAGTTATATATAAAGAAATATTCAAGGAAGAATATTAAATTGAATAAAAAAGTTGTGAAAATATTATTAATTATTTTTTTATTCTTAGCTTTGTTTAAAATGCCTTATTGGTTTTATCAATCACTTAGGATTTTTGGTACAATTGGTTTCTTTTATTTAGCTTGGAAAGAGAACAGCGAGCAAAATAAACTTACATCTATTGGATATGTTATTGTAGCTATATTATTAAATCCGATTTTAAAAATTACATTTAGGCGAGAGACATGGCATTTAATTGATATATTTTTAGCAGTTGCAATTTTATCCAGTTTAGTCTTTGATATTATAATTCAAAAAATATCGAAGAAATAGATATTAAGCAGTTAGTTATGATTATTATTTTGATCAATTTGAATTCAAAATTAATTTTAATGTAAATTATTTATAATGATTCTATCTATCAGTGTAGAAATAATGAAAATTATTAATTAAACTTATATGTAATCGTTAAAGGAAAAATGGAAAAGACAGATATTGATATTATAACTGATTTACGTAGTAAAGAGGAAGGCAAATATTATCATTTACTTGATTTAATTGAGATTATTGATAATAATATTACTAAAGAAATAAATAATAAAATTCAAGATTCGGAGATAAATAAGCAACAAATTAGAGCTATTAATAATGAAAAGTATTCGGAATTGAAACAAAAAATTATATTTAATATAATTGATGATGAGAAAGAAATTTATATTAATTGGAAGAATATTATTTGGAGCTCATTGTTTTTATCAATTTATGGAAATTTTGAAAGTAAAATTAATCAAATTTGTTTATTTATTAAGGATAAAGATAAAATAGAACTTTCATTAGAAGATTTAAGGGGTTCTGGATTAATAAGAGCAAAAAAATATCTCTATCAAGTGGCCAAATATAATTTCCCGATTACAGAAGATAATTGGCAATGTTCAGAAAAGTATAATAAAATTAGAAACATATTAGCTCATAACGAAGGAAGATTTGATAAAAATAAAGACAAAGAATTGTGCGATTTCATAAAATCTAAAAAAATATTTGACAAAGATAAAATAGTTATAACCAAAGATTTTACCTTAGAAACAGGGAATTTATTTTATAACATTTATTTGGCACTTTTGAATGAGTTAGTGAGGGTTATAGATAATTTATAGTAAATTAAATTTGTTTTACAAATTTTTTGAGCATAGTTATGTTATTTTTTAAAAGGAAGCAAAAAGTTAGTCTCAATGCTTATTGTCGATTTTTTTACGATAATTTTATACTTAATCCTACAATTGCTGATGTTGATGTAAAGGTTGCTAATAAAGAAGTACTTAGAAAATCAATTGTTGAAGTTGCACCCTCAATAGATGATATAGATATACAATTATTTTTTAATGAAATAATATTATTACGATTTGAATTATTTAGTCTTGCATTCCTTCATAAATTTAGTTATAAGAATACTATTGACCAAAGTCAGTTTACTAAAGAATATTTAATTGAAAATAATAGAGAAGATATTTGGGATGATATAGAAGAATATAATCAAGCCATTGCTACTTCAGTTTACCAAAATCATAATTCCCACACGAAAAAAGGTCAAGTATCATTAGCATTTTTGATTAGAATGCGTATGGATTATTATGATAAATGGAAGGAGTTAGGCTATGATGGAAAATGTGCTGCAAGAGCAGCAAATAGGATTTTATCCAATAGTGCTTGGAATAAAAAATTAATTCATAAATATCTTATGTTGGCTTTTTGTAAACGTCTTGGTTATGAATTTAATGAAGAATCTAAATTATGTAATCAACTTGGTTACGAGCTTAATACAGAAGCTCAATTTCGTATAATGGCAATGCTAAATGGTTTTTATGATGGTTCGATAGGTTCTTTAAAACAAGTAGTTATTAAATAATTTATTGGATATTATCATGTTAATCTACGAAATTCCATGTTATGTTGAAGATAGTGCAAAAACTCTTCGAGAATTTTTAGAATCAATAACAACAATTGATGAATCACTTACAAATCTTTGCTTCTTTAAAATTATTCCATCTGATGATGTTCCCGAAATAAATAAAGATACTTCAATATCCGAAGTCTATTATTTGATAATACCTAATAATTATAAGCCACATTTTTCTTTCCTCTTATCGAAGTATGAAGCTAAAGAACTTAACAAAGTACCCGATTTTAGCAAAGCCATACCTTTTGCCGGGAATTTGGAAGCCATTATTAAAATGTTTTAATAATTATAATTTGAGAAAGTACTTGTAAATATTCACAATTCAGATTTTAGAAGGATGTTAGTGTTATTATTTGTCATTTGTTGCTAATTTGTTGCTCGCAATTCCTTAATTACATATATATAAAGTCTTTAGCCCTTCTTAAAATGATGATATGACAATGGTTATCGTAAAGGTGGGGTAACATTTCAGTTTGATGAAACAAAAGAAATTGTTTATAAGATTTGTTGTCAGGGGTCAAATTCCACAATCAGCGGGGGCTCCAACGTTGACAAATATAAGCTTTATGCCAGGCAGCCCATGACTTTTACAAAGCTGCCCTTTTGGGGCAGTCATGGGTTGCTTTAAGAGTCAACGCGGGATAAATAGTTAAATAAATTCAGCAATTATCTGTTCGTACAATTCCTGTCTGCCGCTTAATTGTTTAGGCTCGCCGTTTTTAATTGCAAGCTCCCGCAGGGTTTCAAGTGTGAACCCGCCTTTTTCAAACTTAGCGCCGCTGCCGCTGTCGAATGAAGAATAGCGTTCTTTTCTTAATTCTATGTAATTTGATTCGTTCAAAATCCTTTCCGCAATTATTAATGCCCGTGCAAATACATCCATAGCAGTAATATGGGCGATAAATAAATCTTCAATATCGGTTGAATTGCGCCTTACTTTTGCATCAAAGTTTACTCCGCCTTTTCCAAATCCCCCTGCCTGGGAAATTACAAGCATTGCTTCTATCGATTCATAAAGATTAACCGGGAACTGGTCGGTGTCCCATCCGTTCTGATAGTCGCCCCGGTTGGCATCAATACTGCCGAATAATCCTGCATCTACGGCACATTGTATCTCATGCTGGAATGTATGCCCTGCAAGTGTTGCGTGGTTAACTTCAATGTTTAATTTAAAATCTTTATCAAGTCCGTAATGGCGCAAAAAACCGATTATGGTTTCTACATCATAATCATATTGATGTTTTGTCGGTTCCATAGGCTTTGGCTCCACAAGGAAAGTTCCTTTAAACCCATTCTTACGGGCGTAGTCTCTTGCAAGAGTCAGGAACATTGCCATGTGTTCTTTTTCCCGTTTCATATCCGTATTAAGCAGGGAAAAATAACCTTCGCGTCCTCCCCAGAAAACGTAGCCGTCGCCGCCTAATTCTATTGTTGCATCAATAGTGCGCTTAACCTGTGCGGCTGCGTAAGTGATAACATTAAAATCAGGGTTTGTAGCGGCGCCGTTCATATATCGGGGGTGGCTGAATAAGTTGGATGTTCCCCACAATAATTTTACACCGGATGCTTTTTGCTTTTCCTTTGCGTAATCAATCATTGCACGGATTCTCTTATCCGATTCTGCAATGCTGTCGCCTTCATCAATTAAGTCAAAATCATGGAAACAGTAAAAGGGAATGCCCATTTTGGTTATGAATTCAAAAGCTGCATCCATTTTTTCTTTTGCGCGCTCAATCGGATCGGAAGGAATATTCCAGGGATAATTTCTGGTGCCCGGTCCGAATGGGTCGCCGCCGGCTCCGCAGAAGCTGTGCCAGTATGCTGCCGCAAAACGGAAAAACTCTTTCATGCTCTTCCCGGATACAATCTTATTCTCATCATACCATTTGTAGGCTAATGGATTGCGGGAATCTTTCCCTTCATATTTGATTTTCCCGATTCCCTTAAAATGCTCTTTATTTCCTGTTAAGTATTCCATATTTTATCTCATTCCTTTTAAGTTCTTTAAATTTTATTTATTGATTCATTCATCGTATTAGTTAATCTTAAGAGCCACAATTCAAAAGCTCTTAAATGCTTCTCACGTTCAGTATCCGCAGGATTTATTTCCCCGCTTTTGTTCAGTGATTTGAATGCATCATTGAATGATTTATAATATCCGGCGCCGTATGCAGCCCCTCTTGCAGCCCCTTGCGAGCCGTCGGTATCGTATAATTCAATTGAGGCGCCCGTTATATTTGCTAAAGTCTGCGAAAAAACGGGACTCAAAAACATATTGGTTTTTCCCGCTCTGATTATTTTTATATCCAGCCCCATTTCTTTCATTATATCAATTCCGTATTTGAAGGAAAAAGCTATTCCTTCCTGCGCAGCCCTGAAAACATGTGAAGCCGTGTGCCGGTTAAAATCTATCCCTATAATCCTGCAGCCTGTACTTTTATTTTCCAATATCCGTTCTGCGCCGTTACCGAAAGGAAGAACGGAAATTCCGCCTGAGCCTGCTTCAACTTTGCCGGCGAGTGAATTCATTTCATTGTACGACAGCCCGCTGCCGAAATTTTTTCTTAACCAGGAATTTAATATCCCGGTGCCATTGATGCATAGAAGAACTCCGAAGCGGTTTTGCTCGTTTGTATTGTTCACGTGCACGAACGGATTTACCCTTGAAAGAGGATCGAAATTAGGCTTATCTATTACACCGTAAACTACGCCTGAAGTTCCCGCAGTCGCGGCTATTTCACCCGTGTTCAATACATTTAATGAAAAAGCATTATTAGGCTGGTCTCCGGCGCGGTATGAAACCGGCGTGCCTTCCTGTATTCCCAATTCACCGGCAGCCTTTTTTGTTAATCTGCCTTGAATAGAAAAAGTAGGTCTTACTTCCGCCAATAGCTCCCTGTCAATATCAAAGTATGATAAAATATCCTTTGAAATTGATTTATCCTTAAAATTCCAGAAGATACCCTCCGATAATCCGGGTACTGTAGTGGTAATTTCACCTGTTAATTTCATACCGATGAAATCGCCTGGAAGCATAATCTTATAGATTTTCTTATAATTTTCCGGTTCATTTTCTCTTACCCATCTTAATTTTGATGCGGTGAAGTTACCGGGTGAGTTAAGAAGATTCTGAAGGCATTTTTGACTGCCGATCTTTTCAAATGCTTTATTGCCTGTTTCTACTGCCCGGCTGTCGCACCAAATAATTGAATTCCGGATTGCCTTTTTATCCTTATCAACTATTACTAATCCATGCATCTGGTAAGAAATCCCGATACATTTAATATCCTCTTTATTGATATTAGATTCGGCTAGTATTTTACCTGTTAATATTTTTATGTTTTCCCACCAGCTTTCCGGGTCCTGCTCTGCCCAGCCGGGTTGAGGGGAATGAATTTCCATTTCCTCCTTCGGGTAAAAATCACTTGTAACAAGCTTGCCTGATTCTATATCAATTAAGGAAGCTTTAATCGAAGAACTTCCTACGTCATATCCAATACTTAACACAATATATTCCCTTTCATTATAAAATTAATGTGCAACTCCAAACGGAGAAAAATACAAGAAAGCAGTTATTATTATAACTACAACAATCAGCGAAAGTACTAGATCTCTTGTATTCCAGCTTGCGCGGGATTTAGCTTTATCTTCCGCAACAGTAGTAGAGAATGTTAAACCGTTTAATTGTTCAAAGGTTGGTTTTTCGGTAAATAAGCTAACTGTAACTAAAATAATTATTGAAATTACAAACAAAAGTATGCAGAAGTAAAGGAAGTTAATTGTAGCAAATGTGTATAGGATTCCGCTTAAATCATGCCTTAATAATTCAAGGATAATTCTTAAACACCCGATGATAAAACCGCCTATCATAGCTGCCCAGGCTCCTTTTCCGTTGATTCTTTTGGAGAACACTCCAAGCAGGAATACGGCGGCGATAGGAGGCGCTAAATATGATTGAACGCTTTGTAAATACTGGTAAAGCGTACCGGAAATTCCCTGCATAATAGGTATCCAGGCAACTCCCAGTATAACCACTGCCGCAGTCGCAATTCGCCCCACTCTTACAAGTTCCTTTTGTTCAGCTTTTGGTTTTATCTTTATATATATATCCATTGTAAAAAGCGTTGAACATGCGTTATATACTGCGGCAAGGGAGCTCATTAAAGCGGCAAGCAGACCGCCTGCAATCAATCCGCGGAAACCTACCGGCAGTAATGCTTTTACCAAAGTAGGAAATGCCTGATCCGTAACTGGAAGATATATTTTACCCGATTTAGCAAGCACGTAAGCAATAATTCCCGGGATCATAAAAATAAAAACAGGGAAGAGCTTTAAGTATGCAGCAAATATCGTTCCGCGCCTTGCCTGGGTTTCATCACGTGCAGCCAGGCATCTTTGAACTATATGCTGATCCGTGCACCAGTACCATATACCGACAATAGGTGATGCAAATAAAATTCCAAGCCAGGGGAAGTTAGGATCATTTAAAGGTAAAAACATGTTCAGGTGCGATTTAGGCGTAGCGGCAACTAATCCCTGCCATCCTCCTACTGCATGCAAGCCTGTTATTGTTAAAACAATTGCTCCTAACAAAAGTATTACCGCTTGCAGCGTCTCGGTGTACATCACTGCTCTCAGCCCGCCTAAGATTGTATAAATTCCTGTAATAACTATTAAAATTAAAGCGCCTGTCCAAAAATCAATACCGAGAAAAGAAGTTATAACAATGGCGCCGGCGTAAACCGTAACGGAAACTTTTGCTATGATGTAGCTGAGCATTTGAATTATTGAAAGCAGCCAGCGCGTTTTTGCATTGTATCGTCTCTCCAAAAATTCAGGCATTGTGTATACTGCGCTGCGCATATAAAAGGGAACAAATACCCATCCTAAAATCAATATTATCCAGGAGTGAAGTTCATAGTGTCCCATTGCAAGCCCGGATTTTGCCGCTGTGCCTGCAAGTCCTACTACATGCTCGGAACCAATATTGGATGCAAGTATTGATGCGCCTATTATAAACCATCCGACATTTCTGTTTGCCAGGAAATATTCTGAGGCAGAATCTTTTTTCTTTTTCATTGAATAAAGCGATAGAGCTGCAATAACTAAGAAATATAAACCCACTACAATCCAGTCAATCGTGCCAAGAAAATTCATCTTTTACCCTTTCGCAGTTTGATTAAAAGTTATGGTGTACAAATTACACTTTTCACCTCCAAAAATGCAAGAGCAATTTTATTATTTCAAATATTTTTATTTAAATTGCAGTTTGTTGAAAATAACCCGGGCTTTTTCATCCTGTCCGGAAATTATTATCCGGGCAATTTATTTGGAGAGGTTGTTTTCTGTATCTCCGGTATTCTTGCTTTATTTTATTGAAATGAATCGAAAATTTAATTATTTCTGTATTTTTAATATTGTATTTTTAAATTATAAAGAATAAAACAGTGAAAGGACACCCATAATGGCTGAAAAAATAAAGTGGGGCATATTAGGACCGGGTTGGATTGCCCGTAAATTTGCCGCGGGATTAAAAGTTGTCGATGATGCTGAACTATTTGCTGTCGGATCTCGTAATATTGATAATGCTGAAAAGTTTGCCCGGGAATTTAATGCACAAAAAACCTACGGCAGCTATGATGAGCTTGTGAAAGATCCTGATGTTGATGTAATTTATGTTGCCACCCCGCATGTTCTGCATTATGAACATACGCTGCTATGTCTTGATAACGGTAAGCATGTCCTTTGCGAAAAACCTTTCGGTATGAATGGTAAACAAGTACGCATGATGATATCAAAAGCAAAAGAGAAAAACCTGTTCTTAATGGAAGCAATGTGGTCCAGGTTCTTGCCTAATGTGATTAAAGCAAAAGAAATTATTGATTCCGGCGAAATTGGAAATGTGAAGCTGCTGACTGCAAATTTTTCTATTAAATCCGATTTTCCCCTTGAGCATAGACATTTCAATAAAGATTTAGGCGGCGGCGCTTTACTTGATATTGGTATTTATAATGTCTTCCTTTCTTTATTCCTTCTGGGAAAACCTAAATCATTTAAAGCCGCTGCAAGCATGGGGTCTACAGATGTTGATTTCTCTATCGGTATCTTATTCAAATATGATGACGAGGCTTTATCGGTCTTATATTCTTCATTTATAGCCGCCGCTGATGTTGTTGCTGAAGTCCATGGCGAAACAGGCAAAATTGTATTTGATAATTTCTGGTTCCGCCCGGTTAATATTAAGATTGTGCGCTCTAACGGTGATGTAATTCCGGTACCTCTTCAGTTCAAAGGTAACGGTTATAATTATGAAGCTGAGGAAGTTGTAAAATGTATTAAAGAAGGTAAGACGCAAAGTGAGTTAATGAGCTGGGATAATAGTCTTGAGTTAATTGATATGCTTGACTCCATTCGTAAAGAAACGGGTATATTCTATCCGGAACACGATTTGTATTAACCGTGTCTGTTATTTTATAACGGGTTTATACCATAAAGAATTTTGCGGTTTAAGGATAACTATGAAAAAATTATTTACATTCTCTGTTAAAATATTATTTCTCATTATATTCATTAATACAGTTGTCTTAACTGCGCAGGATTCAACCTCTGTAAAACCCGTCAACCCTGAGGAAAGCATTGAAGCAAGACAGCTTTTGAATTTTTTATACAGTATCTCCGGTAAGAAAACTTTAGCCGGTATCCATAATTATTTGGGCAAAATGTCTGAGTCAACCGACAAAGCTTTTGAAATTACAGGCAAGTATCCCGCATTATGGGGAGGTGATTTTGGTTTTGCCGACTCAACTCACGATATAGATAATATTAAGTACAGACCTTTATTAATTGATGAAATTAAAAAGCAATATTCGCGCGGCGCTATAATTATTTTAACTTACCATCAGGCAAATCCCGCTATAGGGGAACCATGTCACTTTGAAGGTGGAGTTGAGAGTAAGCTTTCTGACGGGCAGTGGAAAGATTTAATTACCCCGGGTACTGCGTTATACCTCGCATGGCAAAAACAAATGGATTTGTTTGCTTCTTACCTTACCCGGCTTAAGGATGAGCACATACCAATTTTGTTTAGACCCTACCATGAAATGAACGGAGGATGGTTCTGGTGGGGAAATAGAACCGGCGATACCGGCTATGTCGCCCTCTGGAAACAACTCTTTAATTATTTCACTAAAGAAAAAAAATTAAACAATATTCTTTGGGTATGGACTACAGACCGTCCATGGGAAGGTGTTGAAAAATTCTATCCCGGCGCTGATTATGTCGATATACTTGGTTCAGATATATACCCGCTTAAAGATACAAATGTTGTTTTCAGGCAGGATTGGTACGACAGAATGAAAATGCTTGCCGGCGGAAAACCACTTGCACTTTCTGAAAATAGTGTAATACCTTCCGAAGAAATCCTTCTAGCGCAGCCCTGGCTATGGTTTATGTCCTGGACTTCGTGGGGGTTCGAAAAGAATCCTGATGATGTTAAAAAAATTTATAATTCAGCTGCGGTTTTAACGCTTGAAAATCTTCCTGATTGGAGGAATTATTCTCCTCCCGATTCGGTAAAAAGCATAAATAGTTCCGGCGGTAAATAAAAGATTGTTTGTTAAATTTATTATAATTTAAAATAAATAAAAGGCGGTACCTAAAATGAAACTAATATTCAATTCCTGTTTAATAGTCCTTTTCACTCTGTCCTTTTGCATAAACATTCAAAGTCAAACTAAGGTAAAAAACAAAATGATTACAAAAGAAAAATTTGGAGTAGCACCTTCGGGTGAAACAATATATTTATACACACTTGTTAATTCATACGGCACAAAAGTGCGCATAACAAATTACGGCGCTATATTGCAGTCGCTGTTTGTCGCAGACCGTAATAAAAAATTTGCCGATATCGTTTTGGGATTTGATTCCCTTGAGCAATATATAAAACCTAATCCATATTTTGGCGCTATCGTAGGCAGGTATGGTAACAGGATTAATAAAGCTAAATTTACACTCGACGGTAAAACATATCAGCTGTCGCCAAACGAAGGGCAGAATCAATTGCACGGCGGTTTCGAAGGTTTTAATAGAAGAATCTGGAAAGCCGGAGAGATTAAAAGCAAGTTAGGTCCCGCTTTAAAATTGACCTATCATAGTGCGTATTTGGAAGAAGGTTATCCCGGAAATCTTACTGTATCGGTTACTTATACTTTAACTAATGAGAATGAGTTAAGAATTGATTACAAGGCAGTAACAGATGAACCTACTGTTCTTAATCCTACGCATCATTCATATTTTAATCTCTCGGGTTCGTTTGAAAATACAATCTTAAATGAGATGTTATGGATTGACGCTGATAAATATACTCCTACAAATAATGAATCTATTCCGACAGGTGAATTGGAAGATGTTTCAAATACGCCTATGGATTTCAGAAAACCGTTTGCAATCGGGGACCGCATTGATAACGATTTTGTTCAATTAAAATATGCAAAAGGTTATGATCATAACTGGGTCTTGAACAATTACAATGGTTCTGTACACAAAGCGGCAAGCGTATATGATTCCGCAAGCGGTAGATTTATGGAGGTTTTAACAGATCAGCCGGGAATTCAATTCTACACCGGGAATTTTCTTGATGGAACTCTTATTGGTAAGAGTGGTATTGCATGCAGGCATAGAACCGCACTTTGTCTTGAAACTCAGCATTTCCCGGATTCACCGAATCATGATAATTTCCCCTCGGCTGTTTTGAGACCGGGTGAAGTCTATACGCAAACGACTATTTATCGTTTCTCGGTTAAATAATCTTTACAAAAATGCAGGTCGGCTTGACAGGTCGACCTTTCATGTGTATTTGACAAATTATTAAGCACGATTTCAGCCGGAACAGTAATCGGGCAGGTTTTGGCTTAAAATAAATTTGTAAATTATTCTTAAAAGGCTGACTAAATAGTTTCGGCATAGTGCTTTGATTATGATTGCACAATACGGTATTTAGTGTAATGTTTATAGTATAATTAATAGGAAAGATACAAATGAACAAATATGCAATTGGATTGGATTTCGGAACTAACTCATGCCGTTCTTTAATAGTAGATATCTCTAACGGCAATGAAGTTTCAAATCATGTTTTTAATTATCCTTCGGGAGAAGCGGGAGTAATAATAAATCCCGCTGATCCTAATCAGGCGCGCCAGAACCCTGCCGATTATCTTAAAGGAATAGAAATAACAATTAAGAATGCAATAGGAAAGGCTAAAACTTTAATCCCAAATTTCTCTTCTTCTGATATAATAGGTATCGGTGTTGATACTACGGGCAGCAGTCCTATGCCTGTGGATGAGGAAGGAACCCCCCTATGTTTCCATCTGCAATTTAAAAATAACCCGGCAGCTATGGTTTGGCTTTGGAAAGATCACACAAGTTATAATGAAGCGCAGAAAATAACTGAAACAGCTTTAAAAATACGCCCGCAATATCTTTCTAAGATTGGAGGGACATATTCATCGGAATGGTTCTGGAGTAAGATTTGGCGATGTTTTGTAGAAAGTCCCGAAGTTTTTAATGCTGCATATAGCTTTGTGGAAGTTTGTGATTGGATTCCGGCGGTGCTTGTCGGAGATACAAATCCAGATCATATTAAAAGAAGTATATGCGCTGCCGGGCATAAAGCAATGTATAACGCACAGTGGGGAGGCTTTCCTGATTCTCAATTTATTGAGAACCTTTCACCGGAATTGGGAAAATTACGCGCGCGGTTGATTGATAAAGCTTTTTCAGCTGAAGAACGGGCAGGTTTCTTATCTGCTGAATGGGCTGCTAAACTTGGTCTTTCAACTAAAGTTTCTGTCGCCGTTGGCGCTTTTGATGCCCATATGGGGGCTGTAGGCGCAGGCATTAAAACGGGTACGCTCGTTAAGATATTGGGAACCAGTACTTGCGATGTTATGATCTCGCCAAATAATAAAACCCTGTCGGATATACCCGGGGTGTGTGGTATTGTTGACGGCTCAGTTATAAATGGTTATTTCGGCATTGAAGCCGGGCAGTCTGCTGTCGGTGATATTTTCCTTTGGTTTGTCAACCAGCTTGTGCCGGAACAATATGGCAAATCTCAGGAAGAAAAATTTTCTAATCTGGAAAAAGCTGCAGACATGCTTAAACCCGGGGAATCCGGCTTGTTGGCTTTGGATTGGAATAACGGAAACCGTACTATTCTGGTTGATGTCCGTCTATCGGGGCTTCTTCTTGGACAAACTCTTTATACCCGGCCGCATGAAATTTACAGGGCGCTTGTTGAAGCTACTGCCTTTGGGGCGCTTGAAATTATTAACCGTATTGAAGAATATGGTGTGAAAATAAATGAGGTTGTTAACTGCGGCGGTCTTGCTGTTAAAAATTCTCTTCTTATGCAAATTTATGCAGATGTCACAAATAGACCTATGAAGATTTCAAGAAGTGAACAAACTCCTGCTTTAGGTGCGGCAATTTTCGGGGCAGTATCTGCGGGAAAAGATATAAGCGGCTTTGTCAATATTGAGCAGGCGCAAAATTCAATGACCGGAATAAATAAAATTTATAAGCCGGTACTTGAAAATCATCTGATCTATAAAAAATTATTTTCCCTGTATCATCTTCTTCATGATAGCTTTGGCACAAAAAAAGAATCTGCTGACCTTTTTGTTGTTATGAAAGAATTATTAGATATTCGTGATAAAGTTAGAAAGGATAAAATATGTTAGAGGCTTTAAAAGAAAAAGTCCTGAAAGCGAATTTAGCCCTCGTTGAATATCGATTGGTTTCGCTTACCTGGGGTAATGCAAGTGGTATAGATAGAAATGAAGGTTTGGTAGTTATAAAACCGAGCGGCGTCGAGTATAATAAAATGAAAGCCGGTGATATGGTTGTAGTCGATTTGAACGGTAATGTTGTTGAAGGGGCAAACCGTCCGTCTTCTGATACTCCGACTCATGTTGAATTATATAAAGCTTTCACTTCAATTGGAGGAATAACTCACAGCCATAGCGAATATGCAACAATATTTGCACAAGCATGTCTAAGCATTCCATGTTTTGGCACAACTCATGCAGATCATTTTAACGGGTCTGTTCCCGTAACAAGGTTTTTATCGGAAGATGAAGTTAATTCGGATTATGAGCTTAATACGGGAAAAGTAATAATTGAACGGTTTAGGGATTTGGATCCGGGCGCAATTCCCGGAATATTAGTTGCCGGTCATGCTCATTTTACTTGGGGAAAAGACCCTGATGATTCGGTAAAAAATAATTTAGCTCTTGAGCGCATTGCTAAGATGGCGTTCTTCTCTCTTCAGCTTAATACTAATCTGTCTGATTTACCTGGCTATATTCTAAAAAAACATTTTCAACGTAAGCACGGCCCTGATGCATACTATGGTCAGGTTAAATAACTCTGAATTATTTATTCAACTCTCTTCAATATCCCCCTCCTGGCAGGGGATTATGGGTGTGTATTACTTGAAATTATTATTACCTTTATTCTTGCGCAACATGGGCTAATTTTTAAAAATAAATATTGAAAAATTTAAAATAAATTCAGGAATTAAACAATGAAAAATTTAAAAGATTACGAAGTTTGGTTTGTTACAGGCAGTCAGCATCTTTATGGTGATGAAACTCTTAAACTGGTCGCTGAACATTCTAAGGCAATTACTCAAGGTTTATCAGCATCAAAATATGTTCCTGTGCGGGTAATATTCAAACCGGTTTTAACTACTCCGGAATCAATATATAATCTATGCCTTGATGCTAATAATACTAAAAACTGTATCGGTATAATTACTTGGATGCACACTTTTTCTCCGGCTAAAATGTGGATAGCAGGTTTAAAAATCTTACAGAAGCCGTTTGTTCATTTACATACGCAGTTCAACAGGGATATTCCATGGGGACAAATTGATATGGACTTTATGAATTTAAATCAATCCGCTCATGGAGGCAGGGAATTTGGTTTTATCTGCACTCGCATGCACAAAAACCGCAAAGTTATCGTTGGTCATTGGCAGGATGAATCTGTTAGGCAAAAACTTGGAGTATGGATTCGGGCTGCTTCTGCCTGGCTTGATGCTCAGGGTGGAAAAATTGCCCGCTTTGGTGACAATATGCGCGATGTTGCTGTAACCGAAGGTGATAAAGTCGGCGCCCAGATAGACCTTGGGTACTCTGTGAACGGTTATGGTCTTGGTGATCTTGTTAATTATGTTAACAATGTGACTGATTCTGAGGTTGATAATCTGATTAGTATATATGTTGAAACTTACGATGTTTCAAAACTTCTTAAAAAAGGGGGGGAAAAACATCATTTATTGCGTGATGCAGCAAAAATTGAAATCGGCATGAGAAATTTTTTAGAGGAAGGGAAATTCAACGGGTTTACTACGACTTTTGAAAACCTGTACGGATTAACTCAGCTTCCCGGTTTAGCAGTTCAGAGATTAATGGGCGAAGGATATGGTTTTGGCGCTGAAGGAGATTGGAAAACTGCGTCGTTGGTAAGAGCGATGAAAGTCATGTCTATTGGGTTAAAAGGCGGCACATCTTTTATGGAAGATTATACATATCATCTTGATCCGTCAGGTATGAAAGTGCTTGGCGCTCACATGCTTGAAGTATGTGAATCTATTGCAGAAGATAAGCCGGCTCTCGAAGTTATGCCTTTGTCTATTGGCGGCAAAGCTGATCCACCAAGGTTGATATTTAACGTGCCTGCCGGTCCGGCAATAAATGCATCAATCATAGACATGGGTAATAGGTTCAGAATGATTGTAAATGAATTAACTGTTGTTCCTCCCGATGCTCCTTTATCAAAACTCCCTGTTGCACGCGTTGTGTGGATTCCTAAACCAAATCTTGAAGTCGCAGCGGGTGCCTGGATTTTAGCCGGCGGCGCGCATCATGCCGGATTCAGTCAGGCTGTTACTTCGGATTTTATGGAAGACTTTTCCGAAATTGCAAATATAGAGTTTATTTTAATAGACGATTCCGCGAAAATTTCCGGTATTAAAAAAGAATTACGCTGGAATGAATTATATTTTTCTTAATTCATGTTACTAAGTTATTAGGATTTTATTAAGTATCCCCGGGTTTTGGCTTAGCCATTCCTATGGAATAACCCGGGGTTATAAAACCATTTCTTCTGTTTAACATGAGTTAATAAAATAATAAGAGATAAAATTGAAAAAAGTTGTACTGAGCGGTATTAAAAAGTTTGATGTTTTAGATTGCCCGCAGCCTTCTTTAATTAAGCCTGACGATGTGCTCTTAAAAATCAATTCGGTTGGTGTTTGTGGGTCGGATATACATTATTATAAAGAAGGAAAAATTGGAGATCAGGTCATAAAATTTCCGTTTACTATCGGACATGAATGCTCTGCCGTTGTTGTTGAGGTGGGAAAAGAGGTCGGCAGCCTTAAACAGGGGGATATGGTCGCAGTTGAGCCTGCTGTTTCATGTCGTCAGTGCTCACAGTGTCTTGAAGGGAGAGAGCATACTTGTCTGGATCTTAAATTTTTAGGATGCCCTGGACAAATTGAAGGTTGTCTTGCAGAATTTTTGGTTATGCCCGGAAGAAATTGCTTTCCTGTCCCCGGTCATTTAAATGCCGGGCAAGCCGCCCTTGTAGAGCCTTTATCAATCGGCTGCTATGCTGTAAATTTTATTCAGGGCTTAAAAAAAATTAGTTCAATCGCAATTCTCGGCGCCGGGCCAATAGGGCTTAGCGTTCTGCTGGCTCTTTTATCTAAAGGATTTAAAAATATCTTTGTTACCGATAAACTGGATTACCGTTTAAATACTGCAAAAAATATCGGCGCTTTTTGGACGGGAAACCCTTTAAACGAAAATGTCTTGACTAATTTGCAAAATTATAATCCCCGATTATTTGATGCTGTGTTGGAATGCTGCGGACAGCAGGAAGCTATGGACCTTGCCGTAGATATCTTAAAGCCTGGCGGCAGTCTTTTAATTATTGGCATCCCAGGAACAGACAGGATTTCTTTTGATATAAATAAATTAAGGCGTAAAGAAATTTTGATTCAGAATATCAGAAGACAGAACAAAAGCATCCAATCAGCAATAGATTTAATTGCTTCGGGAAAATTTCCCGCTGATTTTATGATTACACATACGTTTTCATTTGAGCAGACTGAAAAAGCTTTTGAAATAGTCTCGGATTATAAAGACAATGTGATTAAAGCAATAATTAAATTTTAAGGCTGAGGCTTTTTAGCTCTTTATATTTATCTCTCTGTCATTCATTCATCCGTGAATTTAAATAAATATTTTTAATTGGTATTTCAGAATATAGCTTCTGAATGTTTCTATGGTGATATAAAAGCATGAACTTTTATAAATAAAGCAAAACGTTGCAAAGTATAACGCCTGAAAAAATTAAAATATATTTGCATTTTTTTTATCCGGTGATGAATTATTTATAACAAAATACACCCCCAAAAAAAACAGACTTAACCCCGGTGGCATATTAGCAGCATAATCGTTAACCAAAAAACAATCATAGCCGCTTGATTTATCAGGTAATAATTTCATAAATTATGTCACTGTTTTAAAGTCAGTTATAAGAATGAATTTGAAAACTTCAATATGAATAATTTATTTAATAAATATATTCTTATTTGCTCAACATTTGAATCCAAACTCTCTTTAATTGATAACAAAAGTTAATCCGGGCAATTCATTATTGAATTAGATGTTTTGGCTGTTTTTACTAAACTTTATGGAGGTACTTATGAACAGATTTTATTCGGTAATCAAATCTTTTAATAAAGTAATAAAGTTGACATTGTTCTTTACAGCAGCTTTATCCTTACAAAACATATATTCGCAGTCAACAATTCACTTTGCAAATAAAAATATATTCTTAAGCGGGATGAACGTCGCATGGGTAAATTATGCCGGTGATATAGGACCGAATCCTCCCGATTTAATATCATTCAATACAATCTTCAAAACGATTCGTCAAAATGGAGGAAATGCGCTTCGTTTTTGGCTGCATACTGATGGATCACAGACACCGGCTTTTGATTCAAACGGATACGTCAGCGGGCCCGGGACTAATACAATTCAATATTTACAGGAAATTTTGAATGCGGCAGCTCAAAATCATGTCGGTTTACAACTTTGCCTTTGGGGATTTGGTATGTTAAATACAACGTTAACTGCTGCTCAACTGGCTGAAAATACCAAATTGTTAATTGATACATCCTATACAAATACTTATATCAGGAACTGTCTGATTCCAATGGTTCAAGCTGTAAAAGGAAATCCTGCCGTTTTATCATGGGAAGTATTTAATGAACCTGAGGGAATGAGTAATGAGTTTGGATGGTCGGGCATTAATCATGTCCCTATGGCAATTATTCAAAGAGTTTGTAATCTGGTAGCGGGTGCAATTCATAAAACTGATCCTAATGCAATAGTGACAAACGGTTCAGTTAGTTTAAGTACTAATACAGATGTTACAGCTCTTTCGAAAGTTTCCGCTGCAGAGGCGATTAACTCTTTGTCGGCATCACAGAAACAGCAAATTACGGTGGAATTTAACAGCAAGCATAAAACTGCATTTACTACTGATGATTATATAGCATATATTCTTAAGCTTGCAATATCGTCAAATTCTAATTACTATAGAGATGACCGCCTAATCGATGCGGGTGGCGACTCCCTCGGTACGCTAGATTTTTATAATATACATTTTTACACTAATGGTTCTTCTACGGAACTTACATCTCCTTTAAATCACCCATGCTCTACCTGGGCTTTAACCAAGCCTCTTGTAATAGCTGAGTTTTATGATGAAGATACTTATGGAGTTTCCCATTCCAGCATATATGAGAATTTATTTCTGAATGGCTATGCAGGTGCATTAAGCTGGTCATGGACGCAATCAACCTCATCAGGAGTGCCTATTTCTGTTACGCAAACGTATCCTCTGCAAAATATGATGACTATGTTTGATAAACATAGACCTGAGGTTCAAATCTATCCGGTAACAGGTTCAATATATTCATTTTCTGTAGATGCTCCCACTATTCAAAAAAGTGACAGCACAAAAATCCGTTGGGATGTAGAGCCGGGTTCGACTGTAACATTAAATGGAATAAATGTGCCGGTGCAAGACAGCCAGATAGTTCATCCCGCGGTAACAACCTCATATACTTTAAAAGCAACAGGTACAATAGATAGTACATGGGCTTTAACAGTGAACGTATTGCCAACCGGCAGGATTATGACTTTTGAAGCGATACCTACAACTATAGGCAAAGGAGAACCCGCATCAATTATATGGCAGGTTGTAAAGAATTCAAAAGTAAAACTCAACGGTATTACTGAGCCGGTTCAGGATACTCTGGTTGTATATCCTGATTCTTTGAATTATACTTATTCTCTTGTCACTGACGGAGATGAGAGCGATTCAGAGGCTATCTCAATACAGATACTGCCGGTAAATCTGGTAGACAGGGCTTTGGGCGGAATAGTAACAGCATCGTCAAATGATACTGTAAATGACCCCTATAGTAGTCCGTCCCTTATAGTGGATGGAAGTATTTTTGATAGCTGGCTGGCAGCTACTAAAGGCGCTGAGTGGGTACAGATTGATATGGGAAGAATTATTGAAATAAATACGGTAATAATATATTGGAACAGCGGTGGATACGCTAAGTGGTATTCTTTGGAAGCCTCTGATGATACAACTGCCTGGACAACTCTTAAATCAACATTGAATGGAACAGGTGGAACGGCAAATGTTGAAACATTATCAAGCTTAAATGGAGAGGGCAGGTATATAAAACTTCTGTTAACTCTTGCAGGGCAAAATGCTTATTCAATTAGAGAAATAGAAGTATTTGGAACTCTTAAAGTTACTTCAGTGAAATCTGGTAATTCCTCATTACCGGCAAAGTATGCATTATACCAAAATTACCCGAATCCTTTCAACCCGTCCACAAATATTCAAATAGACATTCCGAAAGCCGGGGAAACAAGTATAATAGTTTATAATATATTGGGACAGAAGGTAGCTGAATTGCTGAACAGGCAATTGGATGCCGGGACATATACGGTGAGTTTTAACGCGTCCGGATTTAGCAGCGGCATATATTTTTATAATATGAAATCCGGAAATTTTGTGACTACTAAAAAGATGATTTATTTAAAATAGTGTCTTGTAATAGCTGCATAATACGTTGGAAAGCTTAGAGGGTATTAATAACTCATCTTACACAGTCATTAAAATTTCATTAAGTTGCCCCGGGTTTTGGCATAGCCATTCCTATGGAATAACCCGGGGTATAATAAAGCATCCTAAAATTTTGGACTTTAGTCCAATAAGCAGTCAATATTTTGGCTAATGCCGGATATCATTCCGATCATTTATCCACCGGCATTAACCTGACTACTGAAAGGCAGGCAGATAGGGGGTATAAATCCATTTATTCTGCCTGATATGAATTAATAAAATAATTATATTTTACGATCAATAAAATAGAATTATTCTTTGAAATGAAAACTTTAAAAACTGATTCCAATTAAGGAGAATTTAATGCGTAAAATCTTTTTAATAATTCCTGTCCTTTTTATTTCTTTATTTTTTAATGCTTGCTCTGCATTTAAACCTGATGGGGAATCCGGTTTTATAAAAGTAAACGGCGCTCATTTTGAACAAAATAATAAGCCGTATTATTTTACCGGGACAAATCTTTGGTTCGGATGTTATCTCGGTGCACCAGGGAAAATTGGAGATAGAGATCGATTGATAAGAGAATTAGATAATCTAAAATCATTAGGAATAACAAACTTAAGAATACTCGGCGCTTCGGAAGAATCATATATAAAAAATTCTTTAAAACCGGCAATACAGAAAAAGCCCGGCGTTTACAACCAGGATTTACTTGATGGTTTGGATTTTCTACTTTCGGAAATGGGTAAACGCGGAATGTATGCTGTAATTTACTTGAATAATTATTGGGAATGGACCGGCGGTATGTCTCAGTATAATGATTGGGCAAACGGCGGCGGCGGAATTGATCCCGGTGTAAATAATTATGGAAATTTTATGGATTATTCCGCTTCGTTTTATGGTAATGAAAAAGCAAAAAAATTATTTATAAATTTTGTGTATAGCCTGATTACTCGAAAGAATAAATATACCGGCAGCTTCTATTATGAAGACCCCGCTATTATGGCGTGGCAGCTTTCTAACGAACCAAGACCGGGCAGAGACCGGAAGTGGCTTCAGGAATATTTTACCTGGATTGAGGCAACTGCCCGGTTTATTCATGACATCGACCACAACCATTTAGTTTCGACGGGTAATGAGGGGCTTGCGGGCGCTCTTGAAGATTCTACTATCTTTCTGACAACGCATAAAATAAAATATATTGATTATTTGACTTTTCATTTGTGGCCGAAAAACTGGGGATGGTTCGATGCAAAGAATATTCAAAAAACTTATAACCAAACTGAAACTAATGCTGTAAATTATATCAACGAGCATCTAAACTTTGCTCGTATGCTTAATAAACCCATTACTATGGAAGAATTCGGGCTGCCGAGAGATAGCGAACTTTGCAAGGTGGGGACCCCAACTATCGCCAGGGACATGTATTTTAAAAAGATTCTTGGGATGATTTATGACAGCGCTGCCGCAGGCGCACCTATTGCCGGTACAAACTTTTGGGGATGGGGCGGTGAGGGAAGGGGTCAACATACGGATGATATATATCAGTACGGCGATCCTCTCTTAGCAGACCCTTTCCAGGAACCGCAGGGATTAAATTCTGTTTTTAATGTCGATTCGTCAACAGTTGAGATTCTTAAGAACAACGCGAAAATGATGGATTCGTTAAATAAGAAAGCTTTTGTTACTGAATGAGTGAATGATAAATTTTTAATAAATCAAATTGCTTAATGTTTGGCAGTAGAGAACGTCGCACAGCACAGTTTTTGTCCCGGTAGCCGCATCCTTTGCCAAAGGAATCATTTTGTAATAGGGCGTGGATTAATTTAGAAAGCCAAATTTTATGAAAGTTAAGTTTGCTCTGTTTTTCCTTCTCCCTTTATTTGTCAATCCTTCTTTCTGTAACGGAACCGGCAGTTCTTCAGTTACAAGGTACGAATTAAATAATAATTGGCAATTCAGACAACAGGGAAAATCTGATTGGCATCCGGCTGCTGTACCCGGATGTGTTCATACGGATTTAATAAATAATAAATTAATTCCGGATCCTTTCTTTGGTATTAATGAAAAAGATTTGCAATGGATAGGAAAAACTGGCTGGGATTATAGAACTTCCTTTAGTATCCCTGAAGATTTGCTCCGGAAAAAAAATATTGAACTTGTTTTCGAGGGCTTAGATACTTATGCAGATGTTTATCTGAATGATTCGCTTGTCCTCTCTGCCGATAATATGTTCCGTACATGGAGAATTCCTTGTAAGGAATTGTTAAAAGGGGTAAATGTACTGTCTATCCATTTTAATAATGTATTTAAAGTTAATCTGCCTAAATGGGAAAATGCCCCGTTTAGTTTAATGGCGTTCTCTAATAATGATCAGGCTGATACTATGATTGCATTGTACTCCCGGAAAGCGCAATTTCATTATGGCTGGGACTGGGGCCCCCGGTTGATTACTTGCGGTATATGGAGGAATGTATATCTTGAAGCCTGGGATGAATTTAAAATTGACAATGTCCGGATAATTCAGGAAAATGTTTCTAAAGAAAAAGCAGATATAAATTCTGTTATTAATGTCGCTGCAGATAAAAGTGAATATGCAATTATTAAAGTATTTCTTGACGGGAATGAAGTAAAACAAAAAGATATTGAACTGAATGCCGGCAATAATAAAATCAATGTGGATTTTGTTCTAAATAAGCCTGAACTTTGGTGGACAAATGGGCTTGGCGGTCATTACCTGTATAATTTTAAATATGTTGTTGCTTCAGACGATGGATTAAGCGATTCAAAGAGTTATAAAATCGGGATAAGGTCGCTTGAAGTTGTAAGACAGAAGGATTCTCTCGGCATAAGCTTTTATGTAAAGTTGAACGGTATTCCTGTTTTTATGAAGGGGTCTAATTATATCCCTCAGGATAATTTCCAGAGCCGGGTTACGGATGAACGGTATGAATATCTTATTAAATCTGCCGCTGATGCTCATATGAATATATTGCGTGTTTGGGGCGGGGGTATTTATGAGAATGATGAGTTCTATAACTTTTGTGATAAATATGGAATTCTTGTCTGGCAGGAATTTATGTTTGCATGCGCAATGTATCCTGCAGACAGCCTCTTCCTGAATTCGGTTAAATGTGAAGTGATTGATAACGTAACAAGATTGCGGAATCATTCATGCCTTGCTCTTTATTGCGGGAATAATGAAAATGAAATCGGCTGGGACCAGTGGGGATGGAAATATCTTTATTCAATTCGTGAGCGCGAAAAATACGAAAGCAATCTGCACAAACTATTTTATATAGCGATCCCGGAAGCGTTAAAAGAAACGGATACAACAAGGTACTATCATTTTTCTAGTCCAAGCGCAGGTTTTAACGGCGTTTCAGATAATGAAGGCGATATTCATTATTGGGGTGTATGGCATGGTAAAGAACCTTTTGATGACTTTAATAAAAATATTGCAAGATTTGTAAGCGAGTACGGGTTTCAGTCTTACCCTGAATTAAACACAATAATGAAATTTGCGCTGCCGGAAGATATGCAGCTTCATTCTGAAGTTATGCTTTCCCATCAAAGGTGTATGGCTGATAACAGGAAGGATAAAGAATACGGAAACAGGCTCATCCAGACTTATATGGAAAGGCAATATAAACAGCCTAAAGACTTTGCTTCTTTTGTATATGTCAGCCAGGTGCTTCAGGCAGAAGGAGTAAAAATTGCGATTGAAGCTCACAGGAGGAATATGCCCTTTTGTATGGGAACTATGTATTGGCAGATTGATGACTGCTGGCCTGTCGCTTCATGGTCAAGTATTGATTATTACGGCAATTGGAAAGCATTACATTATTATGTAAAAAAAGAATACGGCGCTTTTCTTATATCTCCCGTATTGGATGGAGATTTATTAAATTTTTATGTTATCTCGGATAGCCTGGAAAATGTACCCGGTGAACTTAATGTAAAAACAATAGGTTTCGACGGGAAAGAAATATTCAATAAAACATTTAATATAGTTATTAAAGCAAATAACAGTTATGATTATTGTACAATTAATACGGATAGTCTTATAAAAGATAATGACAAATCAAAGTTATTGCTTATTGCTCAATTATATGCCGCCGGGAAACTTCTTGCGGTAAATACCTGTTTCTTTAAAGACCCGAAAAATTTGGAATTGGAAAAACCAGGAATAAAAATAAATACGGTAAAGATTGATAACGGTTATGAGGTAAACCTGGTTTCTGCTAAGTATGCAAAGGATGTTTATTTGAGTATAGAAAATTTTGAAGGCTTCTTCTCGGATAATTATTTTGATTTGCTGCCTGGGATAGAGAAAAAAATTATATTCCAAACTAAACATCAAATCGATGATTTTTCAGGGAAGTTGAAGATTATGAGTTTGGTTGATAGTTATTAACTCATATTTCGCAGTTATTAAAATTTTATTAAATAACTCCTATTTTAGTAACACAAGCTTTTGCTTGGCAAGTATTTGGCTTCCATTCTTCAAAATAGCAAAATAAATTCCTGATGCTGCTTTTTGATTGCGGTTGTTAGTCCCATCCCAGTAAACAGTTCCGGAATTTTTAAGATTATTAAATGTTTTTACAAGCGACCCTTCTATGGAATAAATATCTAACTTTGAAATGGAATTACCCGGTATGGTGTATTCAATATTGCATGACGGGTTAAATGGATTTGGATATGCCTTTAAAGTATACTTGCCTGGAATAATTGTTTTTTCAGTAATATTTGTCATACCGGAAGTCTGTAAAACTATATGGCTCACCGACCAGGACGGAAGTGTGCATGCAAAGGAATTGTTCAAAACGCTGTCGATAGTTATAGTCTGTTGTATTGTGCTGCTGTTTGAATTAAGCATCCAAACCTTGCCGCTTAAAATTTTTCTTTTGGATGAAATGGAAAAATTTCCTGTGAAATTTTTATTGTAGCTTTTATTTATTACGATTAAATGTATTTCATTACTGCTGCTTTTTGTTGAACCGTAAATTGAACAATCTGCACTATCATTGGACCATGAGGGGACATAATAATCGCCGAAAGAAGAATTATTGCCGTCATAGTTCCTGTACAATTTGAATGCGGCTGAAATATATGTGGATGTGGATTGCAGCGCCCAGAATGAACCAAAATAGACGCCGTATTTTGCAAATATACCGAGCATATCGGATTGGGCAATTGCGCCGGTAATATCATTTTCACCGCCGTTATTATATTCGGTAAATGCAAGTTTGGTGCCGGGGTAATATTTATTTATTGAAGTAAACAGTTTGGGAATAAGCGGAAGATATGCCCCTTCCCACTCTCCTATCCAGCTGTTTTCTGCGTAATGTCTGGGGGAATCCCATAATGTGCGCGTACAGTTAATTCTGGCAGTATCATCCGAAAAAGAATTGGCAGTGTCGGTTGTTACCGGTACGCCGGAATTCCCGGCAGCCGACGCGTAATAGTGGATATCAAGAACATCAAGTAGCCTTTTACCGGCAGCGCTTTCTGCTTTTTCCATCTGGTCTAAGTAATAATCAATAAACCAGGAGTAAGTTTTACCCCTGCTTACAGTGATCCAATCAGGCGCTGATTGAAAATTAATATATGCCTCCATGCCGTATAAAGCCGGCCCGAATATTTGCGCATAAGGATCAAGTTTTTTTACAACGGTATCTAATGCAATTGCTTTCTGAACAATTTCAGCGCATGTTGTTGCATTTGGGTGAATTCGCGGGTGTGTTGTTTTCCATAAAGAAGGCTCATTATCCAATTCATAAGCCATAATTCCTGTAGAAGTGTTTGCTGTCCCGTATTTGTTAATTAAAAAATTAACAAATTCATCCATATATACTACGGTATCGTATATATCCGGTTGAAGCAGCAGGGGAGCTCCTTTATCAAATATTACTTTTGCCCAGCGTGGCGATGGAGCGGTTTCAGAATCAGGTACAGGACCGTCTTTATCCTTTGCAACATAACCTGCCATCTGAAGTGTTATCAGAGATTGAGCTCCAAGATGGAGAGATTCATCATGGAAAGTTGTCGCTACTATTCCCGGAACATTTTCATTTGTTTCTGTAATTCCCATGATGGAAGTAAGATAGTCATCGCTTTCATTTAAATAATCAGTACCTGCATTAGATGCATTATTTTCCCAGTTATATCCTGTCAGCCTGTTGCCGCCTAATCGCCTGGAAGTCCAGTTTTCGCCGCCGGTCAGCATTTGATTTGTTCCGTATATATACGGGCTTATAGGGGTTAAAGAATCCTGTACTATAATAGTGAAATTTACATTCTGAGGATAAATGAATGCGGATAATAATAAAACCAAAGATATAAAAAATGTTTTTTTCATTGTATCAACCTCATCATAAATTATAGCTCATTAATCAAAATAATTATATTTTTATTAAATAACCAAGGCTTTATTTAAATCCTTTAACTTTATCCAGTAAAGCTAATATCTTAAAAATATAATTATCAACTAGGATAGGTATATCAATGCAAAATTAAAATCAGGTTTACTTATAATTTAGAGCGTCTTATTTAAAAAAACTGTTCAACACGGCGGAAGAATTTTTTTATTATAAATGAAATTTAAAAATATTGAATATATAAAAACATAATATTATATTTAAAAAGGTGATGGAGTTCGCCTTTAACTGTCCGTTTAAGCTCACGGGACTGATAACTCCTGTCTTAAAAATCAGATATTAGTTTGTTTTTAAAATTAAGATAGGAAATCATAAATTGCAAAACTATATAATTGTGTTTCTCGGTTCTGGATTCGGCGGTGCTTTCCGCTATTGGGGATCAAATTTAGTTTATAAATTTTTACCTTCTTCATTTCCTTATGGAACTTTGTTTGTTAATATTTTAGGCAGCTTAATTATAGGCATAGTAATGTTTTATTTCGCGGCAAATGAATTGATTAGCCCGGAAACACGTATTTTTCTTACAACAGGATTCTGCGGCGGTCTTACGACATTTTCAACTTTTTCCTTTGAAACAATAAACTTTATTAAGGAAAAAGAATACTTATTTGCCGGCGCAAATATTTTATTGAATGTATTGCTTACACTTCTTGCACTTTTTATCGCATACAAAATTTCAAAACTTTTAACAGGAGGATAATTTGGAACTTAAAGGTGAAGCAAAATTAATTAGAATTTTTATCGGGGAAACCGATTTAATCAGCCATATCCCCGTTTATGAAAAAATTGTACAGGAAGCCAGGAAACTTCACCTTGCCGGCGCAACAGTGTTTAAGGGGATAATGAGTTACGGTAAAACAAGCAGGATACATACTGCAAAAATCTTAAGACTCTCCGAAGATATGCCGGTAGTAATTGAAATTGTAGATGATGAGGAGAAGATTGGAAAATTTTTACCAATATTACACGATATTTTTGAAGAAGCCGACTGCGGCGGGTTAATTACAATGGAAAAAGCTGAAATTATTAAATATTCAGGTCGAACTTCAAAATCATGATTTACAGGAAAAATAATTCTTTAAAATATTTGGTTTGTTGCCGCTATTTGGATGGGCTTACTTAATAGCAAGTATAATTTCAATCAGATTATGCGTTTCTGCCCCGTTAATAGAAATTTTAATAGGCGTGATAGCGGGTAATTTCCTGGGTATTAATAAAACCACAGAGTGAATAAATTTTTTCGCTATGCCCGGCAGCGGATCGTAACATTTTTAACCGGGGCTGAAATTGATCCTGCCTCCTTTAAAGTACATATAAAACGAGTTTTATAATCGGAAGTTTATCCTTTTGATTTCCTTTTGTTTTCTTTGGGGCATACCGTAGATAGAGTTAGTGAACACGCATAATAAGATTTTACTTTGCCGTCTGTATTTTGTTCCTTTTAATGAAGTTACCGGAAAATAAAAAATTGAATATTTTATTCAAAAGTAAAAGATATAGCTTGCTAAGCTTGACAAAAATATTGGCGGATTTATAAGAGAACACGATTACCGCTTTTAAAAAATGACATGCTATGATAGAAAAAGGGGATAAAACTTATGTAACTTTACGCTGAATAAAAAAAACATTATTAGAGTTCGGATTGATGAAAGGAAATGCAATCTTGATTTCCCTTCTATCGGAAATAAATAAAAAAATAAACTTATAACCACTAAGGAGAAAGTAAAATGAAAATTACAAAGGTGATCGGAAGAGAAATATTTGATTCCCGCGGTAATCCAACCGTAGAAGCAGATGTTATCCTCGGCAATAAATATTTAGGAAGAGCTATTGTACCTTCAGGTGCAAGTACCGGCGAGCGGGAAGCTATGGAATTAAGAGACGGCGATAAAAGCAGGTTAAAAGGGAAAGGAGTTCTTAAAGCTGTTGAAAATGTTAATAAAGATATTGCACAATGTATTGTTGGAAAAAATTATGAGTCGCAAAAAGAAATTGATAATGCTTTAATCAAACTTGACGGTACTCCCAACAAATCAAGACTTGGTGCAAATGCTATTCTCGGAGTATCAATTGCATTTGCAAGGGCTGCTGCATTAAAAAAAGGGATCCCTCTTTATCGCTATCTGAAGGATCGAAGCAAATATTTAATGCCGGTTCCATGTATGAATGTTATTAATGGTGGAAAGCATGCAGACAACAATGTTGACTTCCAGGAATTCATGATTGCACCCCACAATGCAGATTCCTTCAGGGAATCAATTAGAAAAGGATTGGAAGTATTTCATACTTTGAAAGAAATATTGAAGAAAAAAGGCTATTCAACGGGTGTTGGCGATGAAGGCGGGTTTGCGCCAAATCTAAAATCAAATCAGGAAGCTGTGGAAGTAATATTAGAAGCTATCGAAGCTGCCGGTTATAAACCGGGTTTAGATGTATCTATTTGCCTTGATCCGGCTTCAAGCGAAATGTGGGAAGATGGAAAATATAAATTTTTTAAGTCTGATCAGCATTTAGCTTCATCGGATGAAATGATTGAAATCTGGAAAAAGTGGGCTGATGATTATCCGATTATTCTGCTTGAAGACGGTATGGCTGAAAACGATTGGGAAGGCTGGAAAAATCTTACTAAAGAGTTGGGTGGCAAAATTGAATTAGTCGGCGACGATATTTTCTGTACTAATCCCAAAATTTTGAAAGAAGGAATAGAAAAAGGAATTGCAAATTCGATTCTTATAAAGCTTAATCAAATTGGTACGGTTTCGGAAACTCTAAAAACAATTGAGCTTGCAAAGAAAAATAATTATAATTATTTCATCTCGCATAGAAGCGGCGAAACGGAAGACACTACTATTGCCGATTTGACCGTAGCTACAAATGCGGGTCACTTAAAAACCGGAAGCGGCTGCAGAAGTGAACGCATTGCAAAGTTCAATCAACTGATTAGAATAGAAGAAGAATTGGGTAAAGCCTCTTCTTTCGCCGGTTTGAAAGCTTTTAAAAATAAATAATTTTAACGGTTAAAAAGATTCTGTTTAATTGAAATCTTTACTTTACGGTTTAACCGGGATTATTTAATGACTATATGGAGAAAATCTCTTTGAGGTTTTCTCCTTTTCTCCTCTCATTGCCTTGTTGGGGATTTATCAATTGCTAAATTATTAACCAAATATCTCAGCTTAATCCGTTTAATTTTCAAGTGTTTCGTGCAAGTAAGCACAATTGGCATCAATGCCGTGCAGCCATGAAAATTTATAGCTGCCGGTAGAATAAAGTTAGCCGGAACTTTTTTAAATATCGTAATTATTACAAAACAAATTTTATGAACAAATGCATTCGTGGTTTATCTAATTAAAAGCGCATCAATCTTATTAATTCAAATAGCGGAATTTGCGTTTTAACTTTGGTGTACTACCGTCCCTTCAACTGATAGGTCTCTAATACCTAAAGTATCGGTTCAGCGGCGGTGGTTTGCCGTCCGCTGAACCTGATTAATTGCTAATGATTTTTAACCCATCCGCGACCTTATTGAACTTAATTATATCTCTCATTTAAGTTCGAAGCGGTCAAGGTTCATTATTTTATTCCATGCCTTTACGAAGTCACGCACAAACTTCTCTTTTGCATCATCTTGCGCATAAACCTCTGCCAGAGCACGCAGTTGCGAGTTTGAACCGAAAACCAGATCCACACGGGTAGCTGTCCACTTGAGTTCGCCAGTCTTGCGGTCTCGTCCTTCATAGATTGTTCCGGCATCTGATATTGGTTTCCATACGGTGCTCATGTCGAGGAGGTTAACAAAGAAGTCGTTATTTAGTGTCTCAACTCGTTTTGTAAATACACCATGCGTCGACTGACCCACATTAGCGCCCAGAACACGCAGACCGCCGATAAGTACAGTCATCTCCGGTGCGCTCAGTGTCAGCAGCTGTGCTTTGTCAACCAGCATTTCTTCCGCCGGTATTGTGGATGCCTTTTTTTGGTAATTGCGGAAACCATCTGCCTGGGGTTCTAACACAGCAAATGACTCCACATCAGTCTGGTCCTGCGTGGAGTCGGTGCGTCCTGGTGTAAATGGTACATCGACATAGTACCCGGCAAACCTGGCTGCCGCTTCCACCGCAGCACAGCCAGCCAGTATGATGAGGTCAGCCATTGAAACTTTTTTTCCACCCTTCTGAGAACTATTGAAAGTTTTCTGAATGTTTTCAAAAACTCCCAGCGCCTTTGCCAGTTGTTTCGGCTGATTGGCTTCCCAATCCTTTTGAGGAGCCAGCCGGATGCGGGCGCCATTAGCGCCTCCGCGCTTGTCCGAACCGCGGAAAGTAGAAGCCGAAGCCCATGCAGTAGAGACCAATTCAGCTATAGTTAGTCCCGAGGCTAAAATTAGTGCCTTGAGGTCGGCAATATCCTTGGCATCAATCATTGGGTGATTGAGGGCTGGAATAGGATCCTGCCATATTAAATCTTCGGTCGGGACTTCAGAGCCAAGGTAACGCGCCTTGGGCCCCATGTCGCGGTGAGTCAGTTTAAACCATGCTCTGGCGAACGTGTCGGCAAAGGACTGCGGATCCTTTTGAAATCGACGAGAAATGGGTTCATAGATCGGATCAAAGCGTAGTGATAAATCTGCCGTGGTCATCATGGGCCGGTTTTTCTTCGAGGGGTCATGTGCGTCCGGGATCATATGCTCTTCCTTGACATCCTTAGCTAACCATTGCCAGGCGCCGGCAGGACTTTTGACCAACTCCCACTCGTAGCCGAAAAGCATATCGAAGTAACCGTTGTCCCATTTTATTGGATTAGGTTTCCAGGCGCCTTCAATACCGCTGGATGTTGTGAATACACCCTTACCGGTACCGAACCGGTTGATCCAACCCAGACCTTGCTCTTCGATAGGTGCAGCTTCTGGTTCTCTACCCACCAACGATGGATTACCCGCACCATGGGCTTTACCAAATGTGTGTCCGCCCGCGACGAGAGCAACAGTTTCTTCGTCATTCATTGCCATCCGGGCAAATGTTTCACGCACATCGTGACCCGAAGCTACAGGGTCGGGATTACCATTCGGGCCTTCAGGGTTTACATAAATAAGCCCCATTTGCACAGCGCCTAAGGGGTTCTCGAGTTCACGGTCACCGCTATAGCGTTTGTCACCCAGCCAGGTATCTTCATTACCCCAGTAGATGTCTTCTTCAGACTGCCAGATATCTACTCGTCCGCCGCCGAATCCGAAGGTCTTAAAGCCCATCGACTCCAAGGCACAATTCCCAGCTAAGATCATTAAATCAGCCCAAGATATTTTATTTCCATATTTCTGCTTAATAGGCCAAAGCAAGCGGCGCGCCTTATCAAGGTTAACATTATCTGGCCAGCTGTTCACAGGTGCAAAACGCTGATTGCCACTGCCGCCGCCGCCGCGGCCGTCAGCGGTACGGTAGGTGCCGGCGCTATGCCATGCCATGCGGATAAATAAACCGCCATAATGACCCCAATCGGCAGGCCACCAGTCCTGCGAGTCAGTCATCAGCGCATACAGGTCATTCTTAAGGGCGGATAGATCAAGCTTTTTGAATTCTTCGGCGTAGTTAAAGTCGGAACCCAGAGGGTTGGAAGCCGGGGTGTGCTGGTGAAGGATGTTCAGGTTTAGCTGGTTAGGCCACCAGTCCCTATTTGATGTGCCTCTGCCGGCGGCTGTTCTACCGGATTTGCCGGTTACCGGGCATTTGCTTTCTTCATTCATTTTCATTCTCCTTTCAGTTAGAGGTTTGTAAAAATGATTTTGTTCCATTTTGTCCGCCTGTAAAACTCAGACGGTTCTATAATTCCAATGCAACATTTATCTATTAATAATATTTCTCAATCACATTTAAATAAACAACTTTGTATGTATTTACACGCAATCTTTTGGAGGAGAATCATGATAAATCGTCGAAAACGGCTTTATTTAATAGCAAATTACTTTTTTCTTTTTGCATTTTGATGCTTTCCTTTTTCCATAAATAAATAATTTCTTCGATTAAACTTTTTTGTTATTAAAAGTGCCAATTATCTGAAGTCTTATATCTTTTACTTTGAAGTTGGGTATTGTCTTTTTCTTAAAATATTTTTCAAGCATATTATTAAGTTTATCATCAAAGAAGTCTTCTATATGTTCAGTGTCTTCACAATACAAATGATGATGTTTCTCAAGTATCGCATCGTACCTCATTATATCTTTTTCAGTCTTTACCTTTTTGACCAATCCTTTCGCAACAAATGTTTCCAAAGTTTTATAGATCGTTCCGACTGCGATGTTAGGATGATTTTTAACTATATATTCTTTGATTTTATCCGCAGTGGGGTGATCCTTTAGACTATTTAAGGCTTCGAGAACAGCCATCCTTTGAGGTGTAATCTTTAGATTGCTGCTTTTCAAGTCAATTCTGTGTTTTTCTTTCTTCATTGCTAATTATTATTAAATAGGAATAATTCTTAATTAAGATAAATAATTATTAATAAAATATCAAGTTTTATATTTCTCTATTCAAAAGAATTAAATATTTTTGTATATGATACTATCAATTATAATTATCTAAAGAGGGTTGAGGTAATTAGTATAACATTATGACTCCCGAACAAAAAACTCGTCTGAAAACAGACCAACTTATAAATCAAGCTGGATGGGAAATTAAGGACATTAAAAATATTAATCTTGGTAGTTCTTTTGGTATAGCAAATAGATACACACTAAATACGGGTTTAGCCGATTATATGATTTTATAAATAGTGTCCCGGTAGGAGTTATTAAAGCAATCTCTTGAGGTAAAACATTTAGTTTAATTGAAGAGCGATATGAGAAATATATTGCCGAAATAAGAAGCTGTAAAGGTTGCAGTAAATAGTGCTGTAGGTGATGCTGTAACTGGCGCTGTAAAAGCAAGATTAAAACGGGAACTCATAAATATTCTTTATAATCAGGGAATAACATTGGGAGTATTAAAAGAAAAATTTAGTATAGAAAGAAGAACAGCACAAAGAGACATGGCAATTTTGAAACAATATGACTTTGTTGAGTTTAAGGGGACACCGAAGACAGGTCGATATGTCGCAACTGAAAAAATGAAAAAAATAAAACTAAGGAAAAGAGATAAGCAATAATTTGGCAATTAAAATAAAAATTAACGATCTGATGGACAACCTTGATGTAAGATGTTACGAAATATTAACTTAAAAAGAATTAGAAAGGTAGAATAAGTACCTTAAGTGGTATAAAGTATTAATTAATATGGTATTGAAACAAAATAGAAGCGCTACATGAAGCAGGAAAAAGAGAAAAAACATAAAAGTATTGAGGAAACCCTTTGGGATTCGGCTAATAAATTGCGGGGAACAGTTGAACCATCAGAATACAAGCACGTTGTATTGGGACTTATTTTCTTAAAGTTTGCCAGCGACAAATTTGAAGAACGCAAAAAAGAATCGATTGCCGGGGGTAAAGAAAGATATTTAGATATGGTAGAGTTCTATACCATGAAAAATGTGTTCTACCTGCCTGAGATTTCACGGTGGAGTTATCTAATTGAAAATGCCAAACAGGATGATATTGCTCTTAAAATAGACACTGCACTTTTTACGGTGGAAAAAAACAATCCTGCTTTGAAAGGAGCCTTACCCGATAATTATTATTCAAGATTGAGTTTGGATATAAGTAAACTGGCTTCGTTGCTTGATACCATTAACAATATTGATACTATAAAAGACAAACAGCAGGATATTGTCGGCAGAGTGTATGAATACTTTTTAAGCAAATTCGCTTTAGCAGAGGGTAAAGGCAAAGGAGAATTTTACACTCCCAAAAGCATTGTAAACCTTATTGCCGAAATGATAGAACCATACAAAGGCAAGATTTATGACCCTTGTTGTGGTTCCGGTAGTATGTTTGTTCAATCCATAAAGTTTGTTGAAAGCCATCACGGAAACCAGAAAGATATTTCTATTTATGGACAGGAAAATATATCCACAACATACAAACTGGCTAAAATGAATTTAGCTATTCGTGGTATCTCTGCCAATCTTGGAGATATACCCGAAAATACTTTCTTTAGAGACCAGCACAAAGACCTGAAAGCCGATTACATTATGGCTAACCCGCCATTTAACCAGAAGCAGTGACGGGCAGATAATCAGCTGACTGACGACCCGCGATGGGCTGGTTACGATGTGCCGCCGACAGGTAATGCAAACTATGCGTGGATTTTGAATATTGTTTCCAAACTTTCTGAAAATGGTGTGGCTGGTTTTATTTTGGCTAATGGCGCATTAAGCGGTAATGGAACCGAAAAAGCCATTCGTAAAAAACTGATTGAAAATAATCTGATAGAAGCCATTGTAGTGTTGCCTCAAAATATGTTTTATACAACCAATATAAGCGTTACACTTTGGTTTTTGAATAAAAATAAGAAAGCCAGAACCATTGAACAGTATGGGAAAATAAAGAACTACCGAAACCGCAATAGAGAAATTCTCTTTATGGATTTACGGGAAATAGGCGTCCCATTTGAAAAGAAATACATCCAGTTTTCTGAAGAGAACATTAAACAGGTAACGGGCACTTTTCATAATTGGCAGCAGGTTGATTTTGAAAGAACATACAAAAACACTCCTGAGTTTTGTTACAGTGCATCATTCGAGGAAATTGAGAAAAAAGATTTTTCCCTTGTGCCAAGCAAATACATTGAGTTTATAAACCGTGATGAGAACATTGACTTTGACGATAAAATGAAAAGTTTGCAATCAGAATTAACGGAACTACTGAAAGCCGAAGAACAATCGAAAAATGATTTACTAACTGTATTTAAAGAATTGGGCTATGAAATCAGATTATAAAAGAATTGGTGATTTCATTCGCTTAGTCGATGAACGAAATACGGGGCATACTATAAAAAATCTTTTGGGATTACGTATTTCAAAGCAATTTATACCTTATTCAAATCAGTTAAACAATTAAAAAATGACATTACACAGTTTCTTGACTTTCACAATGAAAATCCGAAGATATATACATGGACAAAAGATGCCGATACTATTATTTCTAAGGTTATTAAGTGTAAAGAAGCGTTAGGGGCGCAGCACTAGGGCTAGTTGTGTATTTCCATTCAGGTTTTTTAACAGATGCACAAAAAATGTATAACTCATTCTTTCCGGCGGATGATTGCGAACCACATTTTAGGATCTCCATTTAGTAACCAACCCGAAAACTCCTCCGCGAATGCCGGGTTTAACTCTCCCTGAACCAACTCCAGAGATTCGATTTCCCAGTCATTGGCGAAGATATCGTATAACTCCTGTCTCGATACTCCATCCATCTCAGGCAGCTTATCGCTGAAACTAAATAAGAAAAGCCTCCCGCCGGGTTTAAGCACTTGTGCCAAACCTTGTACGTATCGCTGCCGTTCGTCTCCGTGGTATATGTGAAACAGACCGCTGTCTATTACACTGTCGAAACGCTCGTTCCACTCGCTCAGTGTCATGGCATCCTTGATCAAGAACTCTGCAGATAAGCCGCGCTCTGCTGCCTTAACACGTGCCAGCCTTATAGCTTCTTCAACAAAATCAATGCCTGTTACTTTCAAGCCGCGGGCAGCGAAGAACAGGGAAGTGTTACCCGTCCCGCACCCGGAGTCAAGTACCGGGCCCGTCACTTTGTCGGCAGCCTCTATGAACGGCGGCTGCGGTTTGCCGGTCTCCCAGGGCGGGTCGCCGTCTGCGTAAATTTTAGTAAAGCCTTCCCGGGCTGATGTCGGGTTCCCTATGAATGATTCTTTATTCTGCATGTTTTTCCATACTTTGAATTTTGAACATTTGATAAAGTAATAATTAATAAATATTAGCCTTTAAAAAATTTTACTGCTTTGATTTGGGCATTCACAATCAGGATTTTTTATCTTCAGAGCTTTCTTGGTTTGTACTGTCGTTTTTTAATTCTTCACATGAAGACCAATCGTGAACCCAGCGATGATGCCATTTCTTCTTGAATTCTTCCCGTTCTTGAGGGCTCATATGCGCGTATCTTTCACGTATGTTGCTTCTTCCATGATTATGGTGCCTTCCCCACGGTCCGGAAAATCCCAGAAGCAAACGTGAAAGGATGAGCAAACCAACTGCCTGCCAGAAAGAAATATATCCTAAGTGAAAAATTTCAGGCATAAGTGAGTTCCATAATAACATGGTTATTAAACCGAACACTGCCAAAGCTGCTAATATTATTGGAACTATAAAAAATCTTTTTCTTCTCATAAAGCGCCTCATATTAAATAATTTTTAAAAGTTTATTAATTCATTATATAAATTTTTTAATCTTTCCCGTAAATGCAATACTGCGTATCGTTTTCTTGAGATTAATGTATTTACAGTTTGTCCTGTTAATTCTGCGATTTCATTAAATGAAATACCTTTTAGCTCATTTAATTCAAATATCATCCGTTGTTCTTCGGGAAGTTCATTTAATGCTTTATCAAGTTCTTCCCATATTAAAGTTTGCAGGTATTGGGTTTCCGGCGTACTTCCGGTATCGCACAGCAATTCACTTAATTCTGTAACCGCATCGTCATCCTCGTCATCGTAAAGTAAATCCGACATCGCTTCAGGCTTCTTTTTCCGGTACAAATCGGTGATGCGGTTCCCGGCAACTTTATATAGCCATGCAGAAACCTGCTCAATCGGTTTCATCAGTAAGTCGGCTTCAGCCAGTTGATAGAAAACATCCTGTAAGATATCTTCGGCATCTTCTATTGAATTGACTCGTTTCCTGATAAACCCTTTTAAGCGGTTTCCGTAATTCTTGACTATCGCCGATATATGCTCTTTTTGCGTCAAATTATTTGGTATTGATATTGTCGTCATCATCTGGCTTTACTGTCTACATATTTATAGACGGATAAGTCAAACAAATATTTTAAAATATGAGAAAATAATCTGTTTTAATTCCGGAAAGCGATAATTTTTAATTGGGTAACTTCAATTACTCAGCTCATTCAAAAATTCATTTTCCCTAACGGTAAATCTCCATAAAGGTAATTTTTCCTGCATTATATTATATATTTCTTTTGCTTTGGATTTATTACCATTATTTTTATAAAATAATATCAGTTTAGAAAATTGAATTCTAAAAATGTTAAAAATATTTTTGGTTGCATTATCTATTACAACTGTACTTTCGTTGAAGCTTCTATACATATATTTATGAAGAAGATTATTTTCTAATAAAGAAGGCGCAATGCTGTCGCCTTTTTCAGGTACCAGCCTGCTCACAATTCCTTCATCACGAAGATAATTATCTAATCCCAGAAAATTATCCTGGTTGACGGTTGAACAAAAATAAACCGGTCTTTTCCACATATTGTTTTTTAAAAAGGATAAAATAACTTTGTCCTGGGTTAACAAGTAATTATTACCGTTAAAGTTTCTGCCTTTGTATTCTGTACGCACAGTATCATTTTCAATTTTACCTCCGGCTAATTGGCAGGAATGGGGGAGTATGATTTCAACAGGTTTCTGTAATTGTTCCGGTTCAAATACATCAGAAAATGAAATCGTCGGATCAATTTTAAAACCATTATTATCATGTGCTAATTCGTTTACGAAAAATTCCGTGTTTAAAAGACTGACGTTGGCGACAGAAACGTCGGTTCTATAACCTTCCACACTTTGCAAGTACATCAATGGAAAAGTATCGTTATCACCGTTGGTAAAAAGAACGGCATTCTTTTCACAACTGCTTAAAATATTATAAGCAAAATCTTCAGGGAAATAATCTTTACTTTTATTGCAGTCTTTCCAGTTGGTTATAATTAAATTAAACGGAAGGATTAAAAAGCATATTGCAGATACCATAATAACAGAATAATTATGCTTTTTCTTTGCGAAGATCTTTGATAATCTTTCTGTTAACAAGAATAATCCTACTCCCACCCATAGTAAAAATATCATAAATGACGGCAAAAAAAGCCTGTCAATTTCTCTTATATTATGAAATCCTTCTTGGATATTGGCGTATACAATTAACCCGAATGAGAATAATAAAAATATTATTAAAATGAGAGTCCAAACTTTTATCTTTTTTATAAGGCTGTAAATAAATCCTGCTATTCCTAATATTAATGGGAAAAAGGCAAAGTATCCCAATGCGCTTTGTCCATTAGTGCCAAGAAAGTTCCAGCCGAAATATCTTAAATACATAAACTTCATTTGATAATCCCAAAAAGGAGCCCGTCTATGAAATATAATTGAGAAATTTGACTCGCCGTATCTGCTCATTTTAATCCAGGAAATTAAATCTTTGAAAGATTTAATATCATCCATTCGGAAAGGCGGGGATTGCATAGAGCGTATTAAAAGAAATAAATGCAGAAATAGACCCGCAGCGGCGGCTAAAATTATCAACAGCCAAAATCTTAAACTGAATAAATGTTTTCTTAAGGGGAAAGCAAGCAACAATATTATAACAGGGATGAAAGGCATATTAAGCCTGTGCGCGGCATAATCTATTGCAAGAAGGAATATTATTATTACGAAAAGTTTTGTTTTTTCATTTTCGTCCGCAGAAAGCCAAATCTTCAAAGCATATAAAAGAATGATGCTTGTCAACAATAAGCCTAACGAGTATACTCTTGAAACATTTGATTCGGACCAGATGCTGAATAAAAGAGGTAATGATAGAGCGGTGAAGAATGAAGCGATAATTTTAGATGATCCGGATGATTTGCTAAAATTATTTAAGACTTCAATCATACTGTAATAAAAGAAAACCGAAGCCAAACATGTAGAGACAATACTAACAAGAGTTATTGCTTTTATTGCCGGCATGAAAAAGAAAAGAATTGTAAACAGCCTTCCTAATATTACGTAGAGAATTGATCCGCCCGGGTCAGGGATGCTTAAGCTGTATGCATTAGCCGCATTAATGCTGCTGTCCCACCAGCCAATTGAAGGGTAAGAAGAGACGTACAAAACAATGAGTGATAAAATGAAAAGAAACCACGGTAAGTATTTTTTTACTGCAAGCAAGGCTGACTTCCTTATATTAAATAACATGGCTTCATCCCAGGTATATAATCCGACATAGGTTGCGCAGTTGTTTGGATCGTCATTATAGCAATATTTTTCACACTGCCCCCAAAGGTCGGGGCTATAAATCCATTTATTTCGCGTAACATGAGTAATTATTAAAAATTAGTCGATATAAGTTCCCAATTAATATTGCCGTATATTTCCTTTACCGGGCCAACATTGGAAAGAAGAATGTCTTGAGAACTTACTTCGTTAGTCTGCATGCCAAATGTTGCCAAAACCTCCGGTGCATAATAATTGTAACATTGATATTTGCCTTTGGGCACGGAAACAACTTCATTTGTCGAATCAACTGTCATTTGAAATGTGACTAATGTAAGGATTGCACCAGTCCACTCTTCATACCCTGAAGTATATTCTTCACCCATAGCAGCCGGATATTTAT
>CAZUCY010000019.1:0-40187 GCA_964618785.1 uncultured Ignavibacteriaceae bacterium | reverse complement strand
TGCTCTTTTGACGATTGGAATATTTTCCTATTTTAATATTCAATCGCACAGCAGCGGCCTTCAGGCAGAAGTTGAACGTGGAGCGAACCAGTTAAGCGAGACTGTAAAAAACGGTACCCGTTATGATATGCTCCTCAACCAAAGGGACCGCATTTTAAGAAATATCAATACAATCGGGCAGCAACCGGGTATTAGGGACGTTCGTATTCTCAATAAATCTGGAGAAATAATTTATTCTTCACACCAAGATGATATTGGAAAAATGGTCGACAAAAAAGCCGAAAGCTGCTACGCATGCCACACTGCGGGTAAACCGCTTCAAAGACTCCCTATTAAAGATAGAACAAGGTTTTTTAGAATAAACCCCGATTCCTCAAGGATAATGGGAATTATCAGCCCGATTTATAATGAACAGTCATGTTATGAAGCAGACTGCCATGCTCATTCAAAATCACAAACTGTTCTTGGAGTTCTTGATGTAACTATGTCACTTGATGAAGTTGATAAGCAGATAAAAAAAGGTGAGATGGAGATTGTAATCTTTGCAATTACCGCAGTTCTTGCACTAAGCTTCATTATTGGTTTCTTCGTAAGAAGATGGGTTGATAAACCCGTGAAAGAATTACTGAATGCAACCGAACAAGTTAGTACCGGTAATTTAAATTATACTATTAAAAACCGGCGTGATGATGAAATGGGAAGTCTTGCAAAGTCATTCAATAATATGACTAAAAAACTTTCAGAAGCACGACTGCAATTATTTCAATCGGATAAAATGGCATCTTTGGGAAGACTTGCCGCAGGTGTTGCGCACGAGATAAATAACCCACTTACGGGAGTACTTACGTATAGCAGTTTTCTTCTTAAAAGAGCACATGACAATCCTGAGCTCGAGGAAGATTTGAAAGTAATTGTACGAGAAACTAAACGAAGCCGGGAAATTGTAAAAAGCCTACTTGATTTTGCACGGCAATCTATTCCGAAGAAGAATGAAGCTAATATAAACGAAATTATAGAACATGCAGTTACTGTCGTGGAAAACCAACTTTTAATTGACCGTATCAAATTAATTAGATATCTTGATTCAAGCCTACCTGCGATAACAATCGATTCAAATCAAATTCAGCAGGTTATAATAAATCTGCTTGTAAATGCCCACGATGCCATTGAAAAAGACGGATCTATTACGATCACGTCTTCAAAGTTAAGTCTTTCGCCTTTAGGAATTACGCATATTAAAAAAGCTGTCTGCCCAAAACGTCATGACTTAATAGATAATGAAATAAAAATCGACGGCATGTCTTCAATAAAAATAAAAGCACGATGCGGCAGAAATGAAGGTTTTATAAATCTTGATCCTGTTTACGGTAAGAGCCGTCATCAATACGGTATTGAAATAGACATAAAAAAAGACGTTGCTTTTATGTGCCCGCAGTGCAATGTACCCTTAATTGTGGAAGGGAAAAAATGTCCGAAATGCGGAGCACCTGTTTATAATTTTGAAATTCCATCGCAGGGTATTTTTGAAGGATGTGCACGAAAAGAGTGCGGCTGGCAGAAATGGGATGCTGTTGATGCTGTCGGTCAAAAAGATTATATTGAAATAAGAATCACAGATACCGGATGCGGTATTTCAAAAGATGATCTTTCAAAAATATTTGAGCCGTTCTTCAGTACAAAAGGACAAAAAGGCACGGGCCTGGGACTTGCGGTAATCTGGGGAATTGTAGATAACCATAACGGTACAATTAATGTTGACAGCGAATTAGACAAGGGTACTACGTTTATAATTCGACTGCCCATGCAGTATTCAAAATAAGAAATGAGGAAGCAATTTGATATATTAGTAATAGATGATGAAAGTGTTATTATAAACGCCGTGGATAAAATATGCACCGCGGAAGGGTTAAAAGTTGATACTTCCACCGATGCAGGCGGAGCTCTTTTAAAGGTTGAAAAAAATTCTTATCGCTTGATTATTTCGGATATTATGATGCCGGATATAGATGGTTTTCAATTTCTTGATACTCTTTCAAAGATGAAAATAACAACACCTGTTATCATTACAACTGGATATTCAACGGTTGAAAATGCGGTAAAATCACTTTATAACGGAGCTATCGATTTTATCCCAAAACCTTTCAGCGCAGATGAATTGATTTCTTCTGTTTCGCGTGGATTGAAATATCTTGATATACAGAACAAATTAGTTGAATCAAAAAATTCGACAAATGACGCGTCTATTATTTATGTACCCTGCCCTGCAAAATATTTTCGCTTAGGATATATCAGTTGGGCGGCACCGGATAATTCCGGCACTGTCTTAATAGGTGTAACCGATTTATTTCTTAGAACGATAGATTCTATATCAGAGATTGAATTATCAAATGCCGACTATGAAATTGTTCAAGGGAATTTTTGTGCACAGGTCAAGTCAAAAGACTGTCTTGTCCATACTATATTAAGCCCGCGAAGCGGTAGAATTTTGGAGACAAACAGTCAGATTTTAAATGACCCCAGCATTGTTGAAAAAGATCCATACTTTAACGGTTGGTTCTATAGAATAATCCCGTCTGATAATGAATTTGAACTGATGCAATTAATTCCGTGTAGTTCTGATCGTCTTTAATAGATAACGATAACTGATGTTAATTTGTATTTTTTAAAATAATTCGGAAAAAATGAACTACCCCGCCGCAAGCGGACGGGGTATCGAAATACAAATATGGAGCCAGGATTCGTCGCAAGCGACGGGGAATTCGGCCCCGGAAAGATTAAAATCGGCATAAATTGAAAAATATTTTTAAGGAGAATTAAATATGCCACTACTTATTTTAGCAGTAATATTATTTGTTATCGCGGATATTTTTATAAGGTATTTCGGTAAAAAGTTTAAAGAGAAGCAATTAAAAAAGGACCGCGAAGCTGCATTAGCTGTAAGTTTAAACCTGGATTTTACCAGGGAAGCGAAAACATTAAAGAGGATTGAAATTGAAGACCCTAAAGCAAAAATTCTTTGTGTTGATGATGAACCGGTTATTCTTGACAGTATTAGAAAGATTTTGGTTATAGACGGTTATTCCGTTGATACAGTTGAAAGCGGTAAAGAAGCTCTTGGGCTTATCCAGATACATCACTATGATTTTGTCTTTACCGATTTAAAGATGCCTGAAATGAGCGGCGTTGATGTAACAAAATCGGTTAAACATTTAAGGCCGGATATTGACGTTGTTATTATAACTGGATACGCTACTGTGGAAACAGCTGTTGAGTGTATGAAATTCGGCGCTATGGATTATGTGCAGAAACCTTTTACTGAAGACGAACTTCTTGATTTTGTAAAAAAGATCGTTATAAAAAGAAAAGACCGTATACAAAAACAATTAAAACCCAAAGTTCATATAACTCACTTGTCGCAGTCAAAACATTTTCTTACTTATGAATTTGCAATACCGGGAGGTGTTTTCATTTCATCCGGACACAGTTGGGTAAGCATGGAACAGGACGGTGCAGCAAAAATAGGTATTGATGATTTTGCAAAAAAATTAATCGGCAAAATCGACTCAATTGAATTTCCCAATTTAGGCATGATTGTAAAAAAAGGTCAACCTTTATTTACAATTAAACAGAATGCGCGTTCGGTTACATTTAATTCACCGGTAAGCGGAAAAATTATACGTATTAATACGGTATTAAAAAGTGATCTTGATGTCCTTGATATTACTTCATATAACAGTAACTGGATTTGTATTATTGATGCAGATGATCTTGATACGGAATTGAAAAATTTGACTATAGGCAAAACGGCTATTTCTTTTTATGAAAATGACCTTGAGCATTTTATTGAGTTAAGAAATAAATCTGTTAAACCCAAAGATGATGTACCGCGCACGGAGAATGAATTATACATTGGTGAATTTGAAAAAATGGATGACTCGGACTGGGATAAAATGGTAACTGAATTTTTTAAGAGATAGTTTTATTTTAGTGGGAAAAAAATAATAAGTTCTTATTGATCATTAACCATGATACCGGATAAAATACAAATTGAATTCGGCGACATTACAAAATTAGAAATTGATGCTATTGTAAATGCTGCCAACACTTCTTTGCTTGGTGGAGGAGGAGTAGACGGCGCTATTCATAGAGCAGCCGGACCGGAACTATTAGAGTACTGTCGGAATTTAAACGGGTGCGCTACCGGTGAAGCGAAAATTACACCGGGGTTCAAACTGCATGCAAAATATATAATTCATACACCCGGACCAATCTGGAGAGAAGGACGTGCTAATGAGGATGTTCTTCTTGCAAATTGCTATAAAAACAGTCTGAACCTTGCAGTTGAAAATAACATAAAAACTATAGCTTTCCCGGCAATAAGTACAGGCGTGTATTGTTTCCCCATGAAAAGAGCAACTAATATAGCGCTTAATGAAGCGATAAATTTTCTCGCTAAGGATAAGAAAATAGAAAAAATAATTTTCATTTGTTATGACATTACCACTTTTGATGTTTATAAACGATTAACAGGCGGGTACCAGTAATATCGGATAGGACAAAAATAATTTGTAAGACAAGGAGCTATTTCATAAACAAGATTGAAACTCCGGCTACCGCAAGCACGGCACCGCTTATTGCCTGCCAGTTAAGTTTTTCTTTATAGACATATCTTGCTATAGGCAGCATTATAATAGGCATTGTGGACATTAATGTTGCCGCAATTCCAACTTTTGCATGTGCAACTGCAATCAAACTGAATGTTACACCCAAGTATGGTCCTAAGATTGTTCCTATAATTGTTGATCTTAATGCTTTTAGATCATTTGAAAAGACTTTGACGGGATTTTTATATTTTTGAGTTAGAAGAACAATAGGAAATAAGATAATAACAGAGGCAGCAATCCTGATAAACGTTGCAACAAAACCGCTTATTTCTCCTTCATTGAAAGCAGCTTTGGCAAATATTAAACCACCGGCTTGTCCCAATGATCCTAGTAAACCGTAAAATATTCCGGCATGATTGGTTTTATGAACAGAATCCCGTGTTTCTTTTCTTTCCACAACAACAAGTGCAACTCCACCTATAGTAATTATTATCCCGAAAATTCCCCACACATTGATAACCTCATTCAAAAAAAAGAACGCAAGTAAACCGCTCATTATTGGAGATAGCGACATTAAAAGCATGCTTATTCTTGCGCCTATTTGCTGAAAAGCTTTGAACAAAAACGTATCCCCAAAAACAAAACCGATTATCCCGCTGATAGATAAATAAATAACCTGGTTTTCGGAAAGTTTTAAACTCAACCCCAAGGTTATTATTGTTGCAAATAAAAATATTGCCGCTAAAATTAAACGATTAATATTCAGTTGTAGAGAACCGAGCCTTTTTGCCGCTGTAGTAAACGCAAATGATCCCGCCGACCAACAAAAAGCTGTAACTAGAGCGCTTAATTCACCAATAAACTGCATAGATTAAAAATTATTTATTTAAATAACTCAAGTTGACCGTCAGCAACTGTAAACCGTTAAAACGATCATAATTTCAAATTTTCATTTAAGCAACCCATGACTTAAAGTCATGGGCTACTAAGGATAAAGCTCATATTTGTTAACCGTTTCAACTGTTTTTCAAAGGATAAAACAATAAGCGGTCAACCTGAGTAAATAATATTTTTAATAAACTAACTTTTTTACACATTATGAAAAAAAAGAATTGAGCTTTATGGATTTGTATAAAAAAATTGAAAATGCTTTTCTTTATACTCGGATTAATGAACCCGGCTACTGAATAAAACCGGGTTCGCTGAACATTTTTTAATATTTCTAATTATATGTTATAGTTGACAGCATCTAAACCGAGGAATAAAGAAGCAGTATCCAATTCCTCCTCAATACGAAGGAGTTGATTATATTTTGCAATTCTATCTGTTCTGGAAGCAGAACCGGTTTTAATCTGTCCTGCATTTGTAGCTACTGCGATATCAGCAATAGTAGTATCCTCAGTCTCGCCAGAGCGATGGCTGATAACCGAAGTATATCCGGCTTTCTTTGCCATTTCAATTGCGTCCAATGTTTCTGTTAAAGTTCCAATTTGATTTACTTTTATAAGGATAGAGTTAGCTACACCAAGTTCAATTCCTTTTGCCAGGAATTCGGTATTAGTAACAAACAAATCGTCACCAACCAATTGAACTTTCCCGCCTACTTTATCTGTCAACAATTTCCAGCCGTCCCAATCAAATTCGGACATTCCATCTTCTAAAGAAATAATAGGATATTTATTAAGCCAGTTTGCCCAGTAATCAACCATCTTTTCAGGTGACATAAACGACTTATCCGACTTGAAAAATTGATAAGCTTTTTTGTCGTTATCCCACATTTCACTTGCGGCTGGGTCTAAGGCGATACAGATATCGCTGCCCGCTTTGTACCCGGCTTTTTCTATTGCTTCAAGGATTAATTCAAGCGCTTCTTCATTTGATTTTAAGCTTGGTGCAAAACCGCCTTCATCACCGACAGCAGTGTTATAACCTTTTTTACCAAGAACGGATTTTAAGGAATGGAAAGTTTCTGCACCCATTCTTAATGCTTCCCTAAAATTAGGAGCGCCGACCGGCATGACCATAAACTCCTGAAAGTCAACATTATTATCTGCGTGTTTACCGCCATTTAAAATATTCATCATGGGAACAGGTAAAGTACGACCATTAGTCCCTCCAATGTATCGATACAATGGCAAGTTCAAAGCTTCTGCCGCAGCTTTTGCGCAAGCCAGCGAAACACCGAGAATTGCATTTGCACCAAGATTAGCTTTGTTTAGGGTTCCATCAAGAGCGATTAAAAGCTGGTCAATTGCAACCTGATCTACGGCGTCAAAATCAATTATTTCTTCTGCTATTTTATCGTTTACGTTTGAAACTGCTTTCAATGTACCTTTTCCGTTATAGCGGCTTTTATCACCGTCTCTTAATTCTACGGCTTCATTTTCACCGGTGGATGCACCGCTGGGTACAGCAGCACGACCAATCACTCCGCATTCTAATGCAACTTCAACTTCAAGTGTTGGGTTACCGCGTGAATCTAATATTTCTCTTGCTAAGACATCAACTATTGTAGTCATTTCTATTTCTCCTGATTTATTTAATAATTTATTTTCCTCTTAATAAAATACAAACTGAAAAATTCTGTACATTATCTTGTTAAAATTAGACAAAGGCGAAAGAAAAAGAAAGGTATTTTAAGTTAAAATTGCCATATAAAGGACACAGTTTAGATAGCAGACATAAGTTTCACGAAAGTGTAAATTTTTCAATATTCTTGAAATAAAATTTTATCTGAATTTAAAAGAAAAATTCACCCTGCAGGTAGAACGACGTGGGATAATAACTGTATTCGGTAAATTTATTTCCGTATGTTGTTAATACACCAGCAGTTGCCGATGAATTATCGGATATGGAATAAGTTCCCAAAATAGTAACATAACCGCTGCCGTCATTTAAGTTTGAATTATTCGTCAGTGAAACTGTAATTAACGGGGTAAGCTGATAACTAATACCTGCGTCTATATAATCGCGGCTAAGATTTATTATTCTACCGTTTAATAATCCTGAAAGATCGTAATCAAATTTATTTGCTGCTCCTTCACCATTAAACTGATATTCTATAAGTGCGTATAACTTTGATGTAAACTGGTTATCCATACCAAAGACAAATTTAGCGTAATTACTATCCGGATCATCTTTATTCATGGAGATAATTCCCTCACCGCGAAGACCGGCATCAAAAAAATTTCCTGCAAAGTCTCCTCCTGCAACGATACTTCGATCAAAATACCCGCCTACCAAAGCAAAATCATATTGATCAAAATTAGTTCTTAGCCTGAAACCGGCATTACTTGAATTTAGTTTTTCCTGCGGGTTATAGACTATATTAATATCTGTAAAATTTGCGAAGCTATAAGTTAACGAAGCTGCATCCGCCCCGTCTTTTTCTATTTTACCGAAATTTGCAGGATTTATAGGATTAAATAAATCAGTCGGACTCCAAACTCTTCCGACACCCCATGCAATTCTTTGCCTGCCTACTGTAATATTCCCCCAGTCAAATCCCTGTCTTAAATAAAGCCTGTCAATATAATTAGATACGGATATATTGTCCTGATCGAATATGGTCCATTTTAAATTAACAACCTGGCGGTTTGTGCTCGTCAGGCTGATAAACGGAATGGAATTCTGATTCGAATAAAATGCATCAATTTCATATTCAATATTTATGCGTGTCCGGGACATAAGATAAATTTCGGGGCGTAATCTTAGCCGCATAATATTTGCAAATTGATATTTATCTATAGCTGCTAAATCAGCAAGTTCTTCGTTATAAATGGAGTAGACAGGCAAATCTGCAATGTAACCGGAGAATGAATAATCTAACTGGGAATATAAATTTGAGATATATAAACAAATCATCAGCAGTAATATTTCAAATTTTTTCATTCAGATTTAATCTCCCGGTTAAAAAATTCTAATCTTGTATTTTCCCGTCTTTCAAAATTAACAAACGCTTAGCCCTGTCTATTACATTTTTATCATGTGAAGAAAAAATAAACGTAATATTTTTTTCGACATTCATACGCTCCATTAAATCGAGGAGATTCCCTGCCGTCACGGAATCAAGATTAGCAGTTGGTTCATCGGCAAGTACAACCGAAGGATTATTTATAATTGCCCTTGCAACTGCAACCCTTTGTTGCTGACCCCCGCTCATTTCATTCGGCCGTTTACCTGCCAGCTTTTTGATACCCAAATCATCCATTAATGCAAGTGCTTTATCCCGCCTTTCTTTTTCAGGTATTCCAAGCAGCATCATGCTGAATTCAATATTTTCCATTGCCGTTAAAACAGGTATTAAATTGTAAGCCTGGAACACATATCCCAGTTTGTGCAGCCGTAAATTTGATAATTCACTTTTAGTTTTGCCGGTTAAATTTTCGCCATCAAAAAATATTCTACCTTCGGTTGGTTTATCTAGCGCACCAAGAAGATTTAATAATGTTGTCTTTCCGGAACCCGAAGGCCCCGCGATTACTAAATATTCACCTTTTGAAATTAAAAGATCGATCCCGCGCAGGGCATTAACCGGAACCCCGTTATCCTGGTAAACTTTGATTAATTTTTCAGCTTTTAAAATTTCCATTATAGATTCTCTATACTTTTTTACTAATGATATTCTTATAATAATTACACATAATTTATTGCATATATAGGTACCAGCTTAATTGCTTTATATGCCGGGTAAACGGCTCCGAGCACTGCTACAAACGGCATAAAAAGAACCGCATTTATTATATCGCTGAATGACAGATCCGGGTAAATAATTGAACCAACACCGATTGCCTTAAGCCCTGCTGAAAATAAACCGAGATTTATTCCGGAATGAGCCAGCATAAGATCCAGAAACAACCCCGCAACCAAACCCGTAAGAGTTCCCAGAACACCCAATATAAATGCCTCAAGTTCAATCATCAAATAAAGACGTGTATTCTTCATTCCAATCGCCATCAGAACTCCAATTTCATTTATCCTTTCAAATACGGACATCAGCATTGAATTGATAATACCGAATATCAGAGCAAGCCCGATAATAATGTTAAATATCAACATTGATTTCTTGAATATTTCCATCTCATAAATCAGCAGTGGAAGCAAATCTTTGTAGGTTAAAACCTCATAATCGCCGCCTAATTTATTCTCAAGTTCTTTTTTAACTAAATCTGCCTTTTCAAAATTTTTTGTAATAATTGCAAACTCATAGTATGTGCCGGGTGAATTCTCATTTTCCACAGGGTTTTTCTGAAAGGTTGAATCCTGTCCGGTTTGTTCATCAAAGCCAAGCATTGCATCTTCAGCTTTTACAGTTATATAAATCGTCCGTTTATCATACGTTGAACTGGCTGTTTGAAAAATTCCTACTATACGAAATACGTCGGAACCAATGCTTCCGCTTAATGTATTTGTCATTGCTACAACTTTATCCCCCAGGCTTGCCCCGAGCTTTTCGGCAAGTTTTTCGCCTATAATTATATCGTGTCTATTCTCTCCGAGGAATTTCCCTTCAATAATTGAATTTTTAATTACCGATACTTTTGATTCCTCATCAGGGTTAATACCTTTTAGCAGTACACCGGAAGAATTATCAGCGCTGCTTAATATCCCGGGAACAAGCACTCTTTTGCTGTAAGCTTCAATCTCAGGGGTGTTCTTAAGAACCGTCTCAACTTGCTGATAAGCGGGAAGAAAATTTTTTACGATCTTGTTATCATTGAATCCTTTTTTATGAATTTGAATATGTGAAATATCTAAATTTATCTGGTTGAAAAGCATTTGCTGAAGCATTCCGTTTGCAAGCCCGCTTAACAGCACAATTGCCACCAGGCCGATAACTACCGATGTAATCACAATCAGTGATCTTCGTCTGTTTCTCCAGATATTCCGCCAGGCTAATTTTAACAGCATAAAATTACTATTTTTTAATTTTTAATTTCACGTGTGCCTTATTCCTTTTAATGGTTCAAGTTTATAAACTTTATAAGCGGGATAAATGCAGGACAAGAGCGATATGACAATTAATGAAAGAGAAACATTTATGAAAATTGATAATTGTACCGATGATTGTGCCAGCGGCAGGTAATGGTACATTTCGTATAACTTCTTAAGCTCTCCGCCAAATACTATGGGGTGAATAACGAAATAATAATTAACAATATATCCAAGCAGATTCCCGAACAATAAACCAAGTATAGTGATAAAAAAAGTTTCTATATATATAAGATATGTAAGTTTAACCTGCGGCATACCAATAGCAAGGACAACTCCAAATTCTCTGAATCTTTCCGTAACCGACATCAGAACCGTATTTAAAATACCAAAAGCAACAATAACAATAAGTATCCCGTTGAATAGTATTCCTCTTACATTGGATAAATTTATTTGCTGCTGCATTTCAGGGTTTACTTCATTCCACAAAAGCACAGATAGACCGGGGTTATGAATTTTCTCAGTTAGTGCGTCTTTTATTGCTTTAAGATGTTCAATGTCATGTGCTTTAACGGCAATAACACTTACCCTGTTTCCCATGCCAAGCAATGATTGTGCGGACCGGATTCCCATAAATACTACACCGGATTCCATTTCCTGGGCGCCGAGCCTTACAGTTCCTGTAATTTTATATTTTTGATTTCCAAGCATCCCATTATAGCTCTGGGAAAGGAGAATTATTTCATCGCCGATGTTTGCATCAAGGTTGTCCATAAGTTTAGATCCCACTACAATTTCATTTGAAGAATCGGAATCGAAAAACTTTCCCCTATTAATATTTTCAATAAATGTTGTTACATTTTTCTCCATTCCGGGCTCTATTCCCATAATGGATACTCCGGAAGAATTATTTTTAAAACAAATTAATCCATCGGCATAGATCCTGGGCGAATAATTGATTACTCCCGGTGCGGTTTTTAGAGCATTATCAATTTCATTATTATCATTAAAGCTGGCATTTAAAGTCGGGTTATCCAGATAACTTTTTTCCTGAATTTGTATATAACCTGAAAAAAACTCAACTGAATTTTTTATATTCAGGTTAAAAGTTCCTAATTGAATACCGCGCATAGCTATTGCAGCTAATGAAGCGAAAATAATTGCCGCAAAGGTCAAAAACGACCTCCGCTTATTCCTCCATATATTCCGCCAGGCAAGTTTTAATAATAATTTCACTTCTTAATTCCCCCGCTCAAGTTCCTGGTAAGAAAATATTTTATCGGAAATTTTTATATCGAAACTCATATCGTCAACTACAATTGTAGTTGAATGATCCTGCTTTTTAACATTGTTCATAACCCACTTTGTAGGCATTATTCTGCCGTGCATTTTCTTAATACCCGAATACACCATATACCTTATCATATTACCTTTTTCATCAAAATATTGAATCAGCGACGGAATATAATCCGCCTGCCTTATCCAATAATAAACTTTTCCCCAGACAACCGGGGCATCCGGTTTTGGAGTCAATTCTATTTTCCAGCAGGGGGCATTATCAATCTTTTCGGTTGTCATTATTTTTAAATAATAGTCTTTCGCCAGATTGGATGCATGAACAAGATCGTCATTCGTATAATCCGATCCGTTCCAGGATTGCAGCATCATTGACGGTGGAATCTTTATCGTGGTTTCCGTATTACGCAGATAACCCCAAATCTCATCCCCCATCTTCAAAGTTTTGTTCCCTGCTTCCATAGCAGGAGACTTAGTTACAATAAGCGCTTTATTATTTCCAATCCACCAGGCTTCCATTTTTAGTGATCTGGTGAATTCAGAAGTCGCTATAATCATTTCGATAGTGCCATGCGCGGTTTTGCCCTTAACATCGTTTTCTGCCTTTTCGATAATTTCTTCGGCAGTTTGTGAATACACCTGCTTATAAACAGGCAGCATTATTAATATTATAAAAAATATATGTTTCATATATAATTTTCATTATGACTAAACGTTTAGTCAAAGATAAAAAATTTTTTATATTTTGTCAAGAATGAGGAAATTGCTCTATATTATTGTTAAAATGCAGTAAAAAATACTTGCTTTATAAGAATTTTGACAATATTTTTAATTGAACCAATATTCAATCTAAAATGCCAAGATCAAAACAACAATTTCAGGAAATGCGGGAAAAAACAAGGGACAATATCCTTAACGCCGCATTAAAGCTTTTTGCAGAAAAAGGATTCGCCGGCACATCAATAAATGATATTGCAAAGACAGCAAGTATTTCCAAGGGTTTAGCCTATAATTATTTTGAGAGCAAGCAGAAAATTATAGAAGCAATTTTTGAGGAATTGATAAAGGAAGGCGAACAATTTGTAGAAATAATGAATTCAGTTGAAGATCCTTATGAAAAAATAAATATACTTATCGAAACAACATTCAAATATTATGAAGAAAATGAAGAACGCTGGAAACTGTATACCGCTTTTATTTATCAGCCTGCAATGTTTGAAGAAGGGAAAAAAATTACAGATTATTTCAACGAAAAATATCTTCATGTATTGGAAAATATTGCGGGAAGTATTGGCTTTAAAAATCCCCGTCTCGAAGTAAAAATACTAAGCGCCTTGCTCGACGGAATAGGATTAGATTATTTCTTCGATAAAACCATGTTCCCATTATATGAAGTTAAAGAATACCTTCTGAAAAGGTACAGCAAAGAGAGAATTGATAAATTAAATAGTTTGGGACTTTTGGATTAAATCTCCTAAATGGAAGAATCACCTATAGTAATAAGTTATTATCAAGCTTAAACCTTAAAGACACGTGAACTTAACAGAAATTAGACATTACCCTTTTTCCCAGGGTATTTTATTATTGCTAAGAGATACAGAAATTTAACAAATAATTATTTATTATTTTTTTTGAATAAATAACTCAGAAATTTTAAGCTACTTATGTTACCCATTTCATCAGTATAAAAATGAAACATCTCATGTTTTCCAGGATCACTTGAAAAACAGAAACTATTCAAATTTAACGGTAAAATACGCACATTAAAATCAGGTTTTTCAATAAGTGAAAAGTACAATGTATCATCCTTAATGAAAACTTGTGCATTTGCATATTCGCCGGGAACAGAATAGTGACCGACATATTTATTGAGATTGATTTTTTTCGGATCAAAAATCGGTTCTGATTCTTTCTTTTCCAGAATCGGAATAAACTTTTCATAAATGATCTGTGTTAAATGTTTCGCCGGGCCAAGATCACCTTGTGGATAATTGCAGTTCGTCATAATAACAACACCAAGCTTAAGGTCAGGTATAAATTCTGCTTTTGCAAAAAATCCCCAATGACCTCCTGCATGTCCAACCACTTCATGCCCTTGATCCTGGTACATTGCCCAGCCGATACCATAAACATCTTTTGATTGGGAGCTCATTAAAGTCTGCTGAGAACGCATGAGGCGGAGATCGTCACCACTTAACACCCGGGGTGTATTTTCAACCTGATCACGTAATTGAAAGGAAATAAAATGTGCTAAATCTTCAGGTGTGGTGTACAGACCGCCCGAATACTTGATAATTTCACCTCCCCACTCCGGCGCATCGTACCTGTCAAAATTTGGTTCAAGATACACATAACCCTTTGCTAATCGGCTTTTTTGCTCATCATTAAGCCTAAAACCGGAATTATTCATATAAAGCGAATCTAAAATATTTGATTTGATATAATCATCGAACGGTTCCTGAGCTGCTTTTTCAAGTGCAATACCAAGCAGCTGATAACCGAAATTTGAATAGTTGGGATACTGGTCCGGTGTATATTCTATTTCTACTTTATTAAGTGTTGATACCAATTCGTTCTTCGACGGGCCCCATGGAATTTCTCCTTTACCTTTGTCTACAACCCATAAAAAATTTGCGAAATAATGCCAGAAACCCTGTGCTAAATCTACATGTAATCCGGCAGTATGGGTTGCAAGCTGGCGTAAAGTAGTTGGGCCGGTATTTACCGGATATTCCGGCGTATATTCAGGTATATATTTAATTAGTGGATCATTTAAATTTACTTTTCCCTTTTCGGCAAGCTGCATAAGCATTGTTGCAACAAAAACCTTAGTAATTGAACCGGCGCGGTAAATAGTCTTTGTAGTAGCCGGTATTTGATTTTCAATGTCAGAATAACCAAATGCCTGAGAAAATATTATTTTTTGATCAAGTACAATTGCGATAGAAAGACTTGGCCAACCACGCTGCTTCATTAAAGACGTACAGGTTTCCGGTAAAGTCTGTATTAATGAATCGAGAGAATTTTGAGCAAATATCGGCATGTTTATTATTACAATAATAAGGCTCAAAACAATTACAGCATTTCTTCTATTCATGCGGCTCCTCTTTATTATAAGTAATATAATGATAAACAGCTGACAGTCTTTTATGTTAGACTTGGCTAATTTTAAAAAGTTGGGTTAGTGAATAATATTTATGCCTTATAGACTATTGCCGCTAAAACACAGCACGGAACGGCATAAATGATTTACAAAAATTAATTATTTCCCGTCCGCGAATTTAAATAATTTTTCAAATGCATCAGTAACCGGCAATTCGCATTGACCGTATGATTTTTTAGCCGCTTCCAGCAGTATTGTTTTCTCATTAAACCAGCCTGCTCCCGGTTTCTGATTTTTATTTATTAAATTTATAGCTTCCAGCCCAGCTTCTGCCAGAAGCTTTAAATTCAGAGCCATCGGTCCCATTTCTCTTAAAGCCGGAGATGATTGAATAGTTTCAGAGAGCTTTGGATAATTTCCTTTCCAGAGATTCATAATAGGTATAACTTTAGCCTCAGCCTCTTTATCTCCCGATATATACTCATCAATAAGATTATTAAAAGTACGGCTAATGTATGATTCAGGATTTGATGCATCTGCACTACGCGTGTATGGAGAATATGAATTAAATTGTACTCCCTGAGAATTCCTGGTGTAACCCTTTAAAGGCTCAATTACATTAACAAAATATTTGAGAGCAGTTATATCTTTGCCGCCGGTTAATCTTCTCAACATCATATCATAATTTTTTATGTGTGTAACTCCGTAATCTTCAAGCTTATAATTTATTATATCAAGCCTTCTATACATATCATTCACATCTTTTACAGAGGCGGGTGACCATAATCTTTCGGCAATTGCAGCAGTCCTTGGCCAAATGCGGGAATCTACATTTTCAGGAGTTACAAGTTCGCTCCACATCGTAGCTTCACCGCCCAAGATATTTTTAACTATCGAATCACTTAAGACGGAATCGGCAGAAGCAGGATCATTTAGATAATGAAATGATGCGGGCTGGCAAAGATCAATATAATATCCATTCGATAATATTCCCATATAACCCCGACTGGCGGCATCATATAATGCGGACCGACCGCGCCAAGACTGTATAACAATATTTTTCGGCATATCCGGCTGAAGAATTTCATCCCAACCTATCATTTTCTTATGGTACTTAGTTATTATTTTCAGTATCTGCTTGGTAAAGTAGGTCTGAAGCTGCTCCGTAGTTTTAAAATTATTGGAAGCCATAAATTTTTGGATCATTTTATTTCCGATCCAATCCTTCCCATTATTTTCATCGCCGCCAATATGAATATATTCATCGGGGAATAGCCCTGCCATCTCTTTAAAAAATTTGTTGAAAAATTTATATGTCGCTTTCTTAGCAGGGTTGAAAACAGGATTAAAAACTGTCCAATTTCTTTCTATTTTATTCTCAGGATTTAGCTTCCTTTGTTCCTTAGACTGGCTTGAGAATTCAGGGTAAGCAACAAGCCAGCTTGTTGAATGCCCTGGGATATCAAATTCCGGTATCACGCGGATTCCCCTGTCGTCAGCATAAGAAATTATATCTTTCATTTGCGCCTGTGTAAAGTAAAAGCCATCTGAACCGATCTTCACCAGTTTAGGAAAAGTTTTACATTGTATGCGGAATCCCTGGTCATCACTTAGATGTAAATGAAGTACATTCATTTTCACAAAGGTCATCGCGTCCAGATTTCTTTTAATAACATCAACGGGCATAAAATGACGGCTTACATCAATCATCAATCCGCGCCATCGAAAGCGGGGCCTATCAATAATTTTTACAGTGGGAAAATAATAACCAATGCTGTCTGAGCATAATAATTGAAGAAAAGTTTGCAATCCATGTATTGCACCTAAATCAGTTTCTGCAGATAATTCAATTTTAAAAGGATTAATTGTTAAGGAATAAGATTCATCTTCATTTAACTCCAGCTTACCGGGATTTTTGCATTCAATTACAAACTCTGATTTGTTATTATATTTAGCCACTTTTGAATCAGCTTTAGTAATAAAATCCTGAGTAAAGAAAAAGCCTGTCTGACCCGATAGATGCCGGAGTGCCCTGGTTGCAGAGCCGTACAGCCGCTTATTAGGCTTTCCTTTAATAAAAATTGTAAATGCGGTATCCAGCCTGAACCTTCCATCCATTTTAATAAATTGTTCAGGCATAGGCATAAGATTATATAAAGTATCATTTTCCTGGGAGTAGGTAACCGTTATTGAAATAGATAAAAAAATAATAATGTACTGGACAGTTTTACAAAGCTTCATTTTACCTCCTGGTAAATCTTAATAAATGAAAGTTCCCAAAAAAAAATAAATTATATTCCTACTAAATTAAATATAAAAAAAACCGGGTAAAACCCGGCTTTAATTTTATAAATAATGTTTTAAAGGAATGTTACCAAGCATAAGCTTCCGGTGCCTGATCACCCGGTCCGGGCCAAATTTCATCAAGCCTTTTCATTACATCTGCGGAAAGCTTTATATCAACTGATGCTGTATTCTGTTCAAACTGTTCAAGTGTTCTTGGACCAACAATTGGTGAAGTTATTACAGGATTGTGCAATATCCATGCTAATGCAACATCGGCAGGGGCATGATTTATTTCTTTACAAAGTTTTTCATAGGCTTCAATCTGCGGTCGAAGTCTTTCAGTCGAGCGTTGAAGCGGTTCGCGGCTTCTGCGCTGACCATCTTTTATTTTTTCAAGTACACCTGCCAGGATTCCTCCGCCGATAGGGCTCCAGGGTATTACCCCGACACCCATCGCTTTACAAGCAGGAATTACTTCAAGTTCTATATTCCTGTTTCTTAAGCTATAAATACTTTGTTCCGAAACCAAACCTAAAAAATTTCTTTTTTTTGCAGTGTAGTTTGCTTCGACAATATTCCACGCAGCAAAATTACTGCTGCCTATATAAATAACTTTACCTTCATTAACCAGACATTCCATAGCCTGCCATATTTCATCCCATGGGGTTTCACGGTCAATATGGTGCATTTGATACAGGTCTATATGATCCGTTTTCAAACGACTAAGACTATCTTCACATGCTTTGCGAATATGATAAGCGGAAAGCTTTGAATCATTCACCTTTTCTCCCATTTTGTTGTAGACTTTCGTAGCTAATACAATCTTATCACGATTTTTACTTTGTTCCAGCCATTTACCAATAATGCTTTCAGTAGTACCAGCGCCAAGCTTTCCACCGTAAATATCTGCTGTATCAAAAAAATTTACACCAAGTTCTAATGCTTTATTCATTATATTAAAGCTTTCGGCTTCTGATGTATACTCGCCAAAATTCATAGTGCCGAGGCAAATTTTACTTACTAGTAAACCGCTTCTTCCAAGATGTGTGTAATTCATTTCAACTCTCCGTACGATTAATGTTGATGATAGTAAAGCGAAAAACCAAGCCATTCAGTAAATCGTTTTACAATAATAATATTTATCAATTCTACAGTTATAATTTAGAAAAATTTAAATTCTTTTGATAATACCTCTGACAGGTTTGTTTTCTAAAAAGTTTAAAATATTTTCTACAGCGCGTTTCTGACCGTCAATTAATGAGTTCGCTATAAATGCTGAGTTATGCGGTGAGCCGATTACATTCGGAAGGTCTAAAAATGGAAAATTTAATCTGAATTCTCCGTTTCTAAATGGTTCTATCCACCAGGCATCAATTCCTGCAGAAAACTCCGGATTAGATACTAAATGATCGAACAAATCTTTCTCTACAATCAAATCTCCCCTTGCAACATTAATTAATATTGCATTTGGTTTCATTAATTCCAATTCGCGTTTTCCAATAAAACCTTTAGTTAAATTATTTAGAGGAATTGAAAGAATAACTATATCCGATTTACTTAAAACATAATCCAAATCATTTAGCGTTCCGATAAACTCAACATCTTCATCAGTGGTGCCGCTCGTGTTAACAACCAAACTATTTACGCCAAAATATTTTAGCAACCTTGCAGCAGCTTTACCGATACCGCCAAATCCAATTATGCCTGCTACCAAGTTTTTTAAGGACCGATTAAGTGTTGTTTGATCAAACTCACCCTGCAGCAGCTTCTTATGATTTATTAAAAGGCGCTTGGAAAAAGCTAATACCATTGCAACAATATGTTCAGCCATTGGTTCGGCATAAGCTCCCTGATTTGCTGCAATTAAACAATCGATAGGGAATGCATTAAAATTAAGATGATCATACCCGGCGGATAAAAGTTGAACAAACCTGAGCCGATTAAATAAAGTTTTTTCCGCAACATTTAATTCCTTCATAACATTCCATGTTAAAAGCATATCAGCTTGTTCCAATACTTTTTCACGGTCCTCTTTATTGACGTCTTTTAAAAAGATAACATTAGCTTTTTTTTCAAGCGCTTCTTTATAAAGATAACGTTCATTTTCGGCTAAATAAAATGTAACCACAACATTCATATTATTCATTTCAACTTACCTAACGGTTTACCGAACCCATTGTGTTCTCCGGGTAACGCGACCCTTTTGCTGCATTCTTAGGAGCAATTTTTTCCAACAAAACAAGTTCTTCTTTTGTTAAACTTATATTAACAGCTTCTGCATTCTCTTCAAGATACTTTATACGTTTTGTGCCGGCTATCGGTACAATATCTTCTCCCTGTGCGAGCAGCCATGCAAGAACAATCTGTGGTGCAGTACAGTTTTTCTTCGCAGCAAGTTCTTCAATTTGTTTGAGAATAGTAAGATTATATTCAAAGTTTTCTCCCTGAAATCTTGGATTGAAACGGCGGAAATCATTTTCAGCAAGGTTATCTATTTTTTTAATTGCTCCCGTAAGAAAACCGCGGCCTAATGGACTGTAAGCAACAAAACCAATTCCTAGTTCACGACAGGTTGATAATGCCCCGTCTTCCGGGTCGCGCGTCCAAAGTGAATATTCAGACTGCAGTGCTGTAATGGGATGAACACTATAGGCACGTTTAATTGTATTTGGCGATGCTTCAGATAATCCTATATACCTAACTTTACCTTCTTCAACCAACTTAGACATAGCCCCGACGGTATCTTCAATCGGCGTTTCAATATCAACACGATGCAAATAATAAAGATCAATTACATTTATATTTAACCTCTTTAAACTTGCATCACAAGATTTTTTCACATATTCTGGTTTCCCGTTGTAGCCTCTTGAACCATCGGGATGCCGCACAATACCAAACTTCGTTGCAAGTACAACTTTATTTCTTCTGTCATTAATAGCTCTTCCTACAAGTTCTTCATTATGCCCTATGCCGTACATATCGGCAGTATCCAAAAAATTTACGCCAAGTTCAATTGCCCTGTGAATTGTCTTTACAGATTCTTCATCATCGCGTTTCCCATAGAATTCGGACATTCCCATGCAACCTAAACCGATTGCAGAAACGATTAAATCTGATTTACCAAGTTTTCTTTTTAACATTTTTAACCTGTAATTTGTTAATAAGTAATTTACAAAAATAAATTAATTTAACCAGTTTTCGGAATAAAACGAGAAATGACTTAATTCTTCAATATATAAGAATTCAAAAACGCATTAACCAAAGCCCATGCTTGTTTAGCTGAATTAGGGTCAAAGCTTGAACGTGCATCGCAAAAAAAGCCGTGATCTGCATTTGAAAACACTACATTAACATAATTTTTAGCATTCAATTTCAAAGATGCTGTTATCGTGTTTATCTGATTCTCATCAATATGTTTATCCAGACCGCCCCAGAACATTAACTGCGGCGCCTGCATACCTGGTGCACGATCTAATAACGAAGGTATTCCGCCGCCGTAAAAAGATATAGCTGCCTTCAATTTTAAAAATGTATTTGCAAGGAATGATACTCTACCGCCCATGCAAAATCCGATTGAAGCAACTTGGTTTGAAAGTAGCTGCTTATCATTCTTAAGCCATTCATATGCTGATGTAAGATCGGCAATTAATCCTTCAATAGTAAGCGCCTTGATATGTACCCGCGTACTTTCGAAATCATTATAATTACCTTCAAAACCCTTTCCTGTACGATGAAATAATTCGGTGGCAATTGATATAAAACCTTCTTCAGCAAATCTTCCGGTAATATCCCTTATATATGAGTTTATTCCGAAGGCTTCCTGAAATACTAATATACCGGGATGTTTTTTGGAATCTTTGGGACGGGCAACAAAAGCTGCCATTGTTGTGCCGTCTGAAACGTTCAGGGAAATATCTTCAATTATAACTCCACTCATCTTAACCTCGGAATAATAAATATTGAAACTTAAACAGTTATAAAACTGTTTTTAAAACATTATTAGTTTTAATAATAAATTTCAGAATATTTTAATTTATAGGAAGATGTATGGATCACTTAATTTTCGTAAAGCGTTTTCCGTCACTTTTACTTATAATTACGTTATAAGTTAATAATTTAGCCTGTATTTGACGAATAACACAATAGGCGTTATAAAATCCGCCTTGAGTATATTTTATTTCCCTTGCAGGCTAAGATCATCATCCAATTCAGCACTTTCTTTTTTAGAAAAAATCCTGGCAATGAACATCGGAAGTTTTTCCCTGTAACCCTCTGCAATTGAATAGATAACCGGAACAAGTACCAAAGTTAAAAAGAGAGAACTTATTAATCCGCCGATGATAGCCCATGCCAAGCCCGATTTCCACTCGGAACCTGCATCCATTGAAGTTGCAATGGGAAGCATACCAAAAATCATAGCAGCAGTGGTCATCATAATAGGTCTTATCCGGCTTTGACCTGCCTCAATTAAAGCATCATAAGTTGAATCTCCCTCTTTCTTTTTTTGGCTTGTCCTGTCAACTAAAAGAATTGCATTCTTACCTACAAGTCCAATTAACATAATTACACCAAGAATGGACATAATGTTTAATGACTTCATTGAAAGCGCTAATGCCAGTAATGCACCTATCATTGCAAGCGGTATTGAAAATAAAATTACAAAAGGATCAAAATATGAATCATACAACGCTACCATAACCATATAGACGAATATAATTGCCGCTATCAAAGCTAAGCCCAAACTGCCGAACGAATCTGCCTGGTTTTTGAGATCGCCCCAGTACAAAATATCAACTCCCTTTGGCAAGCCAGCTTTAGTAACTGCTTTCTTTATATCCGCACCAATACTGCCTGCAGGTCTGCCTATAACTTGTGAATAGACCGTTACTTCAGGAATCCTGTTTACTCTTTGAAGTTTTGTCGGACCAGTTGTCTGGTAAACATTTGCAAACTGCATTAGCTGGATTGACTGACCGTATTTATTAACAAAAGTCAGATTTTCAAGATCGGATATTCTCGACCTATCAAATTTATCAAGCGAAATTTTTATATTATAATCATCATCACCGTCACGGTACTTGGAATCATCATTTCCTTGAAAAGCGATATTCAACACAGAGCCGACATCTGCAATAGACAAGCCAAAATCAGCAAGTTTCTGCCGGTCAATTTCAATTTGTGTCTCGGGGTTTCCATCTTCCGAAGATAGGCGTACATCAGCAGTACCCGGTATTGTTTTAACAATGCCCTCTACAAATCCTGCAGCTTTTTGAACATCATTCCTGTCCGAACCGTTAATAATTAATTGTATAGGAGACGAATTAGCTGTACCAAATAGTCCTATTGGATTAATACGCACTTTCACACCTGGAATTGTTTGTGCAAATCTCTTAATTTCGTTCCCTATATCATCGGTTGATTTGATTCTTTTCTCTTTAGGAACTAAAGTAACATCAAGCTCGGTAGAATTGCTGGCATACTGACCTATGAATCCTTCACTTGAAGCGCCGACATTCGCGAACAAATTTTTCAATTCCGGCATTTTACGGATATAATTTTCAACTTCTTCACTGATATAGTTTGAATGTTCCAAAGTATAACCAAGCGGCATTTCAAGTGTAACTGCAAATTCACCCTGATCGGTCTGGGTCATAAATTCAGCGCCAATAAATCCTAACGGAATCAGCATGATCGCTGCAATAAATAAAACTAATGCTGCCAAAATAACTTTTATTCTATTTAAAAGTGCCCATCTGAGAATAGAGATATACTGATCTGTTAATTTATGAAAGCCCTTTTCAAACCAGAGAGCAAATCTTCCTATTATAGTCGCTTTGGTTAATCTTTCAAGCTTGCTTACTCTTGAAGCAAGTAAAGGAGTAACTGTGAATGAAACAAATAAGCTAAGCAGGGTTGAAATAACAACAACAACAGCAAACTCTCTTAAAATGTTTCCAACCAATCCACCTGTTAAAGCGAGCGGAACATAGATTACAACATCAACCATGGTTATTGCAAGCGCTGCAAACCCGATTTCATTTCTTCCTTTAAGAGCAGCGACTTTTCTTTCTTCTTTACGCTCAAGATGGTGATAAATATTTTCCAAGACCACAATTGAATCGTCAACCAAGAATCCTACGACCAGAGAGAGCCCCAACAGCGTCATAAGATTCAGAGTAAAACCGAAAATAAGCATAACCGTAAAAGTTGAAATCAGCGAACATGGTATTGCAAGCATAACTATAAATGAATTTCTGAAACTGTGAAGAAACAGAAGCATTACAATTGCAACCAAAAGGACTGCAAGACCAAGGTCTAATTTTACGCCGTTTGCCGCATCAATTGTAAATTGAGATTCATCCTGGGCAATATTAAATTTCACATTATTAGCTTTAAAATCACTTTCAATTTTTTTTAATTCTTGTTTAACCAGACGGCTTACATCAACAGAGTTAGCATCTGTCTGTTTTTGTACAAGAACGCCTATGGAAGTAACGCCGTCTATTCTGCTTATACTATCGGGATCCTTTATTCCGTCTTCCACTTCCGCAATATCTTCAAGGCGAATATTGCTGCCGTTTGCCAGATGAGCAACAATAAGGCTTTTCAGTGTATTTATTGAATTGAACTTTCCTGCAAGTCTTACAACATATTGGTTTGAACCATTGTCAATTTTACCAGCAGGAAAATCGAGGTTGGAAGATTGAATAGATTGAACGACCTGCGTTATAGATAAGCCAAAAGAATTGATCTTATCTGCATTTAAATTAACTTTTATTTCTCTTTCATTACCCCCTGCAAGAGTAATTTGACCCACGCCGGAAATTTTAGAAATTCTAGGTTGAATTCTATCAACAACAAATTGATAGAATTGTTTCGGAGACATATCACTGGTAACGCCCATCCTTAATACCGGGATTTCATCAAGTGCAAATTTTGAAAGTACCGGTGATTTTACAGCAGACGGTAATGTATTTAATATTTGATTTACCTTCCTTTGTGCACTTTGAAGTTGAATATCTACATCTGCCGATTGCAAAAATTGAATTACAACAAATGAAACTCCCTCACTTGAAGTTGAAGTTGCGTAATCTACCTGGTCAAGTGTTGAGATAGCATCTTCAATCGGTTTAGTAACTGAAGTCTCAACTTCGTTCGGGGATGCCCCAGGGTAAACTGTTGAAATAGTAATAACAGGCGGAGTAATCTTTGGCAGAAGCTCATAATTAAGCTGTGTATAACTGTAAATTCCCAGTAATACCAACGCAGAAAATATAACCACCACTAATGTAGGCCGTTTAATCGAAAGCTCAGTAATCGTCATCTTTTAATCTCCTAAATAAACTTTTATCATTTCAATCGCACCTGTCTAATAGGCAGGTCAGCCTATATAGCAGGCAGTTTAAGCTATTTATCGAATAATTTTCACTTTATAATTTTCTTTTAAATTATTTTGACCATTTATCACAACAATATCTCCTTCTTGCAAACCGGATAGAACTTCCAAAGTATTATTTGAAGAAGTTCCTATCACGAGATTCCGTAATTTTGCAACACCTCCTTCAATAACATAAACCTGTGCATCTTTAATACTTCCAAGCAGAGCATCACGCGGAATTATAAGAGATATTGAATTAGAAGCCGGACTGAATAATATATGTGCAAACATTCCTGCTTTCAAAGGATGTTCTCTGCTATTTGAAAGATCCACTTCAACAGGATAAGTATGCGCAGCATCACCCTTGCTGCCTATTGTTTTAATTTTCCCTTCAAAGGTCACACCCGAATAAACATCAGTTGTAATTTGTACTTTATCGCCGACTTTCAAATTAAAAACATCATGTTCCGAAACATTAATCATTGCCTTAAGTGTAGCTATATCAACAATCTCTGCAACAATACTATTTTTTTGAATGTAATCTCCCAAATCCACGTTTCTGGAAGTCACAATACCTGAAATTGGTGTGACAATCTTTGTATCTTCGTAAGCTTTTTTAGAAGTAACATATTGTGCTTCTGCCGATTGTAATGCAAGCTTTGCCGTTTCAAGCTGGGAGTCGGTAACGGATTTTTCAGCGGAAAGAACCTGGTAACGTTCATAATCTTTTTGAGCATTAAGATAATTAACTTCTGAGGTTTTAAAAGCAGCAGATTCAACTTGATCGTCAAGCTGTATTAATGCTGAACCGTCTTTTTTGAAATCGCCGACCTGCGCTGATACTTTTATTACTTTTCCCTGAGCTTCGGATACAATCGGAACATCATTATTAGCCTGGATAGTTCCCACCAGGTTAAGATGATCGGTAATATGTCTTGAACCGACAGTATCTACATTAACCGGATATGCATCTATTTTTTCGACATATTCCGCCGCTTTAATCTGCGATTTATTATGCAAAAGGATAGCAATAATAATTAGGAATGCTATAACAACTATTACAAAATATTTTAGATTTTTACTCATTTTTTGCCTCTTCTTCATTTTCTAATTGTCATTTCCCGCCCGTCGATCTTTCAATCTGTGCTTTAGCAAGCTCATAATCTACTATTGACTGGGCGCAATTTGTTTTAGCCTGAACCAATGCAACTTCGGCATCAAGTAATTCCGAATTTAATGTAAGCCCTTGCTTAAATCTTTCATCGGTAACACGGTAGTTTTCTTCGGCTTGATTTACAGTTTGCTCAGTAACTAAAACTTTTTCTTTAGCTTTTACCAGATTGTAATAATTTTGAGTAACATCTAGAGTTACAGCATCTTTTAACGTACTATAACTATCCTTAGTCTGCTCGTACTGAGACTCGGCTTGCGTAGTTTGTGCTCTTGTTGTACCCCAATCCCATAAACTATATGTTAAACCTACCTCAACAGCCCACGTAGCTTTAAAGTTATCTTCAAGAGGTAGAATTCTCGAATTGGGCTTTTCATAATCATATTCACCCCCAATAACGACTTGAGGATACCATCCCGACTGCGCTAAAGTTATCCCATTTTTACTCGCATTTAAGCGATACTGTAATGACTTCAAATCCGGGCGGTTCTTCATTGCTTTATCTATCAACTGATCAATATCTTCAATATTTTCATTTTCAACCTCAGCATCTTCTTGCACTTCAATTTCAGTTGCTAAAGAGATATTAATAACATTATCAAAATTTACGGTCGCAATTTTAACCGAATTTCTCGCATCAATTTGTGAAAGCTGTGCTTCAGATAATTGGACTTCAACTTTAAGAACTTCATTTTTAGTAGCCAGCCCTTGCTTAAAGAAATTTTGAATATCATCCAAATGCGCTTTCATCTGTTGAACATTTTCATCTATTGCTTCTTTTAATTTACCTGTAAGGAACAAATTCCAGTAAGCATTTTTAATATTGTAAATAACATCCTGTTCATCTTTGCTATAATCCTGTTTCGCAGCTAATGAATTGTTTTTAGCAATTTCCGAATTGCTGGAAATTTTAAACCCGGTAAATAAAGGCTGCTGCAAAGATAATTTTGCGGTATAATTATCAAGAATTGTCGGTGAAAGAGTATAGGTACCGAAGTAGGGAATGCTTATAGTATAAGGCGCAACATTGCTTAGGCGCGTATAATTAGCTCCCAAAGCAAGAGATGGCAATCCTCCTGCATTTGCCATGCTTAGTTGAGCATCGGCAGAAATAATTTTCATTTTTGAGGAATGAAGTATTTTGCTGTTTTCCAAACCGATTTTAAGACTCTCCTCCAAAGAAAGATGACGTTTTTCTTGAGCCTTGCCCGGACAGGTAAATAAAAAAGAGAACAAAATTGCTGTTATAAAACTTTTTCTTAATTTATTAATCAACATATTACTCCTTAATCACTTTAATTATTTGACAAAAGGAAAAATCAGTCCGATTCTTGTTATAACTCAAATCGGTAAGAACATTCATTACAAAACTATATTTCATCATTCTTTATATGAATAGAAAATCGGTAAACTTATGATATTTACCGGTAAATATTTGGCTGCAAATTATTTAATTGAACATTTTCGACTTTGATTTCAGCGGAATTAATAGAAATGTATTTTGCCCTTCCTTCTTCCGTTAAGATTCCTTCAAAAATAACTTTTAAAATTGTCTCTATTGCCTGTTCGCCCGTAAAAGGTATCTGCGATAAAACTTCTGGATTAAGGATTGCTTCTGCAACAACAGTGAACATAAGAATAACTATATCCTGCCCGATGTCGCTTCTGAAAGCTCCATTTTTGACTCCGAGTTCGAATAAACCTTTAGCTTTTTCCAAACTTTTTATTTTTTTAAAGTCATGAATTTCATTCCATACATCGGGGATACATTTGCGAATATCATCCATAAGCGGTCCTCTTACCCTGGAACTTTGCTGACTTAAATAATCCATCATGCTTTTAAGTTTGGCTACAAAGTCTAAATTTTCGTCTTCCCAGATCTTATTTATATAATTCTCAACTACACATTGCCGGCTTAAAATAATTTCCCTTATTAAATTTTCTTTACTCGGAAAGAATTTATAAAGTGTCTTTTTACTTATCCCCAGCCCCGCAGCTACTTCTTCCATCTTAACTTTTGAAAAACCAAATTGAAGGAATATCTCCTCAGCTTTGGTTAAAATTCTTTCTTTAATTTCTTTATCTTCGTGCATTTTATAAATTCCTTTCACAATAGAAACCCATTTCGTTTATCGGGTTTCCTAATGGAGCTAAAAAAAGCAGTTTTAAACTGCTAAATTAGTATATTTACACATTGGAAACTCAAAGCGTTTATTTCGTTTCCAAAAATAATTCATTATAACTGTATTGTCAATACAAAAATAAAAAAAAGAATTATGGCAGATATATGTGATGAATGGTATGAACTATATACAAACAACATTTTGCCCTGCCGCATGTGACAATGTACCTGCTTTGGCGCAGTAAACAAAGGTTTGCCAACCTACCGGCAGGCAGGTAGTTATTTAAAACTTGGCGAGCAGATGGACAAATTTTCCAGACTGAAAATTTGTGTCTAATCTGTTTCTATATTCTGGTCGTACATTTCTTTGAATTTTTTAATAGCAGCAAAGATTGATTCAGCAATTTTAGCCTGACCTTTGGGTGATCTCAAAAAGTATTCATCTTTTTTATTTGACAGGAACCCCGTTTCAATTAATACACCCGGCATAGAAGCTCCAACGAGTACATAAAAACCAGCTTGCTTAACTCCCCTCGGTTCGATTGAATTATCTTTTCCAACTTCATTGTTAAGAAGATCGGCAAACTTTTCAGAATACCGCATATAAGAGGACTGCGCCATGCTTACAAGTATGAAATTTTCATCTGTTAATTTTTGATAGCGGGCGGGGTTGTCTTCATACTTAATAACACTATTTTCCCTTGAAGCAATTGATATAGCTTCTTTTGTTCTACCGGGTCTTAATAGGTAAACCTCAAAACCATTTGCATTGCTGGGCTTTTGCGGAGTAGCATTGCAGTGAATAGAAATAAACAGCTTTCCTCCGGCTTCATTGGCAATTTGCCCTCGCCTGTATAACTCAATGAATTTATCGGTTTTTCGTGTATAAACAACTTTAACGTCTTTCATCTGCTGCTGGATATAATTACCAAGCTTTAGAGCAACTGCCAGGTTCACATCCTTTTCACATACTCCATCAACGCCAAGAGTGCCTGAATCCTTACCCCCATGACCTGCATCTATAACTAATACATTAAAATTCCATTTCTCTTTCCTCTTATTATTAGCAGAATGATTTTCAAAAGCTTTATTATAAAGAACGACTAAAAGGTCATTACTGTTATCAACATTCAAAACTTCGCTCGTCGTATATTCTTTACCAACACAAATTCTTATTTCAGTATCTGACTTTACATTATTTGCTTTTATCCACTTTATTAGTCCCCCCGTGTCTCCCGTATTCATTTTCATAGTATCAGCATGAACATTTCGGAATACGACAGTAATAACTCCATTTTTAAATGAATTGTTATAAGAATAAATTTTCTTTTTTGAATTTACTCTTACCAGCATACCGTTAAATTTTTTCGACAGGCTTATCCCCGTAATATCAAAAAGAGAAGCATTGGAAGTTTCAGGATTAATTGTTTGCGGAGTTTCATTCACAGGTATGTTTTTCTTTATAATAAGCTTATCCGGTACTTGAAAAGACATATCCATCCCGGAAGCTTTGCTTAATGTTTCAAGTGAATATTTTAATGGAATATAAATCTTCCCTTTCAAAGAATACGTTGATGTTGGAAGCTGTATTATATTTTGCTCTTTCCCATTCTTTTTCTGCAGCACTAAAAACGGATCTTTTGCTGTGACAAAAAGAGTGTAATCTATAAAACTAAGTTTTAATTTTTCCGTTTTTGAATCATATATATTATTTATAGATAAAACATCGGCAAAGGATTTAACGTCAATATATATAGTGCCTTCCCTGTCATAAACCGGGATGTAATAAGTTTTTTTATCTAAAATAACCTGAAGCTTTGTAACTGTCTGAGCTTTTAATAAAACGACAAATAAAACAAGTAATATAATTAGAAAAGATTTTTTCATTTACAAACTCAATACAAAAAATCATCCTACGAATGGAATCATAAAGCCGGTTTTTTTCTTATAGAGATCAAAAGTATCTTTAAAGTTTTTTAGAAGAAGTTTTTCTTCAAGTTTCGCTCTCAGAATTAATAAAGGTATTTCTATCAAAGCCAGCGGAATAAGAATAAAACTTAAAGTCGCAATTCCTGCGCCAAGGTCTAATAAAATTTGAGAAACATACTGCGGATGCCGAATGACACTGAAAGGTCCATTTTCAACAAGCCGGTGATCTTTAAAAATTAGAATCTCCTGTGCGTAATTATCTCCCATGACTTTATAAGCCCAAATTTGAATCCATGAAAATAGAATATACACTGTCAGCCCGATAATCCTTAATTGCTGAAATGAATTTTTATACTCAAAAGTTCCTATTTGAAATACTGCAACTACCAATGCAACTAATGTCAATGCTGAAAGAGTTAAGGGAATAGACTGGAGATATGTTTTCGGCTTCACTTTGGTTCCGATGATGGAAGATCTTAATCCCTTTTTAGCCCCGTTAAGATTAGCTACGAAAGCTATAATAATGTTTAACCCGACAATTATATTAATTGAATCCATAAAGCTTCTTATTCGATTTCTCTTCCGTGGTTCAGCATAATAACTTTCCATTCATCCAACCGAAGCTGCTCGGACTCCTCAATAAGCATAATCGGAATATCATTTTCAATTCTGTACCTTCTTCTTGTATTTTTATCAACCGAGACCAAAGTATTGCCATCCAGCACTAAATCTGCCTTTGTGTCTGGGCAGCAAAGTAATTCAAGAAGTTCCTTACTTATCATATTTTCTTCTTTCAATTTAAACCTTTAATTTAAAATTAAAAAAAGTTTTCAGCAAGCGTTTTATACAAAAGTCAGTAAGAAATATTCTGCCGTCCGGGGTTATTCATTAAAGTACATTATATTTATTATTTACGCTTGTTAAAATAACAAAATAGTTATAGCTTTTAACTTCAAAATTAAAGAGACACACACAGGAATTTATGAAGAAGCGTTCTCAGACATAATTAATAATTATTTTTAGCACATAAAAGACAAAAAGGATTAAGCAATGAGCTATAATAAATTAGTGGTCGGACCTAATACTAAAGTTGACCTTTCAAAAATCCCGACAGATTTTACCAGTGGTTACGAATCGGAAGAAGCAACTTCAAAAGATTTGAAGATAAATATTGAAAAAATGATAATTTTGCAAGATAAGTTGTATGCCGAAAATAAGTATTCGATGTTATTAATTTTTCAGGCGATGGACGCCGCCGGTAAAGACGGCACGATAAAACATGTTATGAGCGGGCTTAACCCCCAGGGCACGCAGGTTTACAGTTTTAAGCAGCCTTCTTTTGAAGAACTCAATCATGATTATTTATGGAGAGTAACCAAATGCCTGCCGGAACGCGGAAAGATTGGAATATTCAACCGTTCACATTATGAAGAGGTACTGGTAGTAAAAGTTCATAACTTAATAGAGAAGGAAAAAATTCCCACAGAATTGATAACTGAAAATATCTGGCAGCAGCGTTACCGGGAAATTAATGATTTCGAAAAGTATTTATATGAGAACGGCACTATTATTCTAAAATTCTTTCTCCATATTTCAAAAGATGAGCAGAAAAGAAGATTCTTAAAGCGATTAGATAAGAAATCGAGGAACTGGAAATTTTCCGAAGCAGATCTAAAAGAACGTGAATATTGGGACGAATATCAGAAATGCTATCAAGAAGCAATTTCTGCTACAAGTAAAAAATATGCGCCGTGGTTTATAATTCCCGCCGATCATAAATGGTATATGCGCATGGCAGTCTCTGAGATAATCGTTGATGCAATGAAAAAACTGCCTATTGATTATCCCAAACTGAACGAAGAACAGTTAAAAAGGCTTGATGCATGCAAAAAAAAGCTTGATGACAAGAAATAAATATTCATCACTTATGCAAAATTATTTACGCTCACTTTTTCAAGATCTGAATTCTAAAAAATTATGTGAGCGCCAAATGATATCAAATTATTGCTGAATTATGATAATCTTCCCCTCATAAGCTAAAAACTCTAACGGCACAGAGGAATTATTTATCGTAACTACTACTCACTTTAAATTCTTATCAAGAAAGGTACAAATATCTTCCCATGCTGAGTCTGCAGTTTCCTTTTTATAACCGGCTGTATTTCCAGGATTCATAAATGCATGCCCAACTCCAGGGAAAAATTTAATATCAACTTTAAGCCCAACATTCTTTGCTGCTTTATCAAAAGCTTTTACGTCAGCAGGCGGAATAGCTTTGTCTTCTTCTCCAAAAATACAGAGCATGGGGCAATGAATATTTTTAATTAAATTTTCATCAGAAGAAAGAGTCCCATAATTTACTAAACACACTGCAAGCTGCGGAATGTTTAATGCCGCTTGAAATGAGTATCCTCCTCCAAAGCACCAGCCGATAGAGCCAATTTTATTATTATCTACAACTGTAAGATTGGATAAATAATTGTAAGCTGATTTTAAATCGGTAACTGCTCTTTCTTTGTTAATACTTTTAACAAAATTCATTGCCTCCTTAGGATCAGACGTAGATTTACCCCGGTACAAATCAATAGCAAGCGCTACATAGCCTTTCATTGCAAATGAATCGGCATTACCTTTCATCCAGGGAGTTAATCCCCACCATTCATGGATTACTATCAAAGCAGGGAACTTTCCTTTACCCTTTGGAACAGCCAGATATGCGCTAACAGTATCTGTTCCGCTGACATACCATACTGTTGACGTCTCAATGGAGTTTTCTTCTTGTCTTTCCTTTGAATCACCTGCAATTTTTTTAGCAACAATTGCCGCATTAACAGCCGATGAATAGATAATAAGCAGCAAAAAAAATAATCTAAGGATAATCTTCATAATTTCATTTTAATCTTTTAATTTGTTTCTATATCCGCATCCTTTGTTGAAGCCGAGGTTAGACAACCGGCTATAATTAATCAATTATTTCTATCAAACTGCTTGCAACATTTTCGTTGTTTTCATTAAGCAGAAAAACCCTGTAGAAGCCGGCTTCTTCAAAGCGTAGATCACTACTATCATTTTTTGAAAAATATATATATTTCATATCCGGGTCTACGACATAAGTATATTTTTTATAAAACTCAAACTTACGGGAGTTCGGGTTATATTTATCAAACTGGATAAAAACATTTTTCATGCCAAGCGGTTGGTCGGCTCTTACCATAATAGTCAGATAGCCTTTTGTGAACCTGTCGGTGATGCCTATTTCGCCCGTGCCGGCATCGTATCTTTCACAAAAGTATAAAATAGGTTTACTTTGGGCATAAATAACCGGTTTTAACCCTGCCATGCAAAAAAGCATCAGAAAGAGAATCATATATCGTTTCATATAAACTCCAATAATTATTACAATGAATTCGTTAATACAGGTAGATAATAATCGCTAAAACCAAAAAAGAAAAGTTAATGCAAAAAATTACCTTAGAACAATATGAATAATTTTATATTAAATATTCATGTTATACATCAATCTGATTAGTCAAATAATCATTTTTAACAAAATTAATTATAATATGTGATAAGCAAAACATGGTACTTCTAATGGTTCGATTTTAATTCTTAGTTATATTAGCAGGTTAAATTATTGATATTATTAGAATTTATATTGTTATATATTTTTTGTACCTATTTTTATTAAAGATTTTAAACAAATAAGCATAAAGAAAGTCTGAATAATATAAAATATGATGAAATACTTAATTGTTCATGGTACGGGAAGCCGGCACAATTACTTAGAGTTCCCGGGCATGGGCAATGTTCTTTTTGCAAAACACATACTGTTGAGTACCGTGGCGGCGCTCGATTTGATAATGTTTCACATCGGACTCATATCTCCGGCATTGATAACTGTCAATGAATAATTCTATTCCAATACAACATATTTGTTTTGACTTAGACGGTACAATAACAGACTCAATTAATACAATATACCAAACTACTATTAAGACTTTGGAAATGCTTAACATTCACCATAATTTAACATTTAAGGAATTCAACAAGATAGTCGGCTATCATTTTAAAGATATGTTCCTTGCATTTAAGATTCCCGTAACGGATTTTGAACAATATATGACATTTTACCAAAGTCATTATTTCGCATTTATTAATCAATCAAGATTATACCCGGGAGTTATTGAAACCTTACAATATCTGAAAGACAAGGGAATTAAAACATCCCTTTGTACAACAAAGCTGCAAAATCAGGCAGATAAAGTAATCGATTATTTTAAACTCAGGAATTATTTTTCATTTATATTAGGTCGGAGAGAAAATATAGAAAGTAAACCATCCGGCAAACCGCTTCTATTTATATGCAGTGAACTTAATGTAAGCCCGGAAGCATCTTTAATAGTTGGCGATACAGAACTTGATATCCGGTGCGGAAAAAATGCAGGAGCCAAAACATGCGCAGCTTCTTATGGTTACCGTGATTTGAAATCAATTAAAGAAGAAAATCCGGATTTCATTATTAACGAAATTACGGAATTAATAAATTTAGCAGTACGATTCAGTAATTAATAAACCCTTAAACTTAGAGACAAAAAATGAAATTAAAATTTTTTATTGCATTTTACATATTGTTGATTTCCTCAAATATCATACTTCATTCTCAGTCTATTCAAAAGCCAAAATTAGTAGTTGGTATAGTAGTTGACCAAATGCGTTTTGATTATCTCTACCGTTTTTACTCATATTACGGCAAAAACGGTTTCAACAAATTAATGAACAACGGAACAAATTTTACTTTTGCACATTTTAACTATGTACCCACGTATACAGCGCCCGGTCATTCATCAATTTATACAGGTACGACCCCTTATTATCACGGCATGATTGCAAATGACTGGTACGATAAAGCTGCAAAGAAAATGATTTATTGTGTAAGTGACTCTACGGAAAAAAGTATCGGAAGCAATGACAAAGAAGGAGCTATGTCCCCTAAGCGGCTTTTGACAACCACTATAACGGATCAATTAAAGCTAGCTACACACGGGGCATCGAAAGTAATCAGCATTTCACTAAAGGACCGGGCCGCTATACTACCCGGCGGGCACATGGCAGATGCGGCGTACTGGTACGACAATAAAACCGGGGATTTTATTTCTTCATCATATTATTTAAAGTCTTTGCCCAAATGGGTTGATGACTTCAACAGTAGAAAATCAGCCGATAAATATTTATCCGAAGGGTGGAAGTTACTCAGATCCGCTTCAGACTATCAAATATCTTCTCCTGATGAATCACCTTATGAATCCGACGTCTTTTCGGAGGGAAAAACCTCATTTCCTCACTCATTCCAAAATGTTAAAGCCGATTCAAAATATGAAATATTAGAGACTACGCCATTTGGAAATGAAATTGTTGAAAACTTTGCAAAAACAGCATTAGTAAATGAAAATTTGGGTAAAAGTGAAAATACAGACTTTTTAGCAATTAGCTTTTCTTCAACTGATTATGTGGGGCACGCCTATGCAACAAATTCTTTTGAACTTGAAGATACCTACATAAGACTTGACGAACTGATTGCAGATTTGATGCAAGCGCTAGATAACCAGGTAGGAGAAGATAATTATGTTTTATTTTTGACTGCAGATCACGGCGCATTAATAACACCCGGTTACCTGAAAGAACAACGTTTACCCACAGGTGAATTGAATTCAAAAAAAGCATTGGATTCGCTGCGCGCTGTTTCAAAGAGAGCCTTTGGCAATTTAAATTTGATTGAAAATTTTTCTAATGGTCAAATTTTTCTCAATCATGATTTAATAAAAGCAAATAATCTTAATTTACATCAGGTTATGAGAGTATTTGCCGATTATACAGGTGAATCGCTTCCAGGAGTATCTGTCGTCTTTACGCGGGACGATCTTGAAAGACAAACTGCATACCGGGATAATTCAAATCTTGTACTTAACGGTTATAATGCAAAACGTTCGGGTGATATTGTTGTTGTTCTTAAACCGGGTTACCTGATAAACAACCTGGCTTTCGGAACAACACATGGAGTACAATATGCATATGATACTCATGTCCCTATGTTGTTTTACGGCTGGCATATACCGGAGCAAACAATAAATACCCCGGTATATATTGTGGACATTGCTCCAACAATTGCAGATCTTTTAAGAATAGCAGAACCCGACGGATGTATGGGAATACCGCTTATAAAGTAGGAAGCGTCTGTTCCCCAGACATCTGTAACTGAAATATCGCTCTATAAGAGCCTACTTAATATTTCATCGCAAATAGCATAGCCTTTTGGGGTCAAGCTAATAAATTTATTATTGGATAAAATAAGCTTTTGTTCAAGAAGTTTTGCAAGAAAATTTTTTTTTTGCAATAACCATGAACATCCGAATTTTTGTTCAAATTCATTTAGGTCTAAGCCATTACTTCTTAATGCAAGCATTATATATTCATTCAGCGCCATTTCATTGCTGATGTTTTCAAAATTAGCAACGGCAGAACCGTTTTTTTCTATTTCGGATAAATAATTTTTTAAGCTTGAAAAATTCCACCATCTTCTGCCATCCATAAAGGAATGCGATGAGGGGCCAAAGCTCAGATAATCCCTGTACCTCCAGTAAGCATTATTGTGGCGACATTCATATCCCGGTTTAGCAAAATTAGAAACTTCATATTGAGCAAATCCGTTTGTTGCAAGGAAATCTATCGTCAGTTCATAAAGCTCCGCATTATAATCATCATTATGTATTGCAACTTTTCCATCCAGAACCATTTTGTTAAGAATAGTACCTTTCTCCAGGATTAGACTATAAGCAGAAATATGCTTTACAGGAAGTCCGACTGCTTTCTGCAAGTTCATATTCCATTTTTCTTTTGTTTGTCCGGGAAGATTGAAAATCAAATCGATGCTGATATTTTCAAATCCAATTTGGCTGGCAAGCAAGACGGTTTGAACCGCTATATCTTTATCATGGATACGTGTGAGAAATGTAAGATCATCATTATCAAAGGATTGAATACCGATGCTAATCCTATTTATTCCTGCTTTACTAAATAGCTCTAACTTTTCTTTATTAACCGTACCCGGGTTTGTTTCCATTGTAATTTCAACTTTTTCACTTATTTTATAATTATCCTTCAGATACAGAATTATTTCTCTTAAATATCCCGGTTCCATTAAAGATGGTGTGCCGCCACCGAAGTAAATCGAAGAATAAATTCTCTCACGGGAATAATTTTTTGAATAATGCAGGATTTCTTTTTTCAACGAAGATAAAAACCGGTTAATATTATCCGAAGTAATTATTGAATAAAAATCGCAATAAATACATTTATGATCGCAAAAAGGAATATGTATATAAATCGCAGAATCTTTCACAGACAAAATCCGATTAAGGGATAATAAGAACCAGAATCATTCCAAACAATCTAGCAGAGAAACCGGAAGGATTTTTGTTTATTTAAAACCCCATTAGTTCTTTTGCGCCGTTTAAACTTGCTTCCGTAATCTTTTCACCACTCATAAGTTTGGCTATTTCTTTAACACGCTCATCATCTTTCAGTTTACTAATTGAACTAACAACTCTTTCTTCGTTTAATTTTTTTTCTACCGAATAATGATGGTCCGCCAAAGCGGCTATTTGAGGAAGGTGCGTGATCGAAATGATTTGATGGTATCGAGCAAGTGATTTCAAAGCCTGCCCGACTTTTTGAGCAATGCGCCCGCTTACACCCGTATCAATTTCATCAAAAATCAAAAGGGGTAGCTTATCATTTTTGGCCAGAATGGTTTTAAGGGCAAGCATAATTCTTGATACTTCCCCGCCGGAAGCTACTTTAACCAACTGTTTGAGGTCTTCACCCCGGTTTGTCGATATAAAGAATTCAACCTCATCGTACCCGGAATAGTCCGCTTTAAAACTTTTTCCATTTACAATTATATAGTTTCCAAATGTTTCATTTGCCGGGGCTTCATTTATTTGCACGATAAATTCAGAATCCGGAATGCCGAGAAACCCCAAAGTTTCTTTAACATCTTTTTGAATTTTCTTTGCGATTTCTTTTCTTTTTTTTGATATTGTTTCTGCCGCAGCGCCGGTCTTTTTTCTTAATTCATATATTTGAGCTTCAAGGTTTAAAATATTTTCCGAATAGTTCTCTGCAAAATCAAATTCTCTACCGATTTTCTCTCTGTGGCATAAAACAGCTTTAATAGACCCGCCATATTTTTTCTTTAACAGATTTAATGCACCAAGGCGATCCCTAATCTCTCCAAGATGCTGCGGGTCTATATCGACCCGGGATTTATAATCCCTTATAAATTTTGAAATATCATTTGTCAGCGTAAGAGCATAATCGATTTCCGAAGAAACATCAGAAAAAGACTTATCAATACTGCACAGCTCTTTTATTTCATTTTGAATTTTCCCCAATTGATCGTTCACAGAATTTTCAGAATCATATATTGACTCATAAACAGATGACGTTAACTCCAGTAGTTTTTCGTAATTTTCAAGAATATTTAATTCTTCACTTAACTTTTCTTCTTCGCCATTTTCAGGCGTTATATTATCAATTTCTTTAATTTGGTAGGCATAAATCTCTTTCTTTTCCTTTAGAATTGTTTCCTGTTCTTTTAGTGAATTTAATTCTAAAGTTAATTTTGATAACTGCCGGTACAACCCGCTATATTCTTCCAGAAGTCCTTCAAAGTTTCCATATTCATCAAGAAATTCTATATGAGTTTCTGTTCTTAACAATGATTGGTGCTCATGCTGTCCATGTAAATCGACCAGAAGATTTCCAACATCTTTAATTAGAGAAAGAGAAACAGGCGAATCATTTATAAAGCATCTATTAGAGCCTTTTAAGGAAATTTCCCTCCGCATAATTAATTCGGGTGAAAATTCAATATCATTTTGTTCTAAGATTTTTTTTACCTTAGTATTCAACTCAACATCGAAGATTCCTTCAACCACTGATTTAGCAGCATCTTTCCTAATAACTTCGGTCGATGCCCGTTCTCCAAGCAGAAGACTCATCGCATCAATTAAAATAGATTTGCCGGCACCTGTTTCGCCTGTTATAATATTTAAACCGGGACCAAATTCAACATTGACATGTTCAATTAGGGCGTAATCTTTTACTTGCAGAGATTTTATCATAAACTAAAATGATTTTAATAAAGCTAACTTAGCTCATTTTGAAAGGAAATTCAAAAAAACTGTTTTCAGGATAACTTAAGCTTATTTTTAGCTAAATATATACCGCAAATGGTTTTGGCATCGATAATTTCACCATTTTCTATCTTCCTATCGATCTCATCCAATGAATACTCTATAATTTCCATACCATATTCGCCTTCTTCCCGATTATGCATACCGGGGATTAGATCTTTAGCAAGATAAAGATGTAAAATCTCGGTGCAGAACCCGGGTGATGTTGAAATTATTCCGAGCTTTTCAATATTACCCGTTTTATAACCGGTTTCTTCCTCAAGTTCACGAACAGCACAAACAAGAGGGTCTTCTCCCTTGTCAAGTTTTCCTGCGGGGAGTTCCAGTATAGCCTGTTGAATTGGATACCGGAATTGCCTGACTAAAATAATTTTCCCGTCATTTTTAACAGCAACAATTGCCGCACCGCCGGGATGTACCGCAATTTCCCTTCTTCCCATATTACCGCTGTTATATTCTATTTGATCTACTTTTAAATCAAATACTTTTCCGTTAAATAAAGTTTCGCTTTTTTTTAGTTTAAAATTCATATAGCCACTTATAAGTTAGAAATAAAAGAATATGTTATTAACTCACCTAATACATAAGATATTTAAAGTTACTTAGACACATGCCTGCCGGCAGGTTTATGCCGGGGACAACTAATTGCAAAAAATATTTGGTTTCAGCCAAAAAACAAACCTCCTGATGGACTAAAGTCCATAATTTGCAGATGATTTGCTGTACTCCGAGTGAAAACCCGGGACTACTTTTTGCTTTTCTATTTTTTGTGTTTTTCAAACCAATCAAAGACCGAATCCCACCAGAAACGGGCATCCTGCGGTTTAGTGACAAAATGAAATTCATCAGGGAAATACAAGAATTTACTTTCGACTCCAAGCCGTTGAAGCGAAGTAAAAAGCTGGAATGCTTGTTCTTCAGGCACCCTGTAATCGTGCGCACCTTCTACAATCAGCATAGGGGTTTTAGCATTTTGAATAAACCTTGCAGGATTCCATTTTTCATACAACTTTCTATTTTGCCAGGGAGTTCCTTTGAATTCCCACTCAGGGAACCAAAGTTCTTCGGTAGTTCCCCACATACTTTCCGTATTAAAGACACCGTCGTGAGAAA
>CAZUCY010000018.1:36145-40512 GCA_964618785.1 uncultured Ignavibacteriaceae bacterium | reverse complement strand
TATATTTGAATTTATCAGCTTCGTTAGAGCTGATGGTAAATTCACCCTTCTTTGAATATTTTGTAAAGCTATCGCCAAATGATGATTCATAAACTAATGTTATTTTATTATTAGCGGGGAAGTATGAATTTGAGTTTATAATGAGTTTTTCTCTAGATGATGAGGCGTCATTTAAAGTAAAAAATAAAAAAAGTAGTGAAATGATATAAATTAAATTGCTTTTCATGTCTGTTGTGTTTCCTAATTAAATATTTTTTTTAGACTTAAAACTTATCTTCATTCAAAATCCGACAATATTACCAACCCCGCTTCGGAGAGCAAACCACACAAACTGGGTAAACGTCTCATCCGGTGTTCGTGTAAATTTTACAACGCCTAATTTCAGTGATCCGGATTTATCCGGCATATTGTTTCTCCTTATTATGAATATTTTAGCAAGAAAAGAAGATATTCTATTGAAAATTCCATTTGCACTTCCGGTATTTTTATTGAGAACGGCAACGGATAGGTCATCATACTCCGCGCGCACATAACCTGCCGCATGCCCCGATTTAACGTTGATATTAAATGTTGCAGACTGAAGAGTTCCGGATGTAATACGATGATTTTCGGCTATCTCAAGAAATTTATTCAGACTGTTTGCTTCCATTTTTTTAAGCGATCCGCTGTAACTGAACGAAAATTGCGGCGATCCGAGAGGAATCAGCATAAACAGTTTCATGGCGCTGGTATTCATAAAGTTCCCTTGTGCATGGAAAACAATAGTATCACGTCGGTCGGTATGATTGTTAATCCCTTCCGCAAAAGCTTGGATCTTATCGAATGTTACTGAAGCTGCTTTTGCGCCTGCTAAAAACCTTTCATAATAATTCAGCTTGCTATTTATAACTTGAAGACTATCAACACGTATAGTATCCTTTATTGAAGATAAGCCTTCGTTCGGCATCACAGGGCTAGGGGCTTTTGTATCCCACGGCTTATCCATGTTTACCAGGATATTTATAAAAGCATCCCTGATATTAATTGAACGGGCGCGGTAAGTATCTCCATAAAATAATCCGGAGTATGCTAAACCATTTACACTGATTTTTGGTACCACAAACCGGTATCTGGTGTTTCTGAATTTGCTTTCTGCAAAGAATTGTTCGTCCGTTATTGAAGGATGAAGTTCCAGCGACTCAGCTTTTATCACTGAATCCGGTACCGATAAATGAAGATGCCCGCAATTAATTTGATTTTGTGACTGCTTAAAATTTATGACAATTCCTTCAGCATCTAAGTCAGCGTTTGCAATACTATTAGGGGAAAAATCCTTTTCACGGAGAAGTTTTATCCAACCAATCCCGTCTAAATAGAATGAACTGATTCTGCACGAAAATGTTGAGTCTATCTTTGTCAATGAAATTGAGTCGCATTCTATACGGTTTTTTAAGATATTGAAATTGACACCGGCAATCTTTAAAGAATATTCCGGATATGCCTTTGTAAAAACATCAATTACTCTGTTTTTCAGAAACCCGTTAAAGTAAGTTTCCGGGAAAAGAAAGAATATTAATGCAAATAGGAGTAAGATGATTCCAACTGAAAAACTTGCGTATAAGGCTATTTTACCGGATGAAGATTTTTTCCAATTAATAGGTTGTAAATGTCTAATCTTCAGTTTTTTCATAAGCTTTCTTCTTTTTCTTTTCTCAATGGGACGGATCCCCGGACACAGGATGTATGCCTGCAGCAGATTTTTCGGGTCCTAACAAAACCGCAATCCACTTTGTTCCTTCATTGCTTTCAAATGCAAAATTCAGAGTCATAGTAAGAGGTATGCATAAAACAGCGCCGACTAAGCCAAGTAGGTTTCCCCAAAATATTAACGAAATAAAAACAACTAACGTGGATAAACCCAGCCTCCTCCCCATAAGTTTCGGCTGGATAACGTTACCAACTATTAGACCGACTAAAAGATAACCGGCAGCTACAAATATGGCGCTGCCTATCCCCAATTGAATTAAAGCGAGAAGAACTGCGGGAATTGCAGCTATTATAGACCCAATATTGGGTATATAATGAAGCAGAAAGACTAGGAAACCCCACAGAATTGGAAACTTAACGCCGAGGATTGAGAGCCATGCCCATATTAAGATACCTGCGGTAAGATTAATTAAAGTCGTAATCACTACATAATGTCTGATATCAATTATAAACTTGGAAAAACGGGGAAATACTGCTGCCGGGTTACCGAGAACTGAGCGGAGTTTAACGGGAAAGCTTGAAACTTCAAGTAATATAAAGATTACTGTGAGAAGAATTAGGATAATATTGGAAAGCCCCGAACTTAACCCTGAAAGCAATCCTGCTGTAAGGCTAATTATCGTTTCAGGATTAACATATTTTAGTAGAATCTTGTCGGTGCCCGTAATACCTTTGCTTGTCAGAAGCGTTTCTAATTCGGTTATTTGCTCTTGTATACGCATCTGATAAAAAGGGAGGGCGTCGGTAAAACTTTTAAAGGATATCCCGACTAATGCGCCAATCATTAGCAGAATAATAACCATAACAGTCACAACTATTGCTACCGAGATAAAAGAAGGAATATGTTTCCGCTCGAGCCAGAGTACCGGCGGTGTGCCGATCAAGGCAAGGAAAATCGAAATAAGGAACAAAACAATTACCGACTGGGCAAGATTAATCCCTGCAATGATTATTACTAATGCCGCTGCGATAACAATGATGTGCATTCCGTGAAAAGAATTACTTTTTTCAGTCATAAAATTATGTGATTATATTTTTTTAGTTTTAAATCAGAAATCATTGCAGCTGCCGGTAGAAAATAAAAAAGCACAAATCACGCGAGATGTGCCTTGATAAATTACTTACTGACTTTCCGTCAAAATAATCTATGTAGAACTGCAGAAGTATAATGACGCAAACAAGCCCTAAGAATCCTTTGAAAGAAAAATAAACTAAAAAGGAAACACACAGAAGAACAATTAGAGTAAGTACATCCGGCAGCAGAAGGATCCGGAGTTGATTAAATAGCATTACATTATTTCCTTAAAAGAACATTCAGAATGTTATCTTGTCTTCAGTTATGAGTGCTTATTTAAAAAATATTTTGGCTCTTTACATAAGTTCAAAGTACACGCCGTCCGCTTATAACTCTTACTAAGACCATTATAATTGCAATTACGAGAAGAATGTGAATGAAACCGCCCATAGTGTAAGCAGTAAATATTCCAAGAAGCCACAAAACTATCAGAACAACCGCGATTGTGTATAACATAGTAAGTTTCCTTTCTATAAAAATTTAATGTTAAACTATAACTAAATATAGAGTAGCGCAATCGTACAAAGGGATGAAAAAGGAACTACACCTTTTGGGTGAGGGGGGAAGGTCAATTTCAAATGCAAAAGGTTAAGTAAGCAGTAAATAAAATTCGGATTGCAGGAATTGACAGAAGCGGCTTTAATTACGCCGCTTCTATCAATGTTATTTATAATTTATAAAATCTATTGGTTATCGTGTGAGAGTAATTTTATTTCAACTCTTCTGTTCATAGATCTTCCTTCAAGTGTTTCGTTTGTAGCGATTGGATGTTTTTTACCATATCCAACTATTTTAAGACTGTTTCTATCAACGCCTTTGCTTACAAGGTAATCTACAACTGCCTGAGCTCTTTGTTTTGAAAGCTTTATATTATATTTATCTGAACCGATTTTATCGGTATATCCGGCAACTTCCCATTTGTAATCAGGATGTCTGTTCATGGTTTTTACAATACGGTCAAGAACTACATATGCATTAGGCAGTAGTGTTGCTTTATTAAACTCAAAATTTTCATCGGCGCTAAGAACTAAATTTTTAACTTCTACTTCAGCAGGCGGTGTAATAACTACGGTATCGTGCTGAATAACAGAAACAGTATCGTGCTGAATAACTACTACAGTATCGTGCTTAACAGGATATACTCTGGTAACACCCTGGGGAGTTTCCCAGTGTCGTTTTTCACCTTTATTGAAGTAATAAGAAGCGCCAACGGTACCGCTGAAAAAAGAATCATTATTGGAGCCTGTTTTTATATCATCCAGATAATCTTTTTTCCCGAATACTACTCCGGCCGATACATCAATACTTATATGTCTGGATACCATAACTTTTACGCCGGCATCGCCGTTAAGTGCTAGCATAAAGGTAGAATAACTTCCCGCCGCATAACCCGGCAATTTATTTCCGTTACCATCATAGGGATAAAACCACACGTTGGAAGCGCCGGCTGACACCCAGGGATATACTTTATTATCTAAAGAAAGCATATACACTAATGCACCGCCGATTATATCAACTCTTGTCGCAAATTCATCTGTTGGATTAT
>CAZUCY010000018.1:0-36045 GCA_964618785.1 uncultured Ignavibacteriaceae bacterium | reverse complement strand
ACTAATGCACCGCCGATTATATCAACTCTTGTCGCAAATTCATCTGTTGGATTATTGGCACCTTTCGGAGCGCCTCGTCCTGCAATATATCCTGTCTGTGCGAAAAATCTTGCTCCGAGATTACCAACACCCGTAGAAGGAAGAAAGTACTCCAGGGAGCCTTTAACAGTGTAATCAATCTTGGAAACTCTATAATCGGTCATTCCAAATGTTACTCCCCCTTCAATGGAAACACCGACTACGTTTGACATGGAGTTTAGCTTTGGAGTTATAACCGAATCTTGCGCTATACCAAACTGCGCAAAGCCCAAAAGCATAAGCGATATGAATGTAACTATTTTCATTTAAGAATCCTTTTTTTGTTAATAAATTATGTGCAATTATCTTCTCTTATCGGAAGAAATATCTTATTCCCAATCCGCTGTCAATATTGTAAAATAGATTTTTTTCATTTTAAAATCATCCTTATTATAAATAGTCAAATAATAATGTCTTTTCTTTAACAGGTTAAATTACCTCATTACTTAAAATTATTTTTAAACTATAATAGTCACTTTTGTAATGGTGATGTAAAAGCAATTACTTTTTTTAACACAATGGAAGCTACAAGAATATGCAAGGTTAAACAATCGGGCAAGAGGATGAAAAAGGAGTTAATCCTAATGGTTGAGAACAAATTTATTTTAGCCGATAATCTTAGATTAACAGTGTGTCTGTTATTTTTTACGGATTATTTTTATTACCTGATTATACGATACCGGATAAAAAAAGGTTAACGTTTAGTGTGATGCGCTAAACGTTAACCGTTAAGAAAAGATTTTCGTTAAAGTTTCTCAATCAGTTCGCGTATTTGTTCTTTAGTTTTCCCAAGCTTTTGCTTAAGTCTCCCCAGCAGTTCTTCCTCTTTACCCTCTTTGAAAAGTAAATCATCGTCCGTCAGATTAGCAAATTTTTGTTTAAGCTTACCCCTAATCTCATTCCAGTTTCCTTGAATATTTAGCTTGTTCATTTGTAATTCCTTTTAATAATATCGCAATATCTTTTCAGTTTATTTAAACCCATGAGCTTTGCTTGTTTTATTTGCGCTTATCTTGTCCTTTACCTTGAGCTTGTTTGTTACCCTGAGCTTGTTTGTTACCTTGGGCTTGCCTGTTACCCTGAACTTGTCTGTTGCCCTGAACTTGTTTGTTGCCTTGGGCTTTTTTGTTGCCCTGAACTTGCCTGTTGCCCTGAACTTGCCTGTTTCCCTGGGCTTTTTTGTTGCTGATATTTTGTTTGTTAACCGCACTTTTAACGTACCCTTGCTGCCGCTTGACCGCAGAATATTTTGAATCATGGCTATCGCGTATGGCTTGCTGATCGTGACGATTTTTGTATGAGCTGTATTTTACTCTATAATCCTGATCATGTAAGTACGGTCTATTTTCATTAATTACTACTTTATAACCGCCGTATAAATCATAATTACTATATTCGGGAGGCAAATTTGATGAAGATATCCAGCGTCCACCTGATAGAAAGAAAAATAAATGTTCTGGTACGTAGTAGTAAGCATCTATATCAGGTAAATAATAATATTGGACATTGTCATAACCTACAGGACCCCATATTGGCTGACTGCTTATATTTATACCAATACCCACACTCACTTGAGCTTTTACAGGCGCAGTTAGAAAAATTAAAATTCCCGTAATTAAAATTGCAAAATATATTCTTCGCATTTTGAGATATTCCTTTCAGTATGAATTAGACAATAATTATTATGTCATAATAAATTATATTAAACTTAACTTGCTTTATCCGGTTCGTCCCGGTTGAATTAAAATTCCCCTTTATGTCCCCGTACTTATAGTTACAGGGACATTCGTACATTGCTTAAAAAAGCTTGATTATTTAACAATTTTAAATACAATTCTTCTATTCATTGCTCTGCCTTCTTCAGTTTCGTTATCTGCAACCGGGTTGCCTTTTCCATAACCGACAGTTGTAAGTCTTTTTTCAGCTATACCTTTGGAAACAAGATAAGCTTTAACTGTTTCAGCTCTTTCAACTGAAAGTTCCTGGTTGTAATCCGCAGTGCCTATATAATCTGTATATCCCTGGATCTCAACATTCGCATCGGCTCTATCGTTCAATAATTTAACTGCTTTATCAAGTACAGGATATGACTCAGGTAAAAGGTCTGATTTATCGAATGCAAAGTTTACACCAACTAGAACCAATCTGTCGTTTGAAATTTCCTTAATATATCTATCAACAACAACGTCTTTTGTTACTTCTTTTGGTATATGCTTCACAATCATATCTTCAATTTTGTTATAGTCGGTCATATCTTTCATTACCTGGGTTATTCCCTGGCAAGGTTCACATAGCTTTGATGGTCCGCCTTTATCAAAAAAGTAATTTAAGCCTGCGCTAAGAACTATATAAGAATCGCGGCCATTCAACTCTGTCGGGGCAATAGCGCCGTCAAGCTCTGAATTGTTTGTTTGATGATAACCAAACTCCGTTACTAAACTCCAATCCGGTTCAAGCTTAAATTCGGCGCCAACGCCGACATTTAATTGAGACCCAAAGTTGTTATTATCCGGAGAGCTTGTTTGTGGGTGAGTTATACTTTTATCATTAATACCGACTCCGGCAAACAGATAAGGTGAAACCGCTTCGCATGGAGAGAAATAATATAGTAAATCAAGATCGCCTGTTATAAGCCCAGTTGTTTCCTTAATCAGGTTAAGATTTTGATCGTTATATTGTCCTTCGAGGTTGGAATAACCGGCTTTCAATCTTACGCCTACATGCTCGGAAAAATTTCGCTGTAGTGAAAGATATGCGCCGTAATCAGAATTGATAGAGGTTATGTTTACCGAGTAAAATCTGGGGAAATCTAAACCAAAACCGAATGCCCAGCTATCGGTTACTGTTTGCGCTTGAGAAACGCAAATACCGATGGTTAACATCAATGCAAGCATTACAAAAAATTTTTTCATTTCGTGTTTCCTTATATGTTTTTATGAAATATTTGAATACTGTCTAACTCAATACTATTAAATTTATTCCGGGTCTATTTCCCAAATTGTTCAGCCTATTATTTTATTCATTTTGAAAACCTAAGGTGAGGAGTTCTAAATTCCTCACCTTGCTTTTCAACTATTTCTTTCTATCCAATTCTCTTGTCTTCAATTTCATATCTTTTGATATAATCATGTTTTTCTTTTATATCAATTGTTTTATTACTTATCGCGAATCAACAGTATTTGCTTGCAATGTTATCGCAGCAATCTCTGTCAACGCTCTGCCGTACAATGTTGCACCGGTATTTATTGAGATTGCTTGATTAGCTAAGATATTTCCATAAAAGATAGAGTTCGTTCCAAGTGTTGCTGAAGTGCCGACCGACCAATAGACATTTTTCCATGACGCTCCACCGGCCAAAACAATACTGGTGCCGGGACTCGTAACAAGTGTTGAGCCCATCTTGAATATCCATACGGCATTAGGGTTGCCTCCGGCGTCAAGAGTTAAAATCGCGTTTGATCCCGTTCCTGATATGCCGCTCGATGACGAGTTTACATAGAGACCAGGGGCAAGGGTCAAACCACCCAGTTGTCCGGGCAATGAGATGGCATTTAATGATCTTCCTTGAGCTTCGTTATATGCAGTAGTCAAATCGTTTATTGCTGTACCTACTATAGGATCAGCTGTCGTATAAAGTATTCCAACCACATTTGCCGCAAGAAGACCACTAATTGTGCCTGTAGGATAAGATCCAACGTCACCATAAATTAGAGTAGTGCTACCGGTGTTGGTGACTCCGGAGCCGGACAAGATAGCAAAGTTAGCTGCAGATCCAAGGTTTATACCGGCAGGGCCCGTTAAACCAAAGTTTGCTACTAATGTATCATTTCCGGTTATAATAAACGGATAACTTGTACTTGTTGACAATGCAATTCCGCCATTTGTCCAGTTAATAAATGCATATCCGCTATTAGCCGTGGCATTTACAGTTACTGTCGAGCCTGATTTATATGTACCGGCTCCGCTTGTTGTGCCGCCTGCTGCAGGATTTGATGAAAGCACTACTTTATACTGTATAGCAGTAAAGTTTGCTACTAATGTCCTGTTTCCGCTGATAGTAAACTGATAGCTTGCACTTGAAGACACTATATTTCCGTTCTCTGTCCAGTTAGTAAAAGTATAGCCGATATTTGCTGTTGCAGTTACTGTTACTAAAGTACTTGAATTAAATGTTCCGCCTCCGCTTACCGTTCCACCTGCCGCCGGATTTGACGTTAGGGCTACTGTATACGTTATTGGTACGGCTGTAAAGTTTGCTACTAATGTTCTGTTTCCGCTTATAGTAAACTGGTAACTTGCATTTGTCGATACTGCATTACCGTTTTCTGTCCAGTTGGTAAATGAATATCCGGAATTTGCTGTTGCGGTTACTGTTACTAAAGAGCCTGAATTAAATGTACCGCTGCCGCTTGTTGTTCCTCCTGCCGCCGGATTTGATGAAAGATTTACTGTATACGGGATTTCGGTAGTGAAGCTCCATACATAGTTGCTTGTCAGTGAATTACCCGCAAGATCCTTAGCCCCTGTTGTAATCGTGGCAGTATAAGTTGTATTCGGTACGAGATTACTTGTAGGTACATAAGTCGCAGTCGTGCCGGCATAACTTACAGTACCGGATACAAATGTTGTACCTTGCATTAAAGTGAATGTTGCCGTAGTAATTGTTGAGGCATCCAATATCTCACTAAAGTTTGCGGCAACTTGTATGTTCAAAGCCACATTTATTGCGGTATTAACCGGGTTTGTAGAAATTACAGTGGGTGGAGTGGTCAATTGTGTTGCACCTGTTGTAAAACTCCATACATAGTTATTTGCCAGGGCATTGCCCGCAAGATCCTTAGCGCCGGTCGTTATGGTAACTGTATATTTAGTACTTGAGGCTAAATTACTTGCCGGTGCAAAGGTGGCTGTTGTGCCTGAATAGGTCACAAAGCCTGATATTTGTGTTGTACCTTGCATTAAAGAAAATGTTGATGTTTGAATAGTTGAAGCATCCATTACTTCACTAAAAGTTGCAGCAATTTTTTGATTATAAGGCACGCCTGTCGCGGCATTAACCGGGTCTGTAGAACTTACAGTGGGTAAAGTAACAATCGGCGCTGTGCCTGTTGTAAAGTTCCATACAAAGTTATTTGCCAGGGCATTGCCTGCAAGATCTTTAGCGCCGGTTGTAATTGTAACGCTGTAAGTTGTACTGGGTGCCAGGCTGCTTGCCGGTGCAAAAGTAGCAGTTGTACCCGAATACGACACGAAGCCGGAAACTGATGTAGCGCCTTGCATTAAAGTAATCGTTGCTGTGGTAATAGTTGAAGCATCCATTACTTCACTAAAAGTTGCAGCAATTTTCTGGTTGAAAGGAACGCCTGTTGCTGCATTAACCGGATCTGTAAAACTTACAGTGGGTAAAGTAACAATCGGTGCTGTGCCTGTTGTAAAGTTCCATACAAAGTTATTTGCCAGAGCATTGCCTGCAAGATCTTTAGCGCCTGTTGTAATTGTAACGCTATAAGTTGTACTGGGTGCCAGGCTGCTTGCCGGTGCAAAAGTAGCAGTTGTACCCGAGTAAGACACGAAGCCGGAAACTGACGTAGTACCCTGCATTAAGGTAATCGTTGCTGTGGTTATAGTTGAAGCATCCATTACTTCGCTAAAAGTAGCAGCAATTTTCTGGTTGAAAGGAACGCCTGTTGCGGCATTAAACGGGTCTGTAGAACTTACAGTGGGTGGAGTGACAACCGTTGCTGAGCCTGTTGTAAAGTTCCATACATAGTTATTTGCAAGGGCATTGCCTAAAAGATCTTTAACGCCGGTTGTGATTGTAACATTATAGACTGTACTGGATGCGAGGTTGCTTGATGGTGCAAAAGTGGCAGTTGTGCCTGAGTAGGACACAAAGCCCGAAACTGGCGTTGTACCTTGCATTAAAGTAAATGTTGATGTTGTAACAGTTGATGCATTCAGTGCCTCACTAAAAGTTACAGCAATTTTCTGGTTGAGAGGCACACCGGTTGCGGCATTAATCGGGTCTGTAGAACTTACAGTGGGTGGAGTGACAACCGCTGCTGTGCCTGTTGTAAAGCTCCATACATAATTATTTGCCAGAGCATTCTTTGCCAAATCCTTAGCTCCGGTTGTAATCATGGCTGTATACGCAGTATTTGGCGCCATATTGCTTGACGGTGCAAAAATTGCGGTTGTACCGGAATAGGACACAAAACCTGAAACCGGTGTTGTACCTTGTACTAATGTAAATGTTGATGTGGTAATAGTCGAAGCATTCATTGAATCACTAAAAGTTACGGCAATCTGCTGGTTGAATGGCACTCCTGTGGCAGCATTAACCGGGTTAGTCGAACTTACAGTGGGTGATGTAATAACCGCTGCTATGCCTGTTGTGAAACTCCATATATAATTATTTGCTAGACCATTCCTTGCTAAGTCCTTAGCCCCGGTTGTAATCGTGGCTGTATATGCGGTATTTGGTGCCAGGTTGCTTGCCGGTGTAAAAATTGCGGTTGTACCGGAGTAGGATACAAAACCTGAAACCGGTGTTGTACCTTGCACTAAGGTAAATGTCGATGCGGTAATAGTCGAAGCATTCATTGAATCACTAAAAGTCGCAGCAATCTGCTGATTGAAAGGCACTCCTGTGGCGGCATTAACCGGGTTTGTGGAACTTACTGTGGGTAGAGTAACAACTGCTAATCCTGTCGTAAAGCTCCATACATAGTTATTTGCCAATGCGCTGCCTGCAATGCTCTTAGCCATTGTTGTAATCGTGGCAATATATGTGGTATTTGCCGTAAGATTGCTTGACGGTGCAAAAGTAGCCGTCGTGCCCGTATAAGATACTGTACCTGATGCAAACGATGTACCTTGCATTAAGGTAAATGTTGCGGTTGTAATTGTTGAAGAGTCCATCGCTTCACTAAAAGTCGCGGTGATTTTATTATTAAAAGCCACGCCGGTAGATAAATTAATAGGGCTTGTCGAACTCACTGTTGGTGGAGTGATTACCGGGGGAGAAGTAATTCCAACTCTATCTTCGCAGCCAGCTATAATCATAACCAGCAGCATTGGTATTAACCACATTTTAGAAATGTTTATCATTTTGTTCATTTTATATTAACTCCTATTAATAATTAGTTTTCGTCATCTACTTGTTTAAAAAATTATGTAAAAATGGTGAATATGTAAATCGTACAAAGGGATGAAAAAGGAATTACATCTTATGATTGAGAAAACCTTTGGATGACATCGGGATTTCCGTAATAAATTAATTTTAATGTAATTCATAAATCCATCTTCCTTGAAGGCGCTGATGCCCTTTCGGCTATAAAGAGAGAAATAACTAAATTTAATCTATTCATTAGATTACCAAAACAATCTTCTTTCGGGTTCCTTTAGAGAAAGAATAATTGGCTGCTTTCAAATATGTTACGGCGCCGGCTTATCTTTATTACATTTACACAATTATTGATCGACTTGCAGTGATGGCGGTTTGTCTGTACTAATGGTAATTGTATAGTGAGTATTCTTTTCAGCTAGGAACGATATCGACTCATTCTGTATAACAGCCGTCGCAGTTATATTTCCTTCAGAGGTCGTTTGATAGTCCGTTGTTTGCCCGGGATCAACATCGTTGATGCTGAATTTATTGCCTGCTGATGTCTCTATATGCATATTGATTTTGTTCAACTGTGCGTTCCGGATACGAAACTGAGGGGCTGTATTATGGGAACAACCGTCAATGAAAACAAAGAACACTAAGCTAAGAATACCGATAAATATGTTTTTCATGCATTTTCCTATTCAAATTATTTGTTTGCCGCCGGAATACTGATATTGGTCGTTTTAAAAGTCTTGCTGTCTTTTTTATAGTAATCAACTTCCTAAAACGTATGCAGCTTATGTTGCTTCCTTATGTAATGAAGATTGTTTTTAATTTATAAAATCATTCATTTATAATTGCTGCTTTTTGACAACTGAATTCACATTGTTTCCGGATGCGGCAATAATCAAGTTGCGTAACAGACGTTTATTTTTATTATAACTCGTAAATTCACCTTTTAAAAGGTAAATTCTTCCATTGGAAATAAACGTATTATTTTATAGTAGAATTTCTGAATAGTTGAAAGATATTTCAATAGACCGAAAGGATGAAAAAGGAACTACATCTTTGGGGGGAGTCAATCCTAATGCTGCCGGATTTAGTAAAAAAATAATATTAAAAACCCCACATCAGCCAGCTTGTTTTTGCCTTCTGCATTAGTATTTTAAACCCGGCTGAACTTTCTTTCAAATTAACAAAAGTAGAATCGATACTTTGCGCTAACGATTGATCCATTAATAGACTGCCTACTGTTCCTTTTCCGGATTGTATGCTGTTTGTAATTCTGGATAAATCATTTGTTATATGGGATGTGTTATCAATAGTTGTTTTTAAAGATATTAAAATATCATCCATATTAATTGGCTGAATTGTTTCGACGGTATCGTTGTTTTCAATTTCCCTTTCTCTGCCCGCCCCGGGATTTAAAATTAAATTTTTATTGCCCATAAGTCCATCCGAGCCAATGCTTGCTACCGCATCCTTTTTTATAAACCTCCTGATATTTTCATCAATCATTATTTCTACAATAACGGAGGTGTCGCTGACTATGCTAATATTTTCTACAGTCCCGACATTTATTCCTGCGAACAAAACATTGCATCCTGCCTGAAGTCCGGAGACATTTTTAAAAACTCCGGCTATATGAAAGGTTTTTCTGAATAATTGCTGTCTCTCGCCAATGAAATATATCCCTAAAATAAATATCGCTATTCCGAGTGAAATAAATATTCCCAGTTTGATTTTATTATGTGAGTCTTTTTTCATTTGATCTTCTCTTGAAATTTATCCGGTGTATTATTCAAAAAATGCTCTTATCCATCCATCTGCCGAATGTTCAAGATCGGTATATGAACCTTCGGCAGCGCATATTCCATCTCTGATTACTATAATCCGGTTTGCCGTGAGCTTTGCGCATTCAATATCGTGCGTAATAATGATGGAAGTAGTATTATATTTTTTTTGTACTTCCAATATAAGGTTACTTATTTCTTTTGATGTTACTGGATCCAGCCCGGTTGTTGGTTCATCATAAAGCATGATTTCGGGTTTTAAAATCAATGTTCGTGCTAAACCTAACCTTTTGCGCATACCGCCGGAAAGCTCTGAAGGCGTTATATCAATTGCTTCAGCAAGTCCTACATTTTCCAACGATTCTTTTACCAGCGAATTCATTTTTTCTTTCGGCATTGAATGTAATTGTCTCCTAAGCGGGAATTCAAGATTTTCTCTGACTGTCATGGAATCATACAGCGCTCCGCTTTGAAAAAGATATCCTATTTTCTTTCGTATTTCAATCAGCTCCTTATTCTTGAGACCGGAAATATCCTGCCCGAATATAATAAGCTTCCCGTCATCAAGCTCAACCAACCCCACAATACATTTTATAAGTACTGATTTACCTGTACCGGACTTCCCAAGTATTGCGAGATTTTCTCCTTTATTAATCGATAAATTAATGTCCCTTAGCACATGATTATTCCCAAAGGATTTTTTAAGATGTTCCATCTTAACCACAACAAGTCCGTTTTGACTGTCATCATGTCCAGTTATCATATATGTTGCATTAGTCGTCATTCTTCTCATTGCTTGGTCTAGTTTTGGAACAAACTTGTAATTTGCACCGCTATCATATCTATTATAAAAACCATTAAGGAAGAAAATACGACTGCTGAGTTAGCCGCTTTCCCCACTCCTTCAGTTCCCTTATATGAATTATATCCTTTATAACTTCCTATTAATCCTATGGCAAAGCCAAAGAAAAAAGTTTTGACAAAAGCAGGAAACACATCCTTAAATACGAGGCTTTGAAATATCTGAGAAAAAAATAAATGAAAACTTACATTCCCTTTTAAGTTAACGCCGGCAAATGATCCAAATAAACCGATAGCATCGGCAAAAACTACTAATAGCGGAAGCATCAAGGTTGCAGAAAGAACCCTTGTAACAACTAAATATTTAAATGGATTAGTAGAGGATACCTGCATCGCATCAATTTGTTCTGTTACATTCATTGATGCAAGTTCTGCCCCTATCCCCGATCCGACTTTTCCCGCAAAGATTAATGCGGTTATAACCGGGCCTATTTCCCGTATAATTGTAACTGCCACCATTGCAGGCAGCCACGATTGCGCTCCGAACCTTGCCATAGCGGGTCTTGACTGAATCGTAAGCACAAGCCCTATAATAAAACCCGTAATACCTATCAGGGAAAGTGACCTGTAACCTGTCAGAAAAGATTGTTTCATCAGCTCATTAAACTCATACGGCGGTTTAAATACTTCTTTGAAAAAGCGCAGTGTAAAAATTGTTAGAGAATATACTTCTAAAAAAAATTTCTTAAATGCCGAATCAGAAGTTGTTTCTGAAAAAATTTCCGGGACTTCTGCTTCCCGGTTTTCATTTTGGGACTGCTGCAAAATTATTTTATCCATTTTAGCTGTATTTTAAAATATCTAATACTATCCATCGGCTGTTCCATATTTTCAACAAGCCGCTTTTATCCGCACCTTAACTGTGTATTTCAGTGATGATTCCATGGTTCATCTTTTCATTTTTCTTGTCTCTTTTCGCTGCCTTTTTTTCTTTCATGGTTTTTGCAGGTTCTTTCTTTGAACTGCCTTTATTGTTTCGATCTTTGTTCATTATTTTTTCCCTTTGTTATTTTTTTTGATTTTGTTCCTAATCTGCCGTAGCGGATGTATTATTATGTTCACAGGTGCAGTCATGTTCGTGGTTGGTTTTCAACAATGCTTTTTGGCTCCAGTACAAAATATTATTAATCATTCCTTCATGGTTATGCTTGGTTTTTTATGATTTATCTGCCTTTCTACTCTCTGCCATTTTTTTCCGATTTTGTATGAACATATCGGCTTTTGCTTTTTCCATCTCGATAATTTTAACGGTTTCCGATTCATTCGATTTATATTCAGATTGTAAAACCACTATTTGAGCTTCCATTGCCGCACGTTTAAGTTTTAAATCAAATTGTTTACGTTCAATTTCTTGCTTACGCAATAATTGCTCAGCCTCGTTTTTTGCTTCCTGTGATAACCGGGCAGAGCCTGTTAATACACCTTCCGGACCGACATAAACATCAAGTAATTCAATTCCGTGATTAGTCAGTTTAAATTCTCGGATCTGGTTGGAATGAACCATACCACGCGATTTAAGAATATACAAACCCCTGTTACGCTCGCCCCCGATTTCTATATCACGTAAAAGCAGCCATGTATCTATCAGGGATGATATTGACATGTCCGTAAGCTCCTGATTTTCTCCTGCGTTTGTGAGACTAGCGAAAAATGCAGTGATATTTTTCATTTTCAAATAATCTACAAGTCGCAGTAACATTATTTTTACATCAGTTTGGTTTCCGCCCATAACGAATGCATCTATGGGATCCAGAATAACTATTCGCGGTTCAATTTTATTAATTAATTTGATAGTCGTTGTCAGATGATGCTCCAATCCATGGAGTGTCGGGCGGGTTGCATGAAAGTTTAGCAGTCCTTTTTTGACCCAGGGTTCTAAGTGAATTCCAACTGAAGACATATTGCGCATAAACTGGCTCGGGGATTCTTCGAAAGCAAAATAAAGAACACGTTCCCCGCGCTTGCATGCTGCTTCAACAAATTGCGCTGCAAGGCTCGTTTTGCCTGTACCGGCGGTTCCCGAAACAAGCACAGTACTGCCGCGGAAATAACCTTTACCGGACAGCATCGTATCAAGACGCGGAATACCGGAAGAAATTCTTTCTTTGGATGAAATATTATTCAATCCCAGCGAAGTTACAGGAAGAATAGAAAAACCATCTTCATCAATTAAGAAAGGATATTCATTAGTGCCGTGCGTTGAGCCGCGATATTTTACAATTCGCAATCTTCGAATGGATGATTGATCGTTAACGCGATGATCCAGCAGAATAACACAATCGGCAACATACTCTTCTAAACCCTGTCGTGTCAACATACCGTTGCCTCGCTCTCCGGTAACAATGGTTGTAACCTCTTTCTTTTTCAGCCAGCCGAATAACCGCCGCAGTTCCGTGCGTACGATAGTAGGATTTGGCAGCGCTGATAGGAGTGATTCAATTGTATCCAGAACAACACGCTTAGCCCCGATGCTTTCTATTGCATGATGGATCCTTACAAACAAGCCTTTCAAATCATATTCACCGCCGCTCTGTTCAATTTCACCGCGTTCAACGTGAATATGCTCAAGCCAAATCTTTTTATTTATTATCAGGCTGTGCAAATCGAATCCTAACGAAGCAACGTTTGCAGTGAGTTCATTTTCAGGTTCCTCGAAAGAAATAAATACGCCTGGTTCATTGTAAACCATTGCACCTCGAACAAGAAACTCCATCGCAAAGAGAGTTTTCCCGCAGCCGGGACCTCCGCATACAAGCGTCGTTCTTCCTTTTGGCAGCCCGCCGCCCGTGATTTCATCCAAGCCTTGAATACTTGTGGGAGATTTTGGAAGCGTCCTTCGTTGAAATTTTAATATGTTTTTTTTCATAAAATAACTTTCCGGAAATGTTAATAATGTTTTTTTATTTTGTTAACTATTATGTCACGGACCTGCCTGCCTGCAGAGTTACACAACACCATTCACATTATCTTGTACGGGGCATTTTAAAGATCGGGCAGTTTTGCCTGGCTGCTGTTCTGCCTGAAATCGTACCGTTAATTTGTCAAATACTCATGTAGGGTCGAGCAAAACCTTGCCTATCGGCAGACAGGCTGTTCGACGTGCATTTGTGTAATGTTTTTTTATGTAAAAGTTTTCACTTTCCTTTTAATTGTACAAAAAATATAAAAAACTGTATTGCACAACAATCATCCAAAAGGATGAAAAAGGAACTACATCTTAAGGATAGGTTTACAGTAGATAATTATTCGCTGATTATTGAAGTATTCTCTGTTTCAGACTCGTAAGAGCCGGAGAGATGAGCGTATTTGGAAATTTGCAAGCGTGTATTAAGCGCTAATTTTTCAAGTATGTTATGAACGTGGCTCTTCGCCGTATAGGTGGATATATGAAGCTTTTGTGCGATCTCTTTATTACTGAATCCCCCCGTAATTAATCCAATTACCTGCCGCTCGCGTTTTGTCATACGGACCGATTCGACGATTGCAGAAGGTTTTGATTCGTTAATTGCATTTTCAATGATCTGAGAAAAAAGCGAACCGGTTAAATGCGGCGGCAAAACCTGATCGCCATTATAAACAGACCGTATAGTTTTAAAAAAATCGGCAATATTAGCATCTTTTAGAATAAAACCTGATACTCCCGCACGGACAAATTCAAAAACATCTGCCTGAAGCGGTATAAGATCCATCACTATTATTTTTGTTTCAGGAAAATTTTTCTTAACTGATTTTACAACTTGCAAACTGTTTTGATTTCGTAATCCGAGGTCGAGAAGAATTATATCCGCTTTTAGCTCTCCCAACATCAGCAATATGTTCTCGCCATTCCCAACGGAAGCGACAATATGCATATCATTTTGCTTTTTGAGCATTGCTGCGATGCCGTCACGTAAAAGCCGGTTATCTTCTATAAGCAGGATCCTGATTTTTTTCACTATGCCTCCTGGTGTGATAACAGAATCACAATTTGTATTGAACTTTAATTTAATAATTATTTTTTAACCCATTTAAATTAAGAAATTATTTCGGAATAATAAATATAAACTTAGATCCTTTCCCTGATTCACTTTCGACCCAAATTTTACCGCCGTTTCTTTCAACAAATTCTTTGCAAAGGGGTAATCCAAGCCCGGTTCCTTTCTCTCCGTCCGTTCCTTCGGTTGTAAATAGGGTGTTGAAGTTGAACAGTTCTGTAGACTTTCCCGGTTCGATGCCTATCCCGGTATCCTTGACAGATACTTCAACAAAACCGTCCTTCTCAACTGATGAAACAATTATCCTTCCTTCTTTGGGAGTAAATTTAATTGCATTTATCAAAAGGTTCTGAATGATTATGCGAAGCATATCAGCATCTGCATAAACGAAGGTTCCTTTATCCAAATTGTTGGATATGAAAATATTTTTCTGCAAAGCGCTCTGATTTGATATTAATATTATTTTAGTTATCATATCGGAGAGATCAAGATTTACCGGTTTATACTCCAGCACATTCCTTTGAATTAACGACCAATGAAGCAAATTATCCAGAAGACCGAATAGATTTATCAAATTATAATTTATTCCTCTGCTGAATAGTACTATCTCTTCATGAGATAAACTTTCAATTTCAGTAGCAAGAAGTTCTGAAGAACTCAGCAGAGACTGGAAAGGGCTTCTTAAATCATGCGCTATGATTGAGAAGAATTTATCTTTAGTAGAGTTGATTAATTTTAGTTCTTCAGAGGTTTCTTTTAAAGAATTCTCTATATTCTTATATTTCGTTAAATCGATTAATGCGACTTCGCATTCTTGAACCCGCTCTAATGTGTCGTCTAACACTAAACCTTCCAGTAAAACATTCAATATACATTTATTTTTGTCAATTACTCTTAATTCGCAAGAGTGTTTCCCGGGAGAGTTAAAAACAGTTTTAAGAAAAGAATTAAAAATATCTTTTTCATCGGGAGCAATATAAGTAATAAAACGCTTGCCGATTAATTTGCTTCGATCAATTCCAAGTATTTTACCGGCGCTTAAATTTACTTGCCTAATTATACCGTCAGGGTCCAGTGTAAAGTAGGAGATAGGTGAAAAATCAAACAGGTTTACGTATTTATTTCTGGATACTTCCAGTTCTTCCTGCGTAATTCTAAGTTCCTGGTTTTGATGTTCCAATTCAATTTGATGAACCTGGAGCAAATGCACAAGTCTTTGAATGTCGTCAACTTTTTCGTCAGCCGGCTTTTTATGCTTTGGTTTGTTCTTCCCCTTTACTTTTTTGGCAATTGTTTTTTCTGATTCTTTTTTAATGCGTTTCATTTATTTACATCTCTTTATTTTATACTTTGTTTTTGGATTGCTAGAAGAATGAGCCTAGTCTCTTTTTCTTCGTGAAATATTTGACGGGCATTCAAAAGTAATTTTTCCTTCCCCGCATCTACAAAATTGAATTCGACCTCATAATTCTCAAAAAAATTGCGTTGGGGAATTATTTGCTCAAGGAGTTCCCGAAGTTCTGGCAGCTCCCATTTTTTATCGTCAAGTTCGTATATAAACTTGCCGACTGTTTTTTCACTTACAGTCTTGAACATTTTATAAAAAGACCGGTTAGCTGAAAGAACTTTCAAATCTTTATCAAGAATAAGGAGTGACTCCCTGATAGTATCAATAATATTATCTGCGTACTCGCGTGCAAGCTGGATATCCTGGCTTAATTTATTGATCTTCTCATAAGCAGTTTTTAATTTATTAATATCTGAAAAAGTAATAACAACGCCGTCAATTATATTGTTTGTTGTCCTGTAAGGTAAAATTCTCATTTGGTACCATGTTCCATCATTGGTTTGCAATTCAATTTCTTTATAAACGAGGGTTCTTAAAACTTCCTTTGCATCCTCAATAAACTTTTCATATTTAAGATTTGTAGCTATATGGTTTATTGGTCTTCCAATGTCGGAAGGTATCAGGTTCACAACCTTGGATGCGTGGAACGTAAATCTTTTAATAAATAAATTATTATCAAGAAAAATGGTCGGAATATTAATACTATCCAGCAGATTTTTCATATCGTTATTAATAGCGGATAATTCATCATTCTTATTTTGAAGTTCGGTGTTTACAGTAATTAATTCCTCGTTTAGCGACTGTAATTCTTCTTTGGAAGTTTCCAATTCTTCATTTGAACTTTGCATTTCCTCATTGGTAGATTGCATCTCTTCGTTGGTCGATTTAAGTTCCTCATTGGAAGTTTCCAATTCTTCAATAGTTGAACGCAAATTTTCTTTAGTAGATTTTAATTCGCGCTCAAGTTCTTTGATAATTTTTTCCGATTTCTTTTCCGTATGGATTTTTTTAAAAGCAGGTTGTTTCTTTTGCGGTTTAACGTCCTCAAAAATTATCAACAATGAACCCAGCATTACTGCCGGTTCTTTGATAGGTTTAACTGTAAGATTTATTAACTGGGCGCTGCCGTTGTATTTAACTTTTATAGCTTCGGCGGTTATTGATTTCTTGCTTGATAATACTTTTCTAATCAATGCAGGTAGTTCTTGTTTTAATTCTTCGCGTGCCATTTCATAAACGTTCATCTTCGCTTCGCCGTTAGTAAGTTCAAGGTATTTGCCTGTTTTTCCATGAATATACACTATATCGCCATTACCGGTCACTATCACACAAGCTGGAGAGTAACTTTGCAGGATGATTTTTTCAGCAAGCTGTGATATATTTTTTACTTCGTCCTTTTTCATAATAGTCTCATAAATTTTTTCTGTTGACCGCGATACCGGGAATTCTATAAAAGGTTGAGCCGAGTATATGGAATCTCTTCTTTTGTAAATCTTCCATTTTTTATCTACCATTGAAAACAGATCAACAAACCCGCTGATAGTTTCCGATGAACCGAGATAGAGTATCCCGTTGGGTAAAAGGCTATAATGGAATAGGGGAATTATTTTTTTCTGTAATTCGGAATTTAAATAAATTAACAGGTTGCGGCAGGAGATTAGATCGAGTTTGGTGAACGGAGGATCTTTAACAATGCTTTGCGGTGCAAAAATCAACATTTCTCTAATTTCTTTTCGAATTTGGAAAAAATTTCCTTCTGATGTGAAGAAACGGTTCAGACGTTCTTTGCTGACATCGGATTCAATTCCGGAAAATGATCCGATTCGGGCTTTTTCAATTGCACTGCTGTCAATGTCTGTGGCAAATATTTGCACATTGAAATATTTCTTCGCTTCATTCATGCATTCCCGCAATATAATTGCAATGGAGTATGCCTCTTCGCCTGTAGAACATCCGGGCACCCAAATCCTTATTTGATCGTTATCCTGTTTACTTTTTACTATCTCAAATAATACCTTCTTCAACTTATCGAAAGATTCGGGATCTCTGAAAAAATTTGTTACCCCGATTAACAGTTCCTTAAATAAATTTTCAATTTCTGCCGGGTTTTCCTGAAGCAGCCGGATATAACTAGAAATATTATCCAGTTGATAAATACTCATTCTTCTTTCAACGCGCCGGTATATCGTATTTTGTTTGTAAAGTGAAAAGTCGTGCCCGGTTTGAGTTCTGAGAAGTATAAAAATTTTTTGAAACGTATCGGGAATTTTACCCTCGGTAATTGTTCGATCAAATAAAATTCCTTTAACTTTTTGTAGGGTATATTTAATCAATTGAGACGGCATTTCCTCCGGCGGAAGAATGTAATCGGCTAATCCGGTTTTAATAGCGCTTCTTGGCATACCGTCGAATTTTGCCGTTTCAGGATCTTGAACCATTACCATTCCTAATTCATTCTTCACTGCTCTTAACCCCGCTGTACCGTCGGAAGCCATACCGGAAAGAATAATGCAAATAGCTTTCTCGCCTAAATCCGCAGATAGGGATTTAAAGAAAAAATCAATCGGAAGCCGGAATCCATGTGTTTCAAGAGGTTCTATCAGTTGGATTGTTCTATGAAGGATTGCCAAATCTCGATTAGGTGGCGCAATATATACATGATTAGGCTCAACTATCATTCCGTCTTCAGCTTGAAATAATTTCATTTTAGTAAATTTCTGTATTAGTTCAGGCATAATACTTATATGATTTGGATCTAAATGCGACACTACTATAAAAGCAATACCTGCACTTTCGGACATATTTCCGAAAAATCTTTCAAGTGCATCTAAGCCGCCCGCAGATGCCCCTATTCCTACTACGTAAAATGAATTATTTAAGGGAGATATTTCAGTGTTATTCGTCTTTTTTTTGATCGGGAGTTGTCTATGAATTGTTTTCTTCCTCATATCTCCTCTAATAAAAGATTCGCGTAATCCTAAAAATTATTTTTTTTAAAAAAGAATGAATTAACCTTGAAGAAGTTGAAATAATTTATTAGGGTAAACTCTACTCATGCATAAATTAATTCTTATTACATTTAATTTATAAATATAATAAATCAAAGGCAATAGTGATCGGAATCAGGGTGACGGATCGAACTTTGTGTGTATATTTTCCCATTCGGGCGCATATCTCCATAACAGCAGCCATTAGAGGGAAAGTGATAATTGCAGCCCAAAGACTTGCAAAATCAAAACCGGTGCTTGCCTGTGAACGGGTCTCAATCCCTGAAGGTTTATCATTGCCGGTGTCTGTAATAAGCCCGGGTCTAGTATTTCCCGGTATTTTTTAATTTTTATTGAAAGTTTTGCGGGTACGTATATTACCGTTAATTAATAAAATAATGCCGGACTTTTGCAGCAATCTGGGCGTCGGTCATTTTATCGACCGTTTCAATATCAATTAAGCAATTCTTTATTTTTTTACTTTCAAAACGTTTTTTAAGTTCAATTTTAGCTTCACCGGGGCCAAATACAAAAATAGAATTTGCACTATGAATACAGGCGATTACCTCATCGTAGTACTTATTAAGATGATTTGTAAATCGTCTGTCGCGAATATCCTCTTCAGATTCTTTTTGCGCTTCGCCGGAAAAACGCACATGCTTCTCCATTTCGGATTCTATTCGTTTTGTTTGTTCTCCTTTATCATCGAGAATTACAATGACAGCATTGCTGTGATCTATCCATAAACCGGTTCCTATTTTCATAAATTTTTCCTTTTCCTTTTGATTAACTGTCCAAAGACGAAAACTATTATCGACTATCTATTGTGTAACAACTATGTTAATTTATTTTTATAACCCGAATTTCTTAAATAAATAATATTTTGGGAAATCTATGCAGGCTGTAAAAGACGCCGATAATCCCAAAACACTGAGAATTATTAAAAGGTTTAACGAAGGGACAAGGATTCCGAATAATGTTATAAATGCAATTCCGATTATTGCCGATATGCTTGATATAAGCAATCCTTTACCAGGGAGAGATGACCAGAAATGTTTTCTTTCCCTAACTATCATAACCCGGAATTGACTGTTGAAGATAAAACTCAGCATTACAAGAGAAGTAAGTTCATTCCATTGTAAATGGAAATGATAAATGCCTATCAGGATTACAATGATGTCTCCCAGTACATATAATATAGCAGGAAGAAGAGATGCTAAAATAATATTCTTTACATTCCATTGATTCGGACTGCTTGTACTTTTTACATTGTCGGTTGCCAGAGTCATGCTTACAAAATCATTTGCAAATACTAATAAAGACATTCCAAGTAGAGAAAGCAAAATATTATGCAGCCAGAAGAAACCTATGGTGAGGAAAACGATAAATTCTATAACCTTAACTACTTTATTCAGTACCCATGTCAGCATTCGCTGATATGTCTGTCTGCTTATTGTTAATGCATCAATTATAACGCCTACACCGGATTCGGTTAAGACTACACTGGCTGCAGCTTTTGCTACATCTGTTGAATTGCTGACGGCTATGCCCATCTCTGCTTGTTTCAGGGCAGGCGCATCGTTAACTCCGTCTCCGGTCATTCCTACGATGTGCCCTCCGGATTGCAATAAATTTACAATCTTATATTTATCTTCAGGATATATTCCGGCAAACCCGTCGCATTCACTAACTATCTTTAACTGTTTATCTGCATTTAAACCTTTAATGTCCTCCATACGTATGATGTTATTACCAATACCAATCTGATTGGAAATCTCTTTTGCTATTTCAACGCTGTCTCCTGTAAGCATCATCGGCTTTATACCCAGTTCCCTTGCTTGATCTATCATATCTTTTGAATCCGGTCTTGGCGGATCAGTCAATGGCAGCAATCCTGTAAGTTTAAGATTATCCAAATCGTCGCCTTCAGATCTGGCAACAGCTATCGTTCTATAACCTTTACTTGAAAAACCATCTATAATTTTGTTTACTTCATTTAAAGTCCCTTTATCTGTATCATGGCATAAAGACATGATTATCTGTGCAGCGCCCTTAACAGCTCTGAAGCGCTTTCCGCCGGTTTCAATAATTGCCTCTGTCCTTTTTGAAGATGGATCAAATGGTGTATAGGATACTTGTTTGTACCCGTTTAAATTTACTCCCGATGTATTAGTGTGTTCAATAACTGCAAGATCAATTAAGTCCATTCCTTCCGATTGTGATGTTAATGCAGCTATTCTCAGAACATCTTCTGCTTTATAGCCGTGAAATGGTATGCTGTCGACAACAGACAACTTGTTTTGAGTTATTGTACCTGTCTTGTCAAAACAAATAATATCTATTGAGGCAGCATCTTCTACTGAATCAAGCCTGGTTACCAGCGCACCTTTTTTTGCCAGCTCGGTAGCGCCCACAGACTGTACAATTGTGAGAACTGCCGGAAGTGCCGCAGGAATAGCTCCTAATAGTACAACAATTATAAAGGTCAACATTATAAAAATGTTTAAATGCATCAATAAAGCAGATAATGAAACTAAAATGGATGCAGCAATACCAAGATAAATCATATATTTTACTACAGCCATCATAATAGCTTCCTGATGTGATCTCGGCTTAGCAGCTTTTACCAGCTCGGCTGTTTTACCAAAAAAAGTATTTGCACCGGTGTTAACTACTATACAGGTAGCTTCACTACGCTTTATTACAGAGCCGGAGTAAATAATGCCGGGGGAATGTGTTTCTATGGGCAGGGATTCTCCCGTCAGGGCTGATTGATCAACCGAAAGTTCCCCGGATATAATTTTGGCATCTGCAGGGACAATATCACCAAGTTTTACAGAGATAATATCTCCTGCTACAATTCCTTTTACATCTTTTTCCGACCATTTTTTATTCCGCAAAATTTTTGATTTGACTGCCAGTCTTTTCTTTAAAAGATCCATTACTTTTTGTGACCCTCTGGAGTGTATTTGCCCTATGACGGCGTTTGCACTGAGCAGTGAAAAAATTATTATTCCTTCAAAGTAATGATTTAATGCGAATGCAAGCCCCATCGCAACTTCCAGTAGCCACGGCATGATTCCCCAGTAACGCAAAATGAATTCAAGGAGAGAGTTTTGTTGCTTTTCTACTATTTCATTTTTACCGTATTTCTCAATGCGACGCTTAACTTCAGAATCCGAAAGTCCGTCTGCAGTTGTTTCAAGAAATTTATACGTTTCTTCTAAGGAGATATTTTTATATTCATTTGTGTTCTTTATTCTGGATTCCACAAAAAGCGCTTTCTTTCATTATCTTTTTTAATACCAGCCGTAACCGTTCAAGTAAATCCGCCTTGTCTGCCGGCAGCAGTTTTTTATCTTACAGTGTATTTAAACTGTGTAGTTCTAAAGCCCCCGCCGAAATCAACATTAATAGTAAACAAATATTTTCCTTTTTCGTTGAGTGTTAGGGCGCTTCCAAAATGGCTCATTATAACGTTAAGTTCAACGGCTATGTTCTTCTTTGATGGGTAAACAATCTGAACCTTTGCGCTGCCGTTAGTAATTTCCTTTCCGCTTATAGTGTTTATTACATCAAGCATTATGAAATGCGTACCTTTCATCTTCTCTTTCTTTGACTCCTTATCCATCCCCATTGTACTGTCATTCCTTTCGCCCGTCATTGGCATTTTGTGCAGGATTTCAGTTTCACGGCTCATTGCTTTACCCATTCCTTCTTTCATCATTTTCTTATGCTGTGCCTGCGTCATTACCCAAACTTTTGTACTTAGACTATCAACTGTCGATTCATATACCGGCTTGCCCATAGAGCTTGAAACATCATTATCCTTCATAGCTGCCTTTGCTTCCAAATTTTTAGCGCTATGTCCGAATATGGTTGATGCAAAAATAATTACCATAATTGTTAATAAAAGAACACATTTCGTTTTCATAATTACCTCAATTATATAATTCTATCTTTAATATTTTGATATTTAAATATCCGTTTTTTGTACACCTAGTTTATTGTTGGTCAACTAACTTTCACAAGTTGTTTGCCGAGATTCTTTCCTGCAAACAATCCGATAAATGACTTCGGGGTATTCTCCAGTCCATCGGTTATATCTTCTGCGTACTTCAGCTTTTTTTCCCTTAGCCAGAACGCAAGTTGACTTATCCCTTCCTCGAAATGATCAGCGTAATTCTGTACAATGAAGCCTTTCATGAGGGCGCTATGTGTAAGCAATTGAGGCTGGATTCGCGGGCCTGTCGGAAGTTGTGTCTCGTTGTACAAGGAAATTTGTCCGCACAAGGGGATACGTGCGTTATTGTTTATCAAAGAAAGGACTGCATCCGAAATTTCGCCGCCGACATTATCAAAGTAAATGTCTACGCCATCCGGACAAGCTTTCTTCAAAGCATTTCTTAGGTTAGAAGCAGTTCTATAATTAATTGCATCATCAAACCCGAGTTCATCAACCAGGTACCGGGTCTTCCTGTCGGAACCGGCAATACCTACAACATGACAACCGTGTATCTTTGCAAGCTGTCCTACAATCGTTCCAACAGCTCCGGCTGCTCCGGATATCACGATTGTATCATCCTGGTTTGGCTGTCCAATATCCAATAACCCGAAATACGCGGTAAGCCCGGGCATTCCCAGCACTCCCAGCGCAGTGCTTACCGGAGCAATTTCAGGATTTATTTTCCGCACTTCTTTTTCACCCGCTATTGAATAATCCTGCCACCCGAGATTGCCAACGACAAAATTACCTTTCACAAGGCTTTTTGATTTTGATTCAATGACCTCCCCCACAATCCCTCCGTTTAAAACTTCGTTAAGTTGAAAAGGGGCGATATAGGACTTTCGATCATTCATCCTGCCTCTCATGTAGGGATCAACGGAAAGAAACCGTGTTTGCAGCAATACTTGTCCGTTCATAGGATGAGGTATTTCAGATGTCACTAATTTGAAACAATTCTCATCCGGGATCGCCGCAGGTCTTTTGACTAAAAGTATTTGTCTATTAATTTGTTGTTGCATTGTTATTACATCCTTCCTTATCAATTGAATTAGTACATGTCATATAAATAATAACGATCCTGTTTTTAGTTCATTACCGCCCGGTTTATAGTGGTTTAAAAGTTGAGTATTTTTCATAATATTCTTTCAAATTATTTATCAAATAACTACAGACTCAACAGAGCGATTACTATAATTATAATTTAATCCGGCTTTGTATTAATCGAGCCTATTTGCCTTTGCCATCGATTGACCTGCGCTTCGAAGAGATTCGGGACAGTCCAACCGCTCAGTGTGAATTTCGATGAATACAAGGCTGTCCGTTGCGGAAGCTTTAACAAGTGCATCTTCAAGTTCGCCTTCCGTACGGACATCAATGCCCAGCCCCCCTCCGAATACATCCACAAGCTTGTGATAGTGCCATGGTTGGATATCGTTGTACGAGCGATCAATTATAACCCTCTCGATAGTATACCCTTCATTATTAATGAGAAAGATGATGGGTTTGAGATGGTTTCGGATCATCGTTGAGAGGTCCTGGCAGGTAACTTGAAAAGAACCATCCCCCACAAACAACACAACATGACGGTCCTGTGCCGCTATGCCGGCGCCCAGGGTTGCACCCACCGTATATCCGATGGATCCGTAAAAGGTCTGTCCTATAAAGCTTGCTCCTTCCGGCATGAGCATTTCCGATGCACTGAAGAGGGATACCCCTGTTTCAGCAATAACTATTGAATTGTTTTCTATAAAATGACTCATGCGGTCGAAAAAACGCTTGATAGTAAGCGGTTTAAGAGCATCAGCCTGGTAAGGCTCGGTATGCCGGTGTACACAGCCATCGGCTGCACATCGGATATCCAGTGTTGCAGTATCTCGTAGTGAAAGTTTTTCCGCAAGTCCGAGTATAAAATCATGGAGATGTACATTTTCGTAATAATGGTGTTTGATCTTAACAGAACCCATGTTTGCGCTGATCGTCTTTGAGTCGTCTAGGTTTGTTGTGAAGCCGCCGGTGTTAAGATCGGTCATAAAAGCCCCAAGTTGTAGAATGCAGTCAGCGGATTCGACCCGGTTCCGTACATATTCCCGGCTCCGATCTCCCTCAAAAAGTCCTATGAATTGCGGATGATGCTCAGAAAGAACGGTCTTACCCAACATCATGGTGACATATGGAAAGCCCGTTTTGTCAAGAAAATACGCAAATTCCTTTTGCAGCTTGAAGCGTATCAACTCCACGTCGCCGATTACAATCGGTTTCTGAGACTTATTCAGCAATCCAAGTGCTTCCTTGATTGCCTCATCGAGCGCATCCTGATCGCTGGCAGTGGGCAGGGGGAAGAGAGAAGTGTTAGGCAGATTGCATTTCATCATCACCACATCAGCGGGGAGACTGATGTAAACAGGTTGCTGGTGAGAAAGACATGCCGACAATACTCTATCGATCTCAGTCGGGGCAATTTCAGCCGAAACAAGCTGGGTTGAAGCGACGGTAATTTTCTCGAACATCTTTATAGGAATTTGGTAATCACCTAAAGTATGATGCAATAGGCGCTGTGTACGAAAATTAATCATCGCAGGCGAACCGGTAATCACCACCACCGGGACCCTTTCGGCAAATGCCCCCGCCACGCCATTTATTGCGCTCAGTTCTCCTACGCCATAGGTCGAAGAAAATGCCCCTATGCCCCTGATGCGGGAGTAGCCGTCGGCGGCATAGGCTGCGTTTAGTTCATTGCATGTGCCGATATACTTTACGTCACTCTTCAATACCTGGTTGAAGAAACCCATGACAAAATCTCCCGGTACGCCAAAGAGGTGATCCACCCCAATCTCTTTTAGCCGGATTAAAAGGTATTCAGCGACAGTGACCTTTGAACTTATCATATTGCTGTACTCCGCATCATGTTGTCCATTTTACCGTTTCTTCCATAAAATTATTTATCAAATTAATACAGTCTCAATAATCATATCACCACTTTTTTAAAAGCACAACAAAATCATTTTTCATATTGTTATGAAATCAACTTGATTATTCAAATAATTTCCCATTCCAATTTATTAAATCCGTGCACCGGTCATTTCAATTTAAAAAATTTGTGCTCCATGTTATGGCTAATCCTGTTGCCTCTGGAGAAGAGAATAATCCTAATGACATATCAGGGTCTCGCCGGCGATGAAGTTCGGGAATAATGATACCGGTTAATGCACCTACTCCTAAGCCAACCATTATATCGGATGGGAAATGCTTGACCGCTTTAACTCTAAAATATCCTACGATAAGTGGGGGAATTGTCGCAGCGCCATATAAAAGGTATTTGTTGTTGCCAATTCCAGGATTGTAATCACTGTAAACTTTTGCTATAAAGAAAGTGGCTGCCGCAGCATTAGCGGTATGACCGCTGTAAAATGAATTCCGGTTGTCGCCTGATTTTTTCTGATCATACGTCAGTTGATCATAATATGTAACAGGCCGGAATTTATTCTGAAATGTAGGCCCGAGAAAACTCCATTCATATATATTAGCTGTGATTGACATTGTTTCCGCATACATTATTAGCACGTCAAACCAATCCTTTCTGATTTGCTTATCTGACATAAGGAGACCCGGAAGAAGAACAGATGCTATAAGCGCATAATCTGAATAGTTTTCGAATTCAGTCATTTTATTTGGGTTTTGCTCTAAAGCCCATTTATCGATGCCGCTTATACTGCCGGGATTCAATGATTGTACGTCTAAAAGAGACAACTCTTGTTTGTTTTGTGACAATGGTATTCCCAGTAAATTTGCTGCAGCCCCAACGCCCACGATACTCCCGTCGGCCCAGTAATTAATAATGTAAGGGTGAAATGAAGAATCACTTCCTGAAAATTGAGGATATATTGGTTTCATCAGACCAATAATTGCACATGAAATGATTATGAAATTAAAAAGAATGAACCGGTTATTTAATGTTTTTATCATAATTATTCTTTCCATGGAATTAGTTCAATACAACCATGTATTTAGCGGCTGAATATTTCAGCGTTTTTCATTTTACATTTCCTTCATCAAAGTAGAACAGACTTTATAGCGCTATTATACTTTATCAGCATAAAATCTTGATAATTTCAAAAGGCATTTTACTTTTTCTTTTTAGGCTTAGCGTTTGTAATTGTGCAATCTTCTTCCTGCTGGCTCAATAGTTAATGCTTTCTTTATTTTTCGATCAAAAAAAGACCGGTTTTGTCAACGCGTATTTGCATATCTCTGTAATCATTGAACAGCTCAGTCTCATAATTCGTGCCTATCGGTTGAGAAGGGTCAAACTCAGGAATATTCTTTATGGATTCCTGCGATAGATTCAAGTAGACTTTTGATTCGTTACTATCGATACGATTAATCCAACGCGGCAAAATAAGAACTTTTTTCCCGGGCTGCCAGTTATGTGTATCCACAATAAGGAAACAAAGATTCCACTTTTCGTCGTCAACAATATAATCTTCCACATGTCCGATTTCACCGTCGTTAGCATGAATATAGTAGCCTTTGACTTTATTTGTACTGCGCATATGCTGATCTTTATAAAATTCCTGAGTAAAATCATCTTCTTTTTTTACTGTTTTTTTATTAGCAATGTTTGTAAATGAATCTATTTGGATGGGTCTATAGTAAAATCCATTCTCCCAATAATATTGCAGTCCATAATGATTAAATAACTCTCTCTCTTTTTGACGGGATATGATTTTATCAGCATCAATATTGGGGCTGTTGTTTACTTGTTTTATAGTGAGGTTTACATGGAAATTCCTTGACTTCCAATCTGTAATGCCCAGAGCCGCACGAGGAATAAGTACTTTCCTTTCAGAAGACCTGTTACCCGTTTCTACAACTAAGTAACGGATTGACCAGGTAATATCATCGAAGTAAAACTCATTCACTTTTCCAAGCTTACCATCCTTTGCATTAATACCGTAGCCGACTAAGTTGTTTATGCTGCGCTGCATATTTCCTCCTTTTTTAATTGAATGATTTATTCCCCGGCAACGCCAAAGGGTAATGTTCAAAGAAATTATTTTGATTTAAAAATATTAAAGGGATTCTCCACTAGTTTTTTTATGCCTTTAACGAAAAATATTACTCCCAATAATTCATTAAAAAAGTACATAAGAATAATAAGTGAAGCAATCAATCTAAAGGATGAAAAAGGAACTACATCTTTTGGATGAGCCGGTTCATTTATCATTGCAAGCGTTATGCAATCTACATGATTGCATAAAATGAGTTAATGAATTATTAATTATCAGGGGGATTGAATTCATCTTTTAGATTTGCCGCGGATTCTCTTTGACCTTATATTAAGATAATGAAATTGTGCGGATGCAATTTTTCAAAAACTTATTTTGTGATTATATAAATCGTACCGTCCTTAAACCGAGCAACTTTTATCATATTTGTGCTTTTTTGCAGTTCATCAATCGGGTACAGAAACTGCCGGTCATTCTTATCAAACCAAACCAGGCAAACTTTGTCTTTTCCTTTCAGGATCTCCCGGAAATTTGAACCGGCATTTACCAGTTCAGGTGAATTGTAAAGTGTTTTGGCAGGGCTCCACCTTGCTTCGATGTCAGCAAGAAAATATAAACCTTCCGGAATATTGCTGTAAAATGTATAATCATTTTTCAGTTCTTTATGATCAATAAGAAATTTGATTGTTTCACTATTGCCCCAGTAGCGGCTGTTATATCCAAAACCGGATAACTTCATGTAGTCATTGATTATATAAACGGTTTTCCCCAAAGGATAAATCATCCAGGAAAATATACCTGCAGCGAAAAAGATAGTTATCAACTTCCGGTTAAAATATTTTGACAACCATTTAAGTATTTTATCGCAAATAATAAATAATATAAAAAATACAGGGATATAAATCGGCGACAATAATCTGTCCCCAATATGATCATATGCGGTAGTCGTAGAAGAAATAAGGATAATTCCTGTATACAATAAAATGAAGATAAAACAAGGGTAAATTTCTTTTAAAACTACCCACGTTTTTTCTTTTCGTTTTAATAGAATCACTCCAAAAGATATCACGACTATCAGGCAAGTAAAAATCAATTTCTGTATTGTATTCTGCATTGGTAAATACCATTGAATGATGGTATTAGCAAGAAATCTTATATTATCATATAAAGTATATGATGAATCAGCACGTTGCCCAACGAAAGTGCCTGAAAGAAAAATATTTCTGATTACCCACAATCCGATAGGCACACAAGCAATAAACATAAAGATTATTATGTATCTGAATTTGTCTTTAATGAGATTAGTTTTCTGAAGAGAAATACTTATTATGCCGCTTAAAATTATTATAACCCCTATATATCTGGTTAAACACGCTAATGCAGCCGCAAAAGATAAAAGAATAAGAGCAGTGATATTTCCCCTGACTTTATAATTATCAAAATAATAGAGATATAATAGTATCAGCAAAATGAAAAGAGATTCCGACAACGCCATTAAAGATAATTGAATAAGAACAAATGAAATCAAAACGGAAATTGTACCTAATATTATTAATATATAGGAATCCAGATGCTTTAACAAAAATAATCCGGAGAAATAAATTATTAAACCAAAGAGAATGGAATTAACATATCCTGAAGATAATAACGGATCAATAAATAAAAGTATTTTTATTGAAGCCAGCAGAATAGGGTAAAGCGGCGGCTGAAGCAATAAATAGTAACCATCATAACCGACAAAACCGGTACCATCGGCGATATGTCTTGCTACCGATATGTAATAAACGGAGTCCGGGGAAATCCCTGCGCCGTGTATACTTATAAGATAGAGTACAGTTAAAGTTCCAATAAGTCCTATTACAGCAAGAGGTATTTTATATTTTAATATATTTTTATATCCGGGAACCGTTGAATTGGAAAACATCATATTTAAATGGATAAAAAAAAATTAGTTATCATCAAAAACAAATTAATATTCTATACTCCGGTCATATCAGGTTGTAGTATTCTTACCTCTACCGAATGTACTTTCCGATCGTCGACAAGAGGAATAACATTATCATAATTCTTAACTTCATCCACGGTTATGCCTAAATCAGCGCTGCTATCATGTATCTGAATAATAGTGATGTTATAGACAGTTTTCCGGTAACGGTAGAGCACTTTATACATATTCCAATCAGCAGGGAGGCACGGCTTAATATACAGCTTGTTTACTTCAAGCCTCAAACCAAGTAATGATTCGACGATAAGGCGGTACATCCAGCCGGCAGAACCTGTATACCAGGTCCAACCACCGCGACCGATATGTGGAGAAAGCGCATAAACATCAGCCGCGACTACATAAGGCTCAACTTTATAGATGTCAATTCCTTCCCGGGATTTTGCATGATTAACCGGATTGATAATTGTCAGCAATTCCCATGCATGCCGACTATCGCCTAAAGCGGCGAAAGCCATAGCTGCCCAGATTGCCGCATGTGTGTACTGCCCGCCATTCTCTCTTACACCGGGAACGTAGCCCTTAATATAGCCGGGATTTAAATCCGATTTGTCGAACGGCGGATCTAAAATTTGGATCAATGCATCTTTCCGGCGAACAAGGCGTTTATCAAGCGCATTCATTGCCATTTGCGAACGAATTACATCACCTGCGCCGGAAAGAACCGACCAGCTTTGGACGATAGAATCAATCTTGCACTCCGGATTACTCACTGATCCGAGCGGCGAGCCATCGTCAAAGTAAGCCCTGCGGTACCACTCTCCATCCCAGCCATTCTGTTCAATATTTTGCCGTAATATGGCGGCTTCCCTTTGGCAGCGTTCGACAAATTGAATGTCGCCTTGGATACCTGCGACTTTTGTGAACTTCATAAGAACTTCATAAAGGAAAAATCCCAGCCAGACACTTTCGCCTTTGCCCTTTTTGCCGACCATATTCATGCCGTCGTTCCAGTCACCGCTGCCAATTAATGGCAGACCGTGTTCACCAAACGAAAGTCCTCTGAGTATGGCTCGAACACAATGCTGATACAAGCTGGCGGTTTCCTTTGACTTGTTTGGAAGGTCATAATACGAATCGTCATCTGCTTTTACCGCGCGACCCTCCAGAAAATAAACCGGTTCGTTCAGAACTCCGGTATCCCCGGTACTCAAAACATAGCGGCAAGTTACAAAAGGCAGCCAGAGGAAATCATCGGAACAATGAGTTCGCACACCCCTGCCAAGCGGCGGGTGCCACCAATGCTGCACATCTCCTTCCTGGAATTGCCGGCTTGCAGTCAAGAGCAGATGATTTCGTATCAGGCTGGGTTCGGAATGAATCAACGCCATTACATCCTGCAACTGATCGCGAAAACCAAATGCGCCGCCGGATTGGTAGTATCCGCTCCGCGCCCAAATGCGGCATGCTAAAGTTTGGTACAAGAGCCATCCGTTTGTAAGTACATTTAGCGAAGGATCAGGCGTATCTACCTGCACCGCACCGAGTGTATGTTTCCAGTACTGCCGTACTGATTCTAATACATTTTGCGTGGCAATTGATCCACGGAAGCGCCGAACTAATTTCCCAGCCTCATCATAATTAAAGCCAACGCCGAGTTTAAAAATGATTTCACGTTCCTGTCCGTCATCAAGTACGAAAGGCACCTGGATGGCGGCACATGGGTCAATGGCGGCTCCTGTCTTACCGGAAAGATACTTGCGGGTCATTGCCGCCGGATATTGAAGCGTGCCGTTACGACCAAGAAATTCTGTGCGGTCGCAGCTTAAAGTATGAGCTGCATCATCCGTTTGCAAGAAAACAATCCGGTTAGAGAACTCCGAATTATATGAATTTCGAGCAAAGATTGACCCGCTGCCGGAATCAATTTCGGTAATCACGTGCATGTTAGACTTCGGGCGTAAATCACCCAGCACCAGTTCCGCATAACTAGTAGCAGATAGTTTACGAAGTCTGCCTGAATCGTTCCGCACTTTCAGAACCGAAAACTTAACTGCCGTATCCAATGCCACAAAAACCCACAGCTCCGAGCGGATGCCATCCTCTGTGTGCTCGAAAACGCTATAGCCGAATCCATGGCGGCAGACATAAGACCCAACCCCAGGGCAGGGCAAAGGAGTGGGTGACCAGAACCGGCATGTTTCTTCATCACGAATATAAAAGGCTTCTCCGCTTGAATCGCTTACGGCGTCATTATTCCATGGTGTAAGACGAAACTCATGGGCATTTTCGCTCCATGTATAGGTTGGACCGTTTTCCGAAACAATGGACCCAAAATTCGGGTTTGCCAGTACATTTACCCATGGTGCCGGCGTTACCTGTTTGTCTGATGTCGTAATTACGTATTCAAGCCCATCAGGAGTGAAACCTCCAAATCCGTTAAAGAAGATCAAGTCTTTGTGTGTCAACTCAGGGGAATTCAGCTGGTGGTTATGATAGGTTCTGACCGGCTTGAGATGCGGAACCGGTACACGTAATATTCTGCGTTGATTGATCTGTGACTCAAGAGTTCCCCGTTTATCAGAGATGATAACGCGAGCAACTGTTTGTATAAGAATGCGGTCCTCATTCGAAATCTGGTCTGCCTGTCTTACGAAGATTCCACCATTGCGGTCGACATTGTTGGCATTAATACCCGAGGCAATCAGCCTCATTATTTGTTCCTGCAGCTGCTGCCGGTAACCAGCGTGATCTTCATTCCAGATAACCAGGTCAACAATCAGTCCTTTTAATCTCCAATAAGCATGAGCCTGTACCAACTGAAACACAAGGTTGATATTAGCCGGATCCTCAATTTGAAGAAGAACAATAGGTAAATCACCTGAAATAGAATATCCCCAAAGACCGGATTGTCCTCTAAGATTTTTGAAAATTATGTTAGGATCAGCGCGCAAGAAGGAGTTAGCAAAAATGATGGAATTTGCAAGGCGTCCATATAGCTGCGCATCGGCTTCTTCAGCATTTATCTGCCGCAGCACCACCTGACTATGTGTCCATGCAAGTTCAAAGGCACGATTCGCGAGCCGACGATCCTGATATTTATCAATTGAACTTAAAGCTGCATCCCTGGTCTCGCCGATTCCGAAAATCATATCTATATTTGCCGTTTCTTCCGGTTCGAGCATTATATGATACCGGATTGCAACAATTGGGTCCAGTACTGAACCCTGACTATTAGAAAGCGTCCCGAAATTTTTCATAGCTTGCGGAGCGGCAATTGTATTTCCTCGACCTATGAATTGCATCCGGTCGCTCTCGAATGACACCTCGCCTGTATTTGACCCCCGCACCGCCATCATATGAAACATCCACAGAGTCTGATCACCGGTAGAGCGCGGTCTGCGGGTACATAGAATTGCCTGCCGTTCGCGGACAATCTCAGTTTGTACAAACAGATTACTGAATGCGGGTTGTAACGCATCCGAGGCAGAAGAAGCAAGCACTACCTCTGCATAACTCGTAACATCGATCGACCGCTGTGATTTTGAGCGGTTTGTCAAATGAATACGACGCAGCTCGATGTCATCTTCAGGAGAGACAACAACCTCGGTATGCAAATCGAAATTCTGATCCCTACGTCGAAATTCAGCACGCCCTTCAGAAAAGATAGCTTCATAATTCTTTGATCGTTTGAGCGCCGGTTGAAAAGCGGTTGACCAAAACTCTCCGCTTTCTATATCACGGATATAACAAAAAGTACCCCAGTTATCACATGTAGTATCTTCATGCCAGCGTGTGAGTGCAATATCTTTCCATTGACTATAGCCGCCGCCTGCGCTTGTAATTACAACGTTGTATCTGCCGTTTGACAACAACTGCACTTCCGGAACCGCTATATCGGGGTTGTTGATTATGCGTACGGGAATCTCAGTAATGTTAGTATCTGTATGAGTATCGGAGAGCCCGGAAGTATGTGAATAGATTAACGTAGTTTTGGGAATCTTTTCCTGAAGCAGCAACACGGTTGCTTCAAACAGGGGGTCGGACTCAAACCGTTTCTGCATCGGACGATCCAGAAGGAGATAAGCCAGAGAAAGGAGGCTCATACCTTGATGGTGCGCCATGAAAGATTTAACCACTACGCTTGATTGATGGCGGGGAAGGCGTGACGGAGTATAATCGACAGCTTCATATAAACCAAATTTTCCATCTAAACCTTCGACAGCAAGCTGCTGAAGATTAATGCACGCCTTTTCAGGTTCTACCATTAATGCAAGCGCCGATGCGTAAGGAGCAATAACAAGGTCTTCCGCCAGTCCGCGTTTGAGCCCCAGTCCCGGAACACCAAATGCACGGTATTGGTAATTGAGATTAACATCTACAGCATTATAGCATGATTCGGAAATCCCCCATGGAACGCCGCGCAGTTTACCATATTCAATTTGTCTTTTTACAGCCTCCTTATAAGTCTGGTCAAGCAGAGTATTTTCATAAGTCGGCATCACAAGGAGCGGCATAAGGTACTCGAACATTGAACCGCTCCATGATAAGAGAATAGGAGCGCCGCTAAAGGTAGTCAGCAATCTCCCTAAGGCAAACCAGCTTTCCTGCGGCAATTGTGTTTGAGCAATAGCCACGAAACTGCTTAATCTTGCTTCCGAAGCCAGCAGATCATAATAACTTGAGTCTAACCGTTTTTCTTCAACATTATACCCAACAGACAGCAAGTGACGTGTCTTGTCGTATAGAAAATTATACTCCATATTAGAGAGCTCGATTGATTGTTTTGCAAGGCGTTTTATAGCGGCTATTCTTTCATTCGCTCGTTTGCCAGCTTCAATAATGAGTCGTCGAAACTCATCAAGCGGATAATTTTTTTCAGATTTGACGGCTGGAAAAAGTCCAATAACGGGCAGCAATTCCAGGTCAAGTTTTGCCAGTTCGCTCAGCGCCGGTATCTTATTGTAACCTGGTAAGTAGCTATTTCTGTCTTGAGAAACCAGCAGGATGACCCACGGGGCGAGAAATGTTAATTCATCGAGGGCATTTCGGCACTGCTTAGCGAGGGCATGCGCCCACCATGCAGCTTGATTTTCAGGGCTTTTAACAAAATTACTTTCTAATTTACCGGCGGATGCCGTCAACCGGTTAAGATTTTCCCATGCTGCCGTAAGTGTAATAGCCGGGAAATTGACAGTCAGGTCCAAATCTTTCTGAAATTGAATGAATTGATCATGATTTATTCCTTCAGAGCAATCTATAAGAATTCTCAGAGTGTCGCTTATTCCTTCGAACAATTGTGGTTCCACTATTTTATGATCGGGAATATTTAGAATACCCTGGCGGAGAATAAGCAGATGAGCTGCAAGATTCCCGCTGTCAACCGATGAAACATAAAAAGGTCGTAACGGCATTAAAGATCGTGTATCATACCAATTGCAGAAATGCCCCTGATACCGTCCAAGGGTTTCCATAGTCCGGAATGCATTCGAAGTACGCTCAATGAGCTGCCCGACAGAAATATATCCAAAGTCATAGGCAGACAAATTCGCGAGGAGCGCCAATCCCATATTAGTCGGTGAAGTACGATGTGCAACTACGCCGACAGGATTTTCCTGATAGTTATCCGGGGGCAGCCAATGATCTTCAGGGCCAACAAAAGTCTCGAAGAATGACCATATTTTCCGGGAAAGATTGCGTAAAAATATTTTCTGAGCGACAGTCAAATTTGCTTTTCGGCGAGCAATCGGCAAACTTATCCACCATGTTATTGTGGGAGATGCAGCCCAGAGAAATAGAATAGGAAAAACAACAAGAGGGACAGCTTGTTTTGAAAACTCAAAATAGATGATAGTAATAACAGCAATGACAGGGGATATCCACATTGTTCTATAAGAGCTGGGGAGATTAATCCGGTTTTTACGGTCTTTGAGATTGGACGGATTCCATTCGAGAAGTTTTTTGCGGGAAATCAGCATCCGCCAGATAGTTCGGATAATAGCATCCTGATTGTAAAACGCCTCATAGGGAAGTGTAATGAGAGTAAAAACTGCCTGCGCTAAATTCATACCGGCGGAACGCATTGCAGATGCAAGGTGCTGATGTAGAAGCATATCCGATGGTTTCTTGAGCACATCGAGGACTGAGATAATTATAAAAGGAATCAGAATGATGCCGACTGCGGCCAATGACCAAAACCAGGCTTGCGGCAAGACTGACCAGCTGGAGAGGAAAAGAAGCGTAAGTGCAAAAGGGATGATACTTCGCCGGAGGTTATCGAAGAGCTTCCATCGTGACAGCCATGACAGCGGGTTCTTTTGCAAACTACCGTTAAAACTGGGAACAATCGGGAGCAGCCATTGCACCAACTGCCAATCACCGCGAATCCAACGGCGCCGGCGGGTTACGTCAGCATTGTAACCTGATGGATATTCTTCATATAACAGAACATCACTCAAAAGACCTGCCCGCGCATGACAACCTTCCAGAAGATCGTGGCTAAGAATCAGGTTCTCCGGGAACCGGCTATTAAGAGCCCGCTCGAACACGTCGACGTCATAAATACCTTTACCAATGAAAGATCCTTCACCAAACACGTCCTGATAAACATCAGAGACTGTGCGGGTGTACGGGTCGATACCAGGCTGACTACCGTATAACCGCGCATAATGCGAACGGTTTGTACCCGGAAGGCTCACCGCAACACGCGGCTGCAAAATGGTGTAGCCATCGCATACACGATATTTGTCTTTATCGAAGACTGCACGGTTCAATGGATGAGCCATGGCTCCGATTAACTGAGATGCTGTATCGCGAGGCAGCTGCGTATCTATGTCAAGAGTAATCACATACTTAACAAAAGGTAAAACTTCAGTTTTACCAACAACAAGCGAGAAACGATTTTTCAATCCGCCGCGCAACATAGAATTTAATTCTTCA
>CAZUCY010000017.1:0-41162 GCA_964618785.1 uncultured Ignavibacteriaceae bacterium | reverse complement strand
GTCCACTCTTCATACCCTGAAGTATATTCTTCACCCATAGCAGCCGGATATTTATATTTTAAGACGACAGAATTAATATCAGTATAATATAAATAGATACCATCCTGCCTTGCGGTGATTAGCTGATCAGCATTGGCGGTTGATGTTAGCAGGAACCATTTCTCACCATTTATCATTTCCTCCCCAACAATTGTTTGGGATACTGTATCACTGCCAAAAACAGTACCGGATGACGATAAAAATGTTTCCCTAAAAGTCCATTTATTCCCAACCTTTAAAGGATAAATAGGTGAAGTAATGCCGGAGGGATCAGTAATCTGGTTTTTGCTCTCTCCGCACAATAGATTTAATTGAAAAGTTAATCCATTACCGACATTACACCGTAAATGATATACACCTGCTTGTATTGGCGCGCCAAAAATACCCGCCATACTGTATGTTAGTGAATTAAGTATTACAGATTGATGAGGTTTCAATGGAACTATAGCAATGAGATTGTCAAAAACTTTAGGCCCCGATGCAATCATTTCCCCGCTTACATTTGTTAATGACCAGGTAAAAACATTAGAGCCTAAATAGAGTGTATCCGTTGTAGTAGCCTGGTTAAACGCTGTCAGAGTCATGCTCAATGTGTCAAAAATTCCCAATCTATCTTTCGAAACCGCAAAAGTATAAAGAATGTTATCCTTAACATTGCCGGTACTATATGTCGCCGGACCAGTAATGTTGCTGTCTCGCGTGCAGCTTATCATGGTTAACAAAAAGGCTAAAATGCATATATTGTATCGCATATAATTCCCTAACTTTGGATTTATTTATCAGGTATTTTTATAATATAAATAAGTCAAGTTTTATGCCAAAATTATTTCAAAATAAATTGATTCCTTATATATGTAAAACAATCCGCTTCTTTCGTAATTAGCATAAAAGTATTTTATCTCTCCGGTAAGGATGAATGTTCTAATTATCAAATTTCTGACGGGGTATCAGTTATTTGATAGTCAATTTCGAATTGATTGTATATTAAAGTGAAGACGTATTGAGTTAACCAGGATAGAAAGATTTGTGTAGAATGAATAAAAAAACTAAATTAACTAATGAGTTTGAGTGATACTCTCGAAAAAAAGCTAAATTAAATGCGGGCAATCCAAAGGAGTATAATTTATCGAAAGGCTAAATTTGAAAGGTGCGTCTTATATACTTTTAAATGTTAATTATCTTAATCCGATTATCAATCAGGAGATTGTATGAAGAAAAAAGAGATAGAAAATTCAAGGGAGGTGAATCCTTCACGGCGAAACTTTTTAAAAACTTTTGGCGCTGCTGCCGCAGGCGTTCTTGCTGCGCCATATTTGAAGCCCTCGGGAATTTTTGCGTATGACCATAGGCGGCTTGCTTCGTATCTGGCGACGGTTGCAATTACTAATACGACAAATACTCCCGCCGACAGCTATATTTATGATGATGCTCATGGCGGTGTCAAACAAAAGATCAATTACATTCTTGGTCTGCTTGACCAGAACCAATCCGGCAGAGTTTCGGCTTTGTTCAGTAAGGGCAAGAAGGTTGCTATAAAAATAAATCTGACCGGCGGTTCGGGAAATGCTTCAAGTTCGATGCTTGGTTCATATAAAATAACCGATGCAATGTGGACCAATCCTGCAGTTCTGCAGGCTGTTGGACAGTTCATCATTGATTCCGGAGTAAACCCCGCCGATCTTTACATCGTGGATTCCTTCTGGGATACAACCTGGCAGAACTCAGGGTCTACAGCGCCTTTTGGATCCAACGACCTCTTCGGGTTTATCAATGTGCAGAAAAATTTGGGCTGCAATGTTGTTGATCTGAATGATACAACTTCTGCCAATATTACAAATGTATCTACCGGAAGTAATTACTTTAATTTTTCTTCGTTTACAATAAATAAAATATTGCAGGAAGTCGATGTTTATGTATCAATTCCGAAATTGAAACAGCATTCAGCTGCCGGTCTTACTTGTTCACTCAAAAACCAGATAGGTATGGTTCCCAAGGATTTATATACTATAACAAATGATAATGGTCGGAGGGGACTGCTTCACCACGCTAAAAGTACCGATTCGGAATGGAATCATTTACCTGAAACTATTTGTGATTTGAATGCTGCCCGACCGGTAAATCTTGCTGTAGTTGATGCGATTAAATGTTCAACGGGAGGTGAAGGAGTCTGGTGTGCTAATTTTGCACCAACTGAAAAACATACCTTATTTGCGGGGCTAGACCCGGTTGCAACTGATAGTATAGGTGCAAACATTATGGGGCTTAATCCTGCGGCAAAATCATTACAACTGCCCGCACCTCTTACGGATGGCTCTGCTACATCCTCGATAACGGATAATTACCTTTACCTTCTCAATCAAAAAGGTATCGGTACAAATCAACTAAATGAAATTCAACTTGTCGGTGATGGAACTAATTTGGTAACTGCTGTAAAGCAAAATCCTAATGCGGAGCTGCCTTCTGGATTTCAGTTGTGTGCGAATTTCCCGAACCCGTTCAATCCTTCAACTATGATAGTTTTCTATATGTCAAAGATTGAATATGTAACATTAAAAATTTATGACATTAAAGGCCGGGTGATTGAAACGCTTATTGATGGTGAAGTTCCTGCAGGAGAACACCGGCTGCAATGGAGCGCTCGGAGCCTTGCAAGCGGGATCTATTTATGCAGGATGCAAACTAAAAATTACTCCGGAACAATTAAAATGGTTTATCAGAAATAAGGGACATTTATTAATCTTTCGACCTTTTCCCAAACCTCCTTCGGTTACCTTATTTATGAACCAATGCGTGCAAAACTCTGGTAAAAAAAACAGTAGATTAGGAAAATTAAATTTTATACTTTGACTGTACAAATTGTGCGTTCTTTGAAAATTTGTTTAATCAATATTAATTCTCCCGGAATATTCGAGCTGTCAATCAATGCCCGGGTGATGCATTTTGCAATTTTCAAAGTGAGACTAACTAAAATTATAATATTAATTCTACGGTAGCATTCAAAAATTATCTTTTAGTAAGCCTCAGTAGGAGTGGGTTTATGCCCCTCGCTTACTGACATTAGAGTTATAGGGGGGGGGGAGCAAGTTAACTTTATATATTATAAGTAGTTACACTATATTTAGTGTAAAAAATAGGGGGTTTTTTGATAAAAAATTGAGATAAATGGCTTAAAAAGCAAGTAAAATGAACATCTTTTTTGAGTAAATACTTAATTTATTTTAAACAATTCTGAGATAATTATGAAAATCAAATTATTTTTAATAACTATTCTCTCGGTCGTATCTCTTGCTGCACAGAAAAAACAAATTCCACTGAATTATGTTAATGTTTTTACCGGCACATCTAATTCACGCTGGATGCTTTTCCCCGGGTCTACACTTCCGTTTGGAATGGTTAAATTAAGTCCGGATAATCAGAACAATGTGTGGAACGGCGGTTATGAATATACTGTCAGCAGCATTTCAGGGTTTAGTCATTTACATGCTATGAGTCTTTGCGGAGTAAGTCTTATGCCCGTTACAGGAAGGCTCGATTTGTATCCGGATTTTGTAAAAACTTTTCCCGGCGAACCGGACGGTCCGTTCGGAGGTATGTGGACAGCCGGCTATCGTTCGCGCTTTAAAAAAGAAACTGAAAAGGGCAGCCCCGGCTATTATTCAGTTGATTTGCTTGATTACAATATAAAAGTAGAACTTACTTCAACAATGCGATGCGGTATGATGCGGCTTATTTACCCTGAATCCGCCGAATCTCATATTCTGATGAATAATAATTTCCCCGCAGAAGAACATTCAAAAATATTTGAAGTATATACAAGAAAAGTAAACTCAACTGAAATTGAAGGCTATGTTAAACAGTCAAACCAATATGCGGGTAAGTACACTGTATATTATGTTATCCGGTTAAATAAACAGTTCGATTCAATGGATGCCTGGAAAACAGATGATAAGAAAATTATTGAAAATATTTACGGAATTGACTGGCAGTATCCAAGAAAATTATTGCCGGATATTACTGAGTTTAAGGATTCATCTAATAGCGGTATTATTCTCAATTTTAAAACTTCCGCTGACGAACAAGTAATCGTGAAAACAGGAATTTCTTTTGTCAGCATTGATAATGCAAGACTAAATCTTGAAACAGAAATGAAGTCTTTCGGATGGGATTTTGATGCGGTTGTAAATAACGCAAAGACGATATGGCATAATCTTCTTGGTAAAATTGAAGTAACCGGTGATAATGAAAACAATAAAGAAAAATTCTATACGTGTTTATACCGCTCTTTTACGGGTAAAAGTGTCTTCAACGATGTTAATGGTCAGTATCCTGATATGTGCGGAAGGATTCAGCAGCTTCCAAAAGACGTTGATGCAGTTTATAGCGCAGATGGGTTTTGGGGAGGGCAATGGGACCTTGCGCCTTTATGGACTTTAGTAACACCTGATTACGCTGCTTCATGGGCAAAGTCGTGGTTGGAACTTGCTGATAAAGGCGGTTGGATTCCCGAAGCGCCGACGGGGTTAAAGTATGCGCCGATAATGGGCGCTCAACATCATAATTCACTTATTATCAGCTGTTATCAAAAAGGAATTAGAGATTTTGATGCCGGCAAAGCATTCGATGCTATTAAACATGACCTGACCACACAGGGAATAAATTATCCATGCGGCGGTTATGCCGGTAACAGGCAAATGAAAGTATATATGAATTACGGATACGTGCCCGATGAAGACGGCCCCGTTTCAAATACACTTGAGTATGCTTATGATGATTGGTGCGCCGGACAATTTGCACTTGCTTTAAATAAACCCGGCGACTTTAAGTTTTTTAATCAACGATCTCAGAATTATCGCAGCATTTTTGATTCTTCTTCCGGTTGGTTCCGAAGAAAACATAGAGATGGGAAATGGGTCGAGCCGCTCAACTTATTGGCTTTCGGTACTCAAGGCGGTTGGAACGGGCCAGGTTACATGGAAGGCAATGCGTGGATATACTCTGTCTTTGTCCCGCATGATGTCCCTGGATTAATTAAACTGATCGGCAAAGAGAAATTCAACAGTCGCGTCGAAGAAGGATTTCAAAAAAAATATTTCGACCTTGGAAATGAACCCAGCCTCGAAACTCCATTCCTTTTTAATTATTCCGGCGAACCGTGGCTCACCCAAAAGTATTCTCGCTTTGTGCTGGATAATTTTTATGATACTTCCCCCTATACCGGTTGGATAGGCGAAGAAGATGAAGGTCAGCTTAGCGCTTATTTCGTTTTGCTTTCAATGGGGTTATTTGAAATGGATGGCGGTTGTAATGTCAATCCACGCTATGATCTTAGCAGTCCCTTATTCAGGAAAATTGTAATCAATCTCGATAAAAAATATTATAATGGAAATACTTTCACTATCAAAACCATTAATAATTCCGAAAAAAATATTTATATTCAATCCGCTTTATTGAATGGCAAACCGTTGAATACTCCTTTCATATTGCATACTGATTTGGTTAACGGCGGAGAATTGATATTTGAAATGGGCCCTCAGCCAAATAAATATTTTGGCTCAATATTAAGTCGGTGAAAGAAATTAATATAAATTTTTCATATTATTTTCGTTTGGAATTGCATAATAAAAGGTTATAATTAAATTTTTAAATCATATTGCCTAAAAATAATAATATCAATAATTTCGGCGTATATCTCCCTCCTCAAGTGCTCTATATCAGGGGCGGGTTGATTTTATTTATTTCTTTTGACGATGAATATTTTTTTAAATATTCTATAGCGGCATTTGATTGTTATTTTAATTATTTTATTTTTGCATTGGGAATGAGGAATATTTTATTAAATTGCCAGCGGTTTTACGGCAGTCAAATAATAAATAATTTTTTTGTACCTGCCGTGTGCTTTAATAAATTTCGGATTTCAAGCCGCAATTCCGATACAAAATATTATTGGTTAACAATTAACACCGGAGGTTTGTCATGAAATATTCAGTTTACTGTCTTTTTCTTATCCTGTTTTCTATTTCTCTTCTTTGCAGCCGTAGTTATGCCCAGGAAGTTTCCCCGTTAGTGCATTTTAGTGTTTTTATCGGGGGGGCATTTCCTGAAGGCGATCTCGGCAGCATCACTTCAACCAACGCAGGCTATGCTAAAGCTGGGTACTCTCTAATGCTTCAAGGCGATAAATGTATTATTGGAGGTCTCTACTGGACTTCATCAATTTCTGCGACTCTTAACGGCATAAATGACGGCGCATTACAAAGTGCAACTCAAAGTTCATTAGGAATCAAAGATAATGTTAGTACAAATAACGATAGTTATATTACTGGATTGCTTATGACCGGGCTCGGCTTTGAAACACCCTCTTGGAATTCTGTTCAATTTTATGGATCCGCACAAGTAGGACTTTTGGTGTCAAGTTTCCCTACTGAAACTATAAGTTACAAAGCTTATACCGCAAATATTTCAACAAACACACCCGCCGCATTTGCGTATGGATTTGGTGCAGGCGTTGTTTACAATAGTATAAATCTTGGTGTAAGGTATTATCAAGGTGACCCTAAATATAAGGTGGTTACAACAGTTCAAAGTTATCCGACTTCTTCAACAATACAACCAACTACACAGCTGCTGCAGGTAATGATTGGCTATTGTTTTTGATAGTTTGACCGTCTTTTTAAACCTTGTTAAGAATTCAGTATCTGAAGTTTTGCATAGCTGTTTATTAAAACAACAGCTATGCTTTGCTCGCCATTAACGAATTTGCCTTTCATAATCGGGGTTAATTTATATCCGGAATAGTAATCAGGCAAAACTGCCTGCCCTGCAATATGCCTTACCGTGTAATGTCCAAAGAATAGATTTTTTTGTAAAATTATCGATTTTTATTTATGAATTTCATAATTATTTATCATAATGATAAAAGACAATCGATAAAGACATTAAATAATCAAAGCCAATAATAGAAAAAAGATACCGGGAAATGGCACTATTTGTGAAGTTAACATTTTTCACTATTATTCTTTTTTTTATTAACTAATTAACTAAGAAGATAAATTATGCAATTAAATTTAATTGACATATCAATAATTGCGCTATACTTGTTAGCCAATATTATTCTTGGTTTTTGGATTTCCAAAAGAGCTTCAAAAGATATAAATAGTTATTTCCTCGGCGGAAACACACTTCCATGGTGGATCCTTGGTATTTCAAATGCTTCGGGAATGTTTGATATCGCCGGTACTATGCTTTTAGTGTATTGGTTAGCGGTTTATGGGTTAAAAAGTATGTGGATTCCATGGGTATGGCCGGTTTTTAATCAGGTGTTTTTAATGGTTTACCTCTCATCATGGCTAAGGCGGTCAAATGTGATGACCGGCGCTGAATGGATAAGAACCAGGTTTGGAACTGGTAAAGGTGCAACTTTATCTCATATAGTTGTAATAATTTTTGCATTAATTGGGGTAATCGGGTTTCTTTCCTATGGGTTTAAGGGAATTGGGAAATTTGCGGCTGCATTTTTACCGCCTCTTGTTACAAACCCCGAAACTTTATTAAAGTATCCGCAGATAAATACTAACCTTTATGCGCTTATACTTATGGCTGTAACCACCATCTATGTTGTTAAAGGAGGTATGTTCAGCGTTGTAACTACCGAAGTACTCCAGTATGGTATTCTTACTATATCGTCAATTGCCATCGGGATTATTGCAATGTTCCATGTATCCCCGGATGTTGTAAACAGCGTTTTGCCCGCTGGTTGGAAAAACATATTCTTTGGCTGGAATTTAAATCTTGATTGGTCTGCAATTCACTCTGTCGCGTCGTCTAAAGTTACGGCATTTAATCAGTGGATAGCTACTGATGGATATTCACTTTTTGGGTTATTTTTCGGAATGGTGTTATTTAAAGGGATTTTTGTCTCTGCCGCCGGTCCGGCTCCTAATTATGATATGCAGCGTGTCCTTTCTACAAAAAACCCTAAAGAAGCAGCTAAGATGAGTTCGCTGGTAAGTGTTATATTAAACCCGCCAAGGTATTTTATGACTGCCGGTTTAACCATTCTTGCCCTTACAAATTTCAACGCGTTATATAATGGTTCATTAACAAAACCTGATTTTGAAACAATATTGCCTCAGGTCCTTGCTCATTACATACCCGTTGGTTTGCTCGGATTTTTAATGGCGGGTCTTATAGCTGCTTTTATGAGTAATTTTGCCGCAACTGTAAATGCCGCTCCGGCTTATATAGTTAATGATATTTATAAACGTTATATAAATCCAAATGCCAGCCCTAAAAAGTATGTTAACATGAGTTATCTTACTTCTGTTCTCGTAGTTATTGTTGGTATTTCAATTGGTTTTTTTATTGAATCTATAAATCAGGTTGTGCTATGGTTGGCATCTGCGCTCTGGGGCGGTTATACGGCGGCTAATATATTGAAATGGTATTGGTGGCGTTTCAACGGATATGGTTATTTCTGGGGTATGGTCTCTGGAATTATGACATGTTTGTTCCTACTCATTTTGGATTATTTCAATTTTATTCCCTTTATTCATAACTGGCCTTTGCCTAATAATGATAGTATGAATTCATTTCCTATTATTTTAGTAATATCAATAATAGGTTGTATTATAGCCACTTTTATGAATCCGCCGGAAAGTGATCAAGTTCTTATGAAATTTTATACCACAGTCCGCCCTTGGGGATTCTGGAAACCGATTTTAGAAAAAGTTTTACAAGTTAATCCGGCTTTTGTCGCTAATAAAGATTTCAAAAAAGATATGTTCAATGTTGTCACCGGAATTATCTGGCAAATTACTTTGATGGCAGCGCCGGTATTTTTAGTCTTTCGTGTGTACTCATCATTCTTTATTTCTACTGCAATTATGATTTTAACTTCGATAATTCTTAAGTTTAATTGGTGGGATAAACTTGAGAGTGCTTACGGCGATGATCAGCACAATATAAAAATAAAAATTTCAGATAGCGATTTGCAAATTACTGAGGAGCCAATATGACACAAGATCAATTTAATAAAAAAGTAAAAAAACTATTTAAAGAAAATGAAAAATTAATTACAAGAAAGAATGAACTTATTAATGATAGCAACGGTGTATTTACCCGTTATAAATTTCCTGTTGTAACAGCCGGGCATGTACCGGTTTTCTGGCGTTATGATCTTGATTATAAAACCAATCCGCTTCTACTGGAACGGATTGGCGTTAATGCTGTTTTTAATTCAGGAGCAATCGGGTTAAATGGGAAAATTTTATTGGCATTACGGGTTGAAGGAACCGATAGAAAATCTTTTTTTGCTATTGCAGAATCTCCGAACGGCGTGGATAATTTTAAATTCTGGGATTATCCTGTTGCTATGCCTGAAATAGACGGTAACCCCGATACTAACGTTTATGATATGCGCTTGGTTAAGCATGAAGATGGCTGGATATACGGACAATTCTGCACTGAAAGAAAAGATCCCGAAACTTCTATAAGCGATACTTCATCAGCAGTTGCCCAGGGTGGTTTAACAAGAACCAAAGATTTAATTACATGGGAACGGCTGCCCGATCTTAAAACACCTTCACCGCAGCAGAGGAATGTAGTTCTGCATCCTGAATTTATTAACGGTAAATATGCTTTTTACACAAGACCGCAGGATGGATTTATTGATGCAGGAACAGGCGGAGGTATAGGCTGGGGATTGACTGCTTCAATGGAAAATCCGGTTGTTGATAAGGAAACTATTATTGACGACAGGCAGTATCACACAATTAAAGAAGTTAAAAATGGTATGGGACCCGCTCCTATTAAAACCGATAAAGGATGGCTTCAACTTGCACATGGAGTAAGAAACACTGCCGCAGGACTTAGGTATGTTTTGTATATGTTCCTTACCAATCTGAATGAACCAAATAAGGTGATTGCTGAACCTGCTGGATATTTTATTGCTCCGCAGGGAGAGGAAAGAATAGGCGATGTTTCTAATGTAGTCTTTAGTAACGGTTGGGTTAAAAAAGATAACGGGGAAGTATTAATTTATTATGCTTCTTCTGATACTAGGCTGCATGTTGCTGTTTCTTCGGTTGATATTCTTTTAGATTATGTGCTTAATACTCCGCCCGATAAATTGAGAAGTGCTGAAAGTGTAAAACAAAGGAATGAACTTATTGCAAAGAATCTTAAAATTGTAAAACAATTTATTTAATAGTTAAAATATTTCCTTCATATGGTCTCCAATGCTATGCGCTCTGCCGGTTGCAGGGGCATAGCATTTATTTTGTGAACAGGTCGGAATATTTAATAAATTTGTTTCTGAGCTTGACGTAAGCGGAGAAATTTATAAGAAAAATACTTTGAGAGTTTTTTTATCATTTCCCGGAGATACCATAATGAATAATTTAATTATAAAATTTGTAAATGTTTGTTCCAAAACAGGTAAAATAAAAGGATTTAAAACACCGGCGGGTTTCTATAAACTTCTCTTTCCATTTATCGGCTTATTGGCAATCGTATGGATTATTATCCGGGTTGTGCCTAAACCAAGCCGTGCACAATATCCTTGCATTAAAGTTGCAACTCCCTTAGTATTCGGATTTGTAGGGCAACTAATCGTGATGGCGTTATCAGCCCTTGCATTTATCAAAAGTAAAAAATCTTTTGTTAATTCACCGGTATTCTTTGCCGGCGTATTTTTAATTCTCGGGGTGGGAGGTACATACTGGATAAACAAGATAGCAAGCCCGCAAAAAGTAAATGGTTTCCCTAATATTATTCTTGCTCCGAATAATCCTATCGGAGTTGCAAAAGGTATATTTCCCGGTCGTGTAGTGTGGGTTCATAATTCAAATGCGGTGAATCAAAGCTGCGTTCCGGACTCTTTCGGGCATGCCTGGTTTATGAGTGAAAATAATAATCAGAGTGTTGTAGATGGAATGGTTTCCACTGCTATACAGAATTTGACCGGCGCAACAAACGATACTTCCGCATGGAATGACATCTTCCTTTATCATAATATTCATGCCGGTAGAGATTCAGTAGGTTATACAAAGGGGGAGCAGATTTTTATTAAGATCAACGCTACAAGTTCTTGGGATGGAAATTTTGACCCATCAACTTTAGAGCCGGTAGATAATTCATATTATGGAATATCGGAAACATCCGCTGCTGTTGTTATGTCCGTGCTAAAAGGGCTTGTTAACATTGTTGGAGTTCCGCAGGATGATATTTATGTTGGCGATCCGTTAAGGCATATTTACACGCACTTGTACAATGTGTGGCATCCGGTATTTAAAAATGTTCATTATTTGGATCACGACCCTTATTATACTGCTTTAGGAAGGGAACAAGTCCAATTGAGTAGTACCGCAAAAGTATATTACTCAGATAAGGGAACCATTCTGCATAATTATGTCGACAGCAAGCCTGGTGCTCCTGTATATTATGATTATTTATATAAACCTCTTGAAGTAGCTGCTTATGTTATAAATATTCCTCAACTAAAAGGGCATGAGTATGCAGGCGCTACTATGTTTGCAAAAGATAATTTCGGTAACCAGACGGCAGTTGATGCATCGCATTTGCATAACGGGCTTGTTTTGCCGCCTCTCGATTCTGCAAGATGTGAGTATGGACTTTACCGGGTACAGGTTGATATGATGGGGAGCAAATATTTAAGCGGGAAAATTTTATTTCACCTTCTTGATGCTCTCTGGTCGGCAGACTGGGAACTTGGAACCCCTAAAAAGTGGAAAATACCGCCGTTCAATAATGAGTTTATGGCTTCTGTATTTGCATCATTTGACCCTGTGGCAATTGAATGCGTAGGATATGATTTTCTCAGAGCTGAATTTACAACTGAACGTAATGCCGTTGACGGTGCATTTACGTATGTGCAAACACCCGGTGTGAATGATTACTTGCAGCAGGCAGCAGATTCAACTAAATGGCCCTCGGGTATAAAATATGACCCGGATAGCAGCGGCGTTCATATTGCAAGCCTTGGCGTTTGTGAGTATTGGAACGATCCGGTGGATAAACAGTATTCGCGTAACCTTAATACAGGCAATGGCATTGAATTAATTTCAACCAGCTCTACGGTAAGTACGGTTACTGAAAATACCAAATTACCCGGTCAATTTATTTTATATCCCAATTACCCTAATCCGTTCAATCCTTCAACAACTATAAGATTCAGTTTGAATGAAGCAAGTAAAGTTGATTTAATAGTTTATAATATAACCGGAAAAATAGTCGGTGTTATTATGAAAGGCGAATATAAAAGCGCCGGCACTTACGATGTGGTTTTCAACGCAGGCAGGCTTCCAAGCGGCATTTATTTCCTTCAAATAAAAGCGGGTAATTATTCCAAAGCCCAAAAAATGGTTTATTTGAAATAAAAAAGAAAAGCGGCATACTTGAACTTTACATTTTATTAATTCGTTCAGGTTGCCGCTTTTCCGAAAGGAGAGTTATGAAAAAAAACTATTTATTCTTTTGTGCTCTTAGCTAACTTATGCCAATGTTCAATAAAATCATTAAAATGTCTTGCGGTTTTTACAAATCCTTCGTTTTCCGGACAAGTTTCAGGATGATCTTTTGATAATATTTTTATACAGTTCATTAATGCTCTGCCGGTATGGTAAGCTGCTTTCCAGATATGTCCCTTTGGACCGTTCTTGAAATCAGGCTCTTTATCAATACCGCCTTCGTACCAATCGCCGTTTTCATTATCAAGTAAGAAATTTTTAATGTAGCTCCAATGCTTAACGAAATATTCCTGGTATTTCTTTTCACCCGGGTATATTCTTGACATAATAAGAAGTGCATTTAGACCTTCAGCCTGCGCCCACCAATTTTTTGTATGCTGTACTATTGTTATCTTTTCCTCGCCTTCTAAATAATAACCCGCATCCCAGAAGCCCCCGTTTTCTTCGTCCCAGCCGTTTGCTATTGCATGATCGAGCATCCTCTTAGCGGTGGCTAATGTCTTAATATCATTCTGCAATCCAAGTTCATATGAAGCTTCCAACATAAGAAACCCGGTCTCATAATCATGTCCGAAAGAAACATGATCCAGTCTGTAATTTTGTTCGCGTACTTCCTTAGGCGCTGTTCTGAATGAAACAGGAGTCCAATCATTATAAAAGAAAAGATTCATGTGCCCTTTGGTAGTTGTGATTACATCCCGTATTAGGGTCAAAAGTCCTGTAAGTTGTTCTTTAAGCTTTTCATCTTTCCATACATGATATAATTCAGTGTAAGCTTCTAAAAGGTGAATAGATGAGTTCTGATCTTTATATCCAAGCTCAACTGCATCATAAGCTTCTGTTTTATATACGCTGTCTTTATTAAACGGCTTACCTTCATTATCAATGAATTGAAAATAGCCCTTTAGCTTTGGGTCAAAGGCATGAGCTTCAATCCAGTTAAAAGCTGTTTTTGCAAAATCAAGCACATCCTGATCTTTGGTTAATTCATACAGAGCGGCAAGTCCGTATATAGCAAAAGCATTTCCGTATGTCCTTTTTTCATCCCGGAAACCAAGATAATCTGTCTGCTGACCCTTAGAATCCCTCATCTGGTAAAATCCGCCCCTTTTATGGTCCCACATTGTATCTTTTAATGAAGGGTATCCGTGTCTTGCAGCTTCACCATATGTTTTATTGTCAAACATGATTGCCGCTTTGGATGCCGTCCAAATCTGGCGTCCTTGTGTAACAATCATTTTATGCTGTATAGGAGATATTTTAAAATTATATGTAATATCCGTATGATATCCCCCGTTTTCTTTATCTACGGAAAGCGGGTACCATTTATCTAAAAGATTTTCCCTGACGGCTTTAAGCATTTCGCCTAAAATTATTATTTCATTACATGAATTATCAGTATTTCTTTTATAAGATACCATTTCTCTCAATAATAAAATAAATTTTCTTTCTAACCGATTCCTCAAATTGTGTGCTAATTATTTTGTTTGTTCCCGATGGTTTTTGTAAGGCAGGTTTTACAATTATGATATAGTTTTATTAAAATGATAACTTTAAAACAAGACATTCGGATATCATGGAATGCTTTTATCTGTTTTATTTCCCTTTATTGAATATTTTTATAAAATTTTGTAAAACTTTTTGCCTTTCTATAGGCATAATGTTTGTGACTTTTGTAAGTTACATCTAAATTTAAACTAATGTTACGCAAAAGATATTTGAAATTGCCCCGACTTTTGGCATAGCCACTGTGATAAATCGGGGTACAAAGGCTCGTTCTGTTCTTCGGCTTAAGCTTAAAAAATGCACCACTTAATGGACTCAAGTCCAAAGTTAGAGTCGGTTTTACTATACCTATCACTATGATGGCAATGCCAAAAGTTGGCTATAAATCCATTTATTCTGAGTAATGTGAAAATAAAAATAGTTTTTTTAGTACAAAGCAAACATAATTTTCAGGATTTTATATAATGAAAAAAGTATTACAATTAATAGCTGCAGCGTGCTGTGTATTTTTAATTTCTTGCGGAACGTCCGGTCAGTTTGAAAATTTTATTACTACAAAAGCCGACAAATTAATGGACGGTGACAAAGAGCTAAGATTTGTATCATATAATATTCCAAACCTGCATTACATAGAAGATTATTTTCAATTCGATTCACAAAGTCCCTGGCGCCTGCCGACAGAATTTGAAATTAAAGATGCATTAAAAGCAATAAAAATGGACGGCGGTAAAGTTGTTAGAATTTACACTCTTTCCGTTCGCAGGGAGGGAGAATCAAAAAATATTATCAGGCATGTGGAAGGCCCGGGTAAGTTTAATGAAAAAGCATTTATAGCTTTGGATAAAGTTTTGCAAATCGCCGATGAAGAAGGCGTCAGGTTAATTATTGCTTTTGTTGATAATTGGTGGTGGTGGGGGGGAAGAGCGGAATATGCAGCTTTCAGAGGTAAAACTCCCGATGAATTCTGGACTGATCCCCAAGTGATTTCGGATTTTAAAAAAACTATCGGTTTTTTACTTAATAGGAAAAACACTTTTACAGGGGTATTATACAAAAATGATAAAGCTGTCCTTGGATGGGAAACCGGTAATGAATTACATGCTCCTTATGCCTGGCAGAATGAAATAGCCGGCTATGTAAAGAGCATTGATAAAAATCATTTGGTGTTGGAAGGAACATCTGCTGATTTACTAAGCCAGCAGGAGGTTGATAATCCGAATTTTGATGTATTATCAACTCATTATTATTCGCCCATACAAAGGGCAATACCGAGTGTTTTAAAAAACAGGGAATTAACAAAGGGTAAGAAACCTTATTTTGTGGGAGAATTTGGTTACAGGAATCCAAACGATGCAAAAACTATTGTCGATACGGTAATTAATAACAACATAGCGGGAATAATGATCTGGAGTATGAGATTTCATAATAGGGAAGGAGGCTTCTATCAGCATGGGGAAAATTACGGCTCCGGCTCTTACAGGTTTCCCGGTTTTGAATCCGGCAATAATTACCATGAAAAAGATATAATGGATTTTATGAGGCAGAGCGCTTATAAAATTAATGGCTTAGATATGCCTCCATTACCTGTGCCAGATCCGCCCATTATTAAGAATATTGCTGATGTTTATGATATTTCATGGCTGGGCTCTACGGGTGCTGCAGAGTATTCAATTCAAAGGAAAACAGTAGGAATTGATAGTTGGGATACAATTGCTGATAATGTTTCAGATGCTGACGTAATATTCCGCCCTCTATTTGATGATAAAACGGCGGAACTTGGTAAAAGTTATTTTTATAGAGTGATTGCTAAAAATTCTTCGGGAGCCTCGGCACCTTCAAATGAATTCGGTCCTGTTTATGTCGATTACAAAAAATTTATTGATGAGTTTACGGACTCGACTAATTTTGTCGAAAAAAGCGGAAATCTGGAATTTTTAAAGTATCAGAACAGTGTTAAAGCTAAGGAAGCTGGTATCAGGTTAAAAGGCGATAAAGATTCATATATAATATATCAATTACCTGAATCTATAGATTCTATAAAAATCGAAGCCTTTTTAACTAGCAGCCTGAGCGGGCTTGAATTTTATGCATCTGATTCTTTGGGCGCTCTGGCGCCGGGTAAGGATAGCCTCAAAATATTAGTCGCAAAAATTGAAACATTCCCTCCGTATAAAAATTTTTATGGATTTTTTAATTCTGCTGTATATAGCTTTACGGAATTTCCGCCTCATAGCAGATTCTTAAAAATAAAATTTATCGGCGAAGCCCAGTTAAGCAGAGTTGAGATTATTTATTCAAAAATTGAATCTCCCGATCCTGATATTATTACAATTCAATAAAAAGAGGATTAATATGAAATTTATCGTTTTGTTCTTTGCAATAATGGCATTAGCTATGACTGATACAAAATCAAATTCAATTGTAATGCCTGCAATCTTTTCAGATAACATGGTTCTGCAGCAAAAATCTAATGTCCAATTCTGGGGAAAGGCAGAACCCGGCGTAAGCGTTGTAATAAATGCAAACTGGGGCGCCTCGGCAAATACTATTGTGAACGATGAAGGGCTCTGGAAAGTAAAATTAAAAACTATAAAAGCGGGCGGTTCGTATCAAATAAAAATTCAAATTGGCGATTCTACAATTGTTTATACAAATGTTTTACTCGGTGAAGTTTGGTTATGTTCGGGGCAATCAAACATGGAAATGCCGCTTGAAGGCTGGCCTCCTCAAAATTTAATTAATAACTCGGCAGAGGAAATAAAACAAGCAAATTATCCGGATATCAGGTTGTTTAACGTTGCAAGAGCAGTTTCAAATAAGCCTGAATTTAATTGTACCGGGAAATGGAGCGAATGCAATCCGCAGACAGCTGCTAAATTCAGCGCAGTCGGTTATTTCTTTGGAAGAGAATTATTCAAAAATGTAAAGGTACCTATCGGTTTGATTAACTCACCCTGGGGCGGAACTCCGATTGAAGCATGGATTAGCAGTGAATTTCTTGGAAAGGTTGATGAGTATAAAACTGTATTAGAAAAAGTTGCTTCCATCGATGATGAACTTAAGAAGTTAAATGATTGGGTCCACAATCATCCGGTGATCGATATTAGTTCTAAAGATGCGGATCATAAATGGGAAAATTTAAAATTCGGAGATAGTTCATGTGCAAAGCCTGATTTTAATGACACAAATTGGAAAATAATGAAACTTCCTATGTACTGGGAAGGTACCGAAGTCGGGAATTTTAACGGTATTGTCTGGTTCCGAAAAAAAATTGAAATCCCTAAAACCTGGATTGGTAAAGAACTGGTTATTGAACTTGGACCTATTGGCGATATGGACAGAACCTATATAAACGGAACGCTCATAGGCGGAATTGAAAAGCCGGGATTTTGGCAGCAGCCGAGAGTTTATACTATTTCGAAAGAACTTGTCAATGATTCTGTTTTAACAGTTGCAGTCAGAGTTTTGGATTACGGCGGTGGCGACAGGGCAGGCATTTGGGGCAATAATGATAAATTGAAAATTTATCCGCGGGTATCCATTCCTTTAGGAAAAGACAGTGTAGAAGATATTTCACTTGCCGGTAATTGGAAATGTTTACCGGTTGCAGAATTTATAAGTAATAAATTCTATGTCTATAAAGTTGATGGCGAAGAGTTCTATTCACGTCCTAAGCTGTCAATTGGTATTTCACCAATTACTCCTACAATGTTATATAACGGTATGATAGCTCCTTTGGTTTCCTACGGTATTAAAGGAACAATATGGTATCAGGGCGAATCTAACGTTGTTCAGCCCTATAATTATAAAACTTTATTTCCATTAATGATTAAGAACTGGAGAGATAATTGGGGAGTAGGAAATTTCCCTTTCTATTTTGTACAAATAGCGCCTTTTGTTTACGATGAAACCGCTAAATCATTTATTATTAGAGAAGCTCAGTTCTTGACCCTTTCCGTTCCTAATACCGGAATGGCTGTAACACTGGATATTGCAACGATTAATAATATTCATCCGCCCGACAAGCAGGATGTAGGCAAACGGCTTGCATTATGGGCGCTTTCTAAAGATTATAATAAGAAAATTTTATATTCAGGCCCGATTTATAAATCTATGAAAATTAAAAAGGGTAAAGTTGTTCTTACTTTCGATGAAGCCGGCAAGGAATTAATCTTTAAAGAAATTAATGGAGAATCAAATTTCATAATAGCCGGAAAGGATCAAAAATTTGTTAAAGCCGTTGTTAAAGTTAACGGCAAAAAATTAATTGTTCTCAGCCCTGATGTCAAAGAACCTGCTGCAGTTAGGTACGAATGGAGCAACACGGCGGAAGCAACGTTATTCAATAATGAACAACTTCCTGCATCAACTTTTAGAACAGACGATTGGGATGAATAAATTTTTATTCATCCCCTTTATTATTGGACTCATGTTATACAAAAATATATTTCCCTTTTGGGAGGGGTGAAAGGGTGGGTATATGGGCGCACGTTCATTGATCTTGACATTTTTTATATATTCCCCTACTCAATCGGGAATAAAGGCAGTGTGTTTATCTAAAATCTTAACACACTAAAAATTTTACCTAACATGTGTAATAAATTTAAAATATGTAATTGGAATAACCTTCATGAAAATTAAAGTTGTAATATTCTCTATGTGTTTTGCTGCAATTCTCTTTTGTAAGATTATTGAGTGCGGACAGAAAATGTTAGTTAAAGCTTCCGGCAATAAAATAGATGTTTATTACGGCGGCAAAATAAGGCTTCAGGGAGGGCGTTTTTTATTTCAATCAAAAGACATCGGCGTATTTAATCTTAAAGAAGAAAATGAAGATTATTCTTTCTTTGAAGTGGAAAATAATCTTAAAACCAAGCCGGTTATTATAAAAGTAAAGAAAGCTGTAAACTCACCTGTTGTTTCGTTCTTCTTATCACCTAATGAAAATCAATCCGGCAGCGGGAAAGATTTCTTAGGATTTTTCTTCGAACAAATACCCGGTTTTGATAAGGGTGTAATGCTCTGGAGATATGGACCATGGAATTCCTGGACAAAACCGGTTAGGATAGACAGCATAAGTCAATTGCAAGAATGGGATGTACAATTCTTTTATTGGCAATATTCCGACGGCACTTACGGCGCTGCTATGCCCTTATCAGGTAAAGGTTACCGTACTACACTCGGACAGGAAAATGGAATGTTTGGGGCAAAGTCTATGTGTCTTGTTGATAAAATAAATAATGATAACATTCCGCAAATGGCTGTTGGTTTTGGAAAGAATCCCTATGAACTGTTTGCTTTGCTGTATAAAGAGGGACTTACAGAAATTGGAAAGAAAGATAATCTTATCGCAGGTAAAACTTTTCCTAAAATTTTGGAAAATATCGGTTGGTGTACTTGGAACAGCTCGGATGAGGGAAATAATTTGAATGAAGGATTACTGCTTAAAGCTGCGAAAGATTTTGCTGATACAAAATTTCCCGTAAAATGGTTCCTTGTTGATGATGGCTGGTTTAATAATACCGACTCCAAACTAAATTCTTTTCAGCCTGATAATACAAAATTTCCTAATGGGTTTAAGCCCGTTATTGATAAATTAAAACACGAGTATAATTTATCCGATGTCGGCGTCTGGCATGCTTTTAACGGATACTGGCGGGGCATAAATCCGGCTGCTGAATTAGGTAAAGAATATGAAGATGACCTCTTTTCATGGAAAGAAAAAGCCAGTGCCGATATAGACAGCTCCGAATTAAAAACCTGTTATTTTATTTCCCCTTCTGCGAATTCTTTAAAAAAGTTTTACTCTGATTTCCATAAATATCTAAAAGACGAGGGATTTTCTTTTATAAAAGTTGATAACCAATTATCCACTGAAAGAATGGCTGTAAATAACTTTCCTATTTTTGCCGGAGCTGAAAAGTATCATAAGGCTTTGAATGAATCTGCTGCGAAATATTTTAATAATACAATTATTAATTGCATGGATATGACGCCTGATGCATACCTTAACTTTGGTAAAACAGCAGTTGCCCGTTCAGAGGATGATTATTACCCGGCTTACGAAAAAGGGCGCACTAATAATTTCTGGATGGAAAGAGCAGCTTATCATATTCTGGAGGCTGTTTATAACTCGCTTTATTTTTCACAAATGGTTTACTGCGATTTTGATATGTTCGAATCTATTAATCCAAATGCAGAATATCATGCTATTGCCCGTTCAATAAACAACGGACCGGTTTATATCACGGATAAAACCGGGGAACATAATTATAATGTACTTTCACCATTAGTTTACAGCAATGGAAAATTATTAAGATCGGGTGCGCCTCTGTTACCGGCGCAGGATTGCCTATTCCTGGTTCAGCAGCCGAAACCATTTAAAGCTTTCTCTATGGATGGCAGCGCCGGTTTGCTGGGAATTTGGAATTGTGTCGATTCAAATGAAGTAAAAGGAATTTTTAAACCTTCTGATGTTTATAAAATAAAAGGTGAAAAATTTGTCGTTTATGAATACTTCAGCAAAAAAATACTAATTGCGGACAAAGATCAGGAAATTCCTGTTTCATTGAACGGCTATGGATATAAGCTGTATTATATAATTCCATTAGTTCATAATAATGCCGTTATCGGGCTGGTTAATAAATATAATGCGCCTGCGGCTGTATTGAAATCAAAAATTACAGAGAATGAAATTCAAGCGCTCATTTATGAAGGAGGAGAGTTTGCCGCTTATATTAACCATAGACCGCTTTCTCTAAAAGTCGGTGGAATAGAAGTCCCTTTTAACTTTTCGGATGGATTAGTAACAGCAAAAATTCCATTAGCTGGGAAATCAAAACATGTATACATTAATATTAAACTTCGATAAAAGCCTTCATGGTTTCTGAAATCATCGGAAGTTCAAGTGCTGTAATGTTGGAATGCTAAAATAATGAGATAAGGATTCTTTCAATGGCTAATTTGAACGCCCAATATTCTGATATATTAAATGAAGTTCTGAAACACGCACCATTTGAACCTGAAATTTGCATCGTCCTCGGAAGCGGTCTTACTAATTTTGTTGAAAAAATTGAAACGATAAAATCTATTGATGTTTCTTCTCTTCCTAATTATCCAAATTTATCGGTTCAGGGACATCAGGGGCATTTACATTTTTCAAATTATAAGGGCAAAAAACTTTTTGTACTCAACGGAAGAATTCATTTCTATGAAGGATACTCTATTTCTCAATGCGTTCTTCCTCTGCATATAGCAGCAAGATTAGGTTGTAAGAAAATATTACTGACAAATGCTGCGGGCGGGGTTAATCCGCTTTTTAAACCGGGTGGCTTAATGCTTGCTTCTTCGTTCAATGGTTCTATAATTTGGAAAAAACTTGCCAATCTGATTGGACGGGTAACTCTTGAGCAGAAAAATTCATTTCTGGACTTACCTTCTAAAGAATTGGATGCTAAAATTCGAATTGCTGCTCTTGAAGAAAAAATTCCACTGTGCGAAGGTATTTATTGGATGTCCTTAGGACCAAGCTATGAAACTGTTGCTGAAATAAATATGTACAGGAAATTCGGAGCAGATGTTGTAGGAATGTCAACCGTTCACGAAGCATACTACGCTTCTTATATGGGATTGAAGGTTGCCTCTATTTCATGTATAACAAATTTTGCTGCGGGGCTTTCTCTACGGGCGCTCTCCCACAATGAGGTTATGGAAACCGCAGTCGAAGTTAAAGATAATTTCGAAAGATTAGTAAAAAGATCGATTGAATTGTTTTAAAATTGAATTAATTCTGAAGAAAAGTACTTATCAAAATAATAAAATTTATTATGTTGATAAGGCAAGATAATCTTGTCTGACATCTCAGGGAAAAATTTCCTAAAATAAATAGCGGTATTGAATTAAATAATAAGATTAAATTAACATATTACTATGGATTATACAGCCTGTATTTCTGATTGTGTTGGTGTGATATTTGATATTTTATTCTTTTTAAATGATGATAAAAGTCAAGTCTGGCAGTTCATATATAAATTTGTTTTTATTTAACTATATTTACTGAACTATTGGAAGTGTTAAAAAGTATTTTTTTACTTTAAACAAGGGGGGAAATATATAAGTCAAGTTCTCTATTTCCGGTAGCTATATTTATGTAAAATTAATATTCGTTGTCGGGCGTTCACTACGCAACAAATAATTTATTTTTATTACGGAAAAATCATTTTTTGAAAAACATGGATAAGGAACGTCTTCATAAAAATTGTTTTTAATTACTCCGGCATAAAATAAACACAAAGATGTTGAAAGATAAAAGCTGCAAATAAATCACTACTAAAAAAAATCCGGTATGCAGTATTATTACAATACAGAATAAAAATATTTAATATATAAATTGAGGTTAATTATTATGAATAACTTTACTCTAAAATTTCTTACTTTATTAGGTTTTGGACTACTTTTTCAGACAAGTTTTTCTTTTGCACAAGATTCAGGACTTGGGCTGTTTGAAGGGCATGGAGATATTGGTCATGTTCTTAAAGCCGGTTCAGTTGAATATAATTCATTAAAGAAAAATTATTTAATTGCAGGTAGTGGTTATAATATGTGGTTTGCCAGGGATGCTTATCATTTTGTCTGGAAGAAAGTTTCAGGAGATGCATCTGTTGCTGCCGATATAAAGTGGATAGGGAAAGGCGGTGACCCGCATAGAAAAGCATGTGTTATTATTAGGCAAAGTCTTGATGCTGAATCACCTTATGCCGATGTTGCGCTTCATGGCAGCGGTCTAACATCTTTACAATATCGTGAGGTAAAAGATGGACTGACTCATGAGATTCAATCTAATGTTAATGCGCCCGTTAGGATACGCTTAGAGAAGGAGGGGGATTATGTTTTCATGTCTGTTGCTGGAAAAGGTGAAAAACTGCATTCCGCAGGAGGCTCATTTAAAATAAAATTTGACGAGTCATATTATATAGGGTTAGGTGTTTGCGCTCATGATAGCAACGCAATAGAGCAAGCTGTTTTTTCAAATGTTGATGTTACTAATTCTCTAACCAAAGCTGCTGAAGGGACTGTTCTTGAAAGCACTTTGGAAACAATGGCTATTGAATCAACAGATAGAAAGGTTGTGTATCATATTCTAGGTCATTTTGAAGCGCCTAATTGGTCACGGGATGGGAAGTATTTGTTATTCAATCGTGATGGGAAAATTTACAAACTTTCTGTCACGGGAGGTAAGCCGGAATTAATAAATACCGGCTTTGCTAATAAGTGCAACAATGATCATGGTATTTCGCCTGATGGCAGTCAATTAGTTGTCAGTGATCAATCAAAGGGAGACGGCAAATCACTTATTTATGTTTTACCGATTACCGGGGGAATACCTAGACAAATTACTCCGGTAGGTCCATCATATTGGCACGGCTGGTCGCCGGATGGAAAAACTTTATCTTATTGTGCTGAAAGAAATGGTGAGTTTGATGTATATACTGTTCCGGTTACCGGAGGAACTGAGACTCGCTTAACAACAGCGCCAGGTTTGGATGATGGTCCGGAATATTCGCCCGATGGGAAGTATATTTACTTCAATTCCGAACGGACTGGAACTATGCAAATCTGGCGGATGAATACCGATGGAAGCAATCAGCAGCAAGTTACTTCGGATGAATGCAACAATTGGTTTGCACACCCCTCACCGGATGGGAAATGGATTGTTTTCCTTTCGTATGAAAAAGATGTTAAAGGACATCCTGCAAATAAAGATGTCATGCTTAGGCTTATGCCAGCAGCGGGTGGTGATATAAAAGTGCTTGCAAAACTATTCGGTGGTCAGGGCACAATAAATGTCCCGTCGTGGTCGCCTGATGGCACTACAATTGCTTTTGTAAGCTATAGATTAGTAAATCCTTAAAAGAATAAAAATTTTATTAGAACTGACTTTGGAAAGGTCGCATAATAGTAGTAAAAATTTAGCATTGAAATATTTCTAATTCTTGTAGATGGTTAATAGTTTTCTAATAAAAAATAATTTATGATTTTTTAATTAACTAAAATTTCTAATAAAAGTTGGGAGTACTTATGAGTGAAGTAACTTCAATTGCCCAGGAACAAAAACCTGTATATGAAAAACTAATTTTCTGGAAAGAAAAATTAGGATATGCGGTTGGTGATACTGCATCTTGCCTTTATTGGCAGACATTTTCAATATATCTATTTATATTTTATACGGATACTTTCGGAATCTCCGCAGCTGTTGTTGGATTAATGTTTTTAATCACCAGGTTTTGGGATGCTGCAATCGATCCTGTAATGGGTGTAATTGCAGACAGAACCGATACCAAGTACGGAAAATTCAGGGTATGGATGCTTAGAGGAATTATCCCGTATACAGTTCTTGGTATAGTAATGTTCATTACGCCTAATCTTAGCGTAGGTGGTAAAATTGTTTATGCTTACGTTACTTATACATTAGTTATGATAGCATATTCAATGGTTAACGTTCCTTATGGAGCTTTACTTGGAGTTATTTCCCCCAATTCCGATGAGCGCACAAAATTAGCTTCGTACAGGTTTATCGGTGCATTTTCAGGCAATATTATTTCTACAGGCACTTTTTTATATCTGGTTACGTTTTTTGGAAGGGGCAATGATAAGTTAGGATATCCTCTGGCTATGTCTGTTTTTGCTGTAGCCGCCGCTTTATTATTCTCATATACTGTCTTTTCTACAAAAGAGCGCGTCAAACCTCCCAAAGTACAAAGCAGTGTAAAAAATGATATAAAAGATCTTTTAAAAAACCGCCCCTGGGTTATTCTTTGTTCCATGGGTCTTATGACATTAATTTATGTGTCGGTTAAAAATTCGGCTATACTATATTATTTTAAATATTATGTTGGAAGTGAGCTTGCCGCCGGACCATTTATTACTGTAGGCACAGTGTTTTCAGTTGTAGGCGCTTTCTCCACACCTTATATTACAAAAATATTCCGCGGTGATAAAAGGTTGACTTTTATAGTTTTGACTATAGCTACTGCTCTTGCCAACGCATTCTTCTTTCTTGCAGGTCCAAAGGATCTTTTATATATGTACATTCTGCAATGTCTCGGATCAATTCCGGGCGCTGCAATGTTTCCGTTAATTTGGTCAATGTATGCCGATACTGCTGATTATGGTGAATGGAAATTTGGCCGTAGAGCAACAGGATTAGTGTTTTCTGCTGCTACTTTCTCACAGAAAATGGGATGGGCTGTAGGCGGCGCTGTTGCCGGATTTGTTCTTACAATAATCGGATATATCGCAAACGTTGCACAAAATGAACATACACTTAGCGGGCTTAGGCATATGGTGAGCACTATACCGGCAGCTTTGGCTGTTGTAGTTATCGTAATTGCTATATTCTATAACTTAGATGCAAAAATGGAAACTAAGATAGGACTTGATTTAAAAGCAAGGAAAGGCGCATAAACATAATAAAATAAAAGGAAAATCTTATGAGCAATACTATTATTGGAGACTCATTGCCAAATATTCCATGGGAGGATAGACCAAAGGGCAGTATTGATGTAATGTGGAGATTTAGCGGTAACCCCGTAATCGGTTGGAACCCGATACCTAAAGCAGCCCGTATTTTCAATAGTGCAGTTTTACCTCATAATGGTGAATTTGTAGGAGCATTTCGTGCAGATCAAAAAAACGGAAGGGCAAATTTATTCTTTGGAAAAAGTAAAGATGGTATTCATTGGGAAATCGGACCCGATCCGATAAACTGGGTGAATGAAAACGGAAATCCAAATCCGATTAGTTATGGTTATGACCCAAGATTCGTAAAAATTGACGATACATTTTATATCGTTTGGTGCGACGACATGCATGGCGCTTCAATCGGATTGGGTAAAACAAAAGATTTTAAAACTTTTACCCGTCTTTCCAATCCATTTATGCCTTATAACAGAAACGGAGTTCTTTTCCCCAGGAAAGTTAACGGAAAATATTTACTTCTAAGCCGTCCCAGCGATAGCGGTCATACTCCGTTCGGAAATGTATATTTAAGTGAAAGCCCTGATCTAAAATATTGGGGAAATCATAAATTTGTTATGGGCAGCGGTGGTTCCGGATGGTGGCAGGGCACCAAGATTGGAGCCGGGCCAATTCCGATTGAAACTAAAGAAGGCTGGCTATTATTCTATCACGGTGTATCCTATACGTGCAGCGGCTTCGTTTATAGTTTTGGCGCAGCTTTACTTGATATAAATGAACCAAGTAAAGTATTGTACAGAACCAGGGACTATTTGCTGACACCCGAAAAACCTTATGAAACAATTGGTTTTGTGGCTAATGTAACATTCCCTTGTGCGAACATATTTGACGCACCTACCGGAAGAATTGCAATTTATTACGGTGCAGCGGATACATATACTGCAATTGCTTTCACGCAGGTAGATGAATTGATTGATTATATTAAAAAAAATTCGGAAGTGTTTTAAACTATCCGGATTTTTATTCTGAGGATTATGGCTCCTAAATTAACAAAACCCGGTTTTTTAACCGGGTTTTTATTATAATTAATAATATGGTCATGCATTATATAATCACGACCTTTGGTAAAACCATCACTTTGCAATTGCGCCGAAATAAACAATTCCTGAAAGAATGAAATTATTATAGTAAATTAACGAAAGACCATATTTCAAACTCCGAAAGAGTGGGACAACTAAAGCTTAAGTCTATGTCACCTCTCCGAGGTTTTATTAGTTGAACTAATAATTTCTCTATAATAGTTCCAATCCTTCGGAGTTATTTATATTACATAAATTAGTTTAATAAGGAATGGAGATTTAAATGAATATCTTACTAACGGGCGGAACAGGTTTTATAGGTTCTTATGTCGCAATGGAGCTATTAAAAAACGGGCATACTTTAACTATTCTTGCCCGAAATCAAAATAAGGTGCCTGCTTTGAAAAAAATAGACAGTATTGAATTTGTAGAGGGTGATATTTCCAATTTAAAATTATTAGAAAAATTAGTCAGCGGGAAAGATGCAGTTATTTTGGTTGCATTATATTATACTAAACGAACTGGCTGGGAAGTTCTACAGGATGATACGCTCCCGACTGTATTTATTTCCGATATAGCGGCAAAATCGAATGTCAAGCACTTTATTTATACTTCTTCAACAGCCGTTAATGATAATGTGTATATGGTAGAACAAAATAAAATCGATGGCTCGATAAAATGTGTTTATTCAAACACTAAGCAGCATCCGGCAACTTTCTACGGCGCCACTAAGGCTGCAAGTGAAAACTTTTTATTGGCGCAGTCTTACAATTCGCCAATGCGGATGAATTTTGTACGCCCGGGCTATACGTTTGGCAACCCGGTGGTTGAAGGTGGTTCTACGCAAAGCGATACAAGATTTCAGCAGATCGTAAAAGATGCGGTAAATAACCGTCCGATACATGTAGTAAAAAATGACGGCACTCAATTTATTTGGGCAGGCGACCTCGCTAAGCTATATGTGAAAATACTTCACAGTGATGTAAATAGAAAAACTTATTTCGGTTTATCAAGTAAATTTATATCTTGGAATGATATTGCTAAGGAAGCCGTTAAAAAATGCGGTTCAAAAAGCAAAATTGAATTGGAAGACAGAGGATGGAGTGATAATATTACTCTATTTGACGTTCGGGATATGAAGGATGATTTTTCTCTTGAGTTTGACGGATGGGAAAAAATTTTAGATCATTTGGATTATTATTTTAAAATGGAATCCCATTCGTAAAATCATTGCCGGATATTCTCAGATGAAAAAAATAAAAAATATTTCTTTTATTGCAGGATTGATATTCCTTTTTTCAACAATGTTATTTTATGCGCAAATGCCAAAAACAATAATCATAGGTACAGTTTACGATATCTTTAATGATGAATTTACATCAGATAAGGAGTTTTGCCAACAGGTCGATAAAGACATCGCTTTGATGAAAGCATCCAATATCCAGTATGTTATGATTTTCCCTTTAGGGAATTGGGATCCCACTACTAAGCACCTGAAATGGGAACGGACTGATTACCTTGTAAAAAAAATAGAAGGCTGCCAAATGAAATTTATTCCTTTGATGCTGAAAGAAGAACAATGCAGTCATTACTTCCCGCTTTGGAAATTCAAAGAAATAAAAGGAATGTGGGACGAATATAATCTTAATAATAACAATAAAAATAATCGTGAAAATGTCGATTTTGCTGATCCAAGAGTTTACCCGCTTGTTGAGAATTATTTTAAACAGGTAATTCAAAGATACGGGAAAAGCCCCGCTTTAAGTTTTTATAATATCTGGAATGAACCTCACTATAGCTCAACTGCGAATCATGTCCTAATAAGTTTCCGCAACTGGCTGATGAAAAAGTATTTGGATTTATCAAGCCTAAGACGAGCATGGGGAAAAGAATATTCTGACTGGGACGAAATATCTCCTTTCTTAATAGACAATTGGAATTCATCTATGCCGCAGATAGATTGGGCTATGTTCAGGAATGAGTTGAATGGCTTACTATTAAAGCAGCTTGTTCAAACTTTAAGGAAATATGATTCAGTACATCCCGTTAACGCTAATCCCGTTAATACAACCTGGTCCAACTTTAATAATTTCGGTGCTTATAATATAGATAATTGGTCTGTCGCTGAATATAATGATATTAACGGTATTTCGTATTATCCTGATGGCTGGGAAAGAGATCATAATCTGGAGCCATGCCCTTTCTGGCTACACAATTTGACTTTCAATACTATCCGGTGCCTGTCTCTCGGACGGGAAGGTTCATCTTTTTCAAGTCGAAAAGATACACGCGGGGAAAAGAAAAATTACATACTTACTGAATTATACACTAATGTTCAAAATGGTCTGGCTCTTAACGGTTATCAGACAAAGGAATCCGTCAATCTTTTAGCATGGAGTGCGTTGGCTAATGATTGTAAGGGATTAATTTACTGGCAGTGGAAACCCTTTATGCGGGGGCGGCAGTCGCTTGGCAGAGGATTGTGCCTGGTTAACGGAGAACTCGCACCGCGCGGAGAAGCCGTTAAAGATATAGGGGCAGTAATAAATAAATATGGCGATACACTTTTTCAAGCCCATCTTAAAACGCCGCAGGTTGCTGTCCTTGTAGATATGGTCGGATTGCTAAAAACATTAGAACAAACAACCGAACTATCCACTAATAAATTTATGTACGAAAGTAGTGCCGGAATATTTAAATCTCTATACGAAGATAACATAACTTTGGACATTCTTAGAATGGATAAAGGCATCAATCCGAATTTATTAAAACGGTATAAAATTATTTATCTCCCTTTCCAAATTGTTATGCGGAAACATATTGCCGATATGTTAAAAGAATATGTAAGGCAGGGTGGATGGGTTGTTGCTGATGCACGAACTGCTACTGTTAATGAACTCGACTTTGCTTACCACACTAATCCGGGAGCAGGATTAGATGAACTTTTTGGCGCCGTAAGACCGGACTGGTACGGGCAAAAAACTTATTTTAAAGTTCGGTTAAAGGGAATAAAAGGGTATGACCCTTGTGAATTCGATGGGAAATATTTCAAAGATGAACTTCAGGTGAAGGATAGTGTTAATGTTATCGGAACATTTGAAAATAATGATCCGGCTATTATAGAACACCGTTTCGGGAAAGGTACCGCAATACTGAGTGCAGTCCCGCTGGGTGCAAGTTACTTTGAAAATCCTATTAACCCGGTTAATAAATTTATTATTTATATTGCTAAACAAGCCGGCGTGACACCGTATGCACAGTTTATATCAAAAACTCCGGGCAAGACAAATAATAAAGCTGCTTCACTTGATTTGAAAGTGCATGAATTAAACGGCAATTGGCTTCTGTACGTTATCAATTCGGAAAATCAACCTAAATCCGGAACCATTGAAATTAATATAGAGGATAATAAAAATAATTCACTGAGGCGAATAAAAAGTGTAAAGGAAATAATTTCAGAAAACTATTCTCTGTTTGAACAAACAGACGGCAAATTATCAATTCCTTTAAACCTATTGCCAAACCAGGTAATGGTATATTTTATAGAATAACTTATCACTGCATAATTGAGTTATTAACTATGTTACGTAAAAGATATGAATGCCCTCCCGGGTGCACAATTAAACAAATACCCTCTGGGCATTGCCGGCAGGGAATATATGCTTTTTGCTAAGAAAAATCTTAAAAATTATATAATTTAAATGGGCATTTTATGAACCAACTTTTGGAATACATAGATCAGAACCGTATATCGGCTTTTTGTAAAGGAAAGGTATAAAAAAGCTCTTATTCTTCGGTTCAGTATTAACCGATAAATTTACAGATGATAGCGACATAGATATTTTAATAGAATTTTCCAAAGACTCTATCCCCGGTCTGCTTGGTATGGCAAGAATGGAAAGAGAGTTTTCAGAAATTATTAAGCGAAAAGCGGACCTTTGGACAAAAGAAAAATTAAGCATATATTTTTGAGATTCGGTAATTGAAGAAGCAGAAGTAAAATATGGAGTCTGATGATATAGATAGAATTAAACACATGATTGATACAAATGATGAAGCTATTTCATTCTCAGATGGGATCAGAAAAGACTTAAGTCAAAATAGAATGTTGTTTTTATCTTTAATAAAAGAAATCGGAATTATTGGTGAAGCAGCTTCAAAAAATAATTATGGGAAAATATTAGATTATTATTTGGAAACGAAAAGCTAAAAAATGGAATTTGAAGAACTACAGGCATTTGCAAAAAGCAAATTAAAAGAAGGCATAAAAATATTTACCCCTTCGTCTTTGGGCATATTATTCTTTTTTATCCTTATACGTGTTTATGAAATTATATTTATTTGGAGACAAACTTTCTCTAAAAATATTTCCGCTGGATTAATTTTATCCGGTTTGTTTTATGATCTCGTATTTTTCTTTCAGTTGACTGCTTTGTTGTGCGCTGTATTTTTAATCGTTCATTTTATAAATAAAAAAGCTGCGATAATTTCTTCTAGAATTTTAGGTGTATTTATTATCTTTGTTTACCTGCTCTTGGTCCTTTATTTTTCCAAATCAGCAATACCTTTAGGATCCGACCTTTTTGGATATACTATTTCGGAAGTGATCCACACTTTCGGAGCCGCAGGTGGTTTTAATATTCTTTATTTAGCCGCATTACTGATTGTGATAGCTGCGATGGTAGGTGTCTTTATCCTTTTTAATAAAATAAAATTACCGGGAAAATTTATTAATTATTTTTATTCTCTGCTGGTTTTGTCCTTGCTTGGGTCTAATTATATTACTCCAGGGACTTCAAATTTGTCAGATACTTCTAATAATATTTTAGCGGCAAATAAACTGGAATACTTTTTCTCAAAGTCATATAAATATTTATTCGTAGGCGATTTTCAGATACCAATATCAAATTATTATTATGATTCAGACAATAGTGATAGTACTTCATTTAAATATATAAATAACGATTACCCGTTTTTACATGAAGAAAATACACCGGATGTTTTAGGTAATTTTTTTAATATAGGTGATAAAAAGCCTAATTTTGTTTTCCTGGTAACGGAAAGTCTTGGAAAAGGATATTCAGGTGATGGAGCATACCTGGGAAGTTTTACACCTTTTCTCGATTCTTTAGCTAAACACAGCTTATACTGGGATAATTTTTTAAGCTGCGGCGGCAGGACTTTTGCTTTTCCGTCTTCAATCTTTGGATCTCTTCCTTTCGCAGAAAAAGGATTTTTGGAACTTGCAGAAAATATGCCACCGCATTTTTCCCTAATCAGGTTTTTAGAAAGTCAGGGTTATACCGCAAGGTTTATTTACGGCGGGGATTCTCATTTCGATTTTATGGATACGTTTTTCAAAAGACAAAATGTCTATCAATTAGTTGATGAGAATAATTTTGGCTCAGGTTACAACAAAATGCCTTCCAGCGCCAGCGGTTATACATGGGGCTATGGCGATAAAGAATTGTTTGAAAAATATTTTGAGATGATCAGGAATGATAGAAGTATAAACCGAATCGATGTTTCCATGACCTTGTCTATGCATAGTCCTTTTTTAATCGCAAATATGGATTATTATAGAAATAAGTTTGACGATATGATAGGCAAATTGAATTTGAGCACTGATATAATAGCCCAGGATAAAAGCTATAAAGATATGTTATCATGCGTTATATATACAGATGAAGCCTACAGATATTTCTTTAATGAATACAAAAAAAGAGATGATTTTAATAATACTATTTTTATAATAACCGGGGATCATAGAATGCCGGAGATTCCTATTCTAAATCAAATAGACAGGTTTCACGTTCCGTTAATAATATTTTCCCCGATGTTGAAGAGGATAGCAAGATTTTCATCGGTTTCTTCACAGTTTGATATTATGCCTTCTATTCTTGCATTCTTAAAATATAATTATAAAATGCAGACGCCGCTGCAATCGACTTTTATGGGCTCAGGGTTAGATACCACAAGACAATTTAGAAACATACATAGCTATCCTTTAATGCGAAATAAAAATGAGCTTCTTGATTATCTGTATAATGATTATTTCTTATCAGACAAAACATTATGCAGAATCGATGAAAAATTAAACCTTATACCGGACAATGATCAGATGATGCTTGATAAAATTAATAATTTATTTGATGAATTTAAGGAAAGAAATAATAATATGATAAAAACAAAAAAACTTATCCCGCAAAATTTTATTTATTAACTTAAATCCTTTATCTCTTGTTAATAAAATTATAATAGTTATTCAGGATCGTGGTTAAAAGAGGTTGGTAATACAGCCAGAAGAAGCTTGCCCGTTCAGTTACATCATTTGAAGAATAAAGCAGGCTTCTAAATTTTGTAATACCTAAAAAATTAGAAAACATCATATCTATTGTGTTATCACAATAATCGCCGCAAAAATAATAAAACTTATAATCTTTATCATAATGTTCAATAACTGCCGGGAAAGGATTGGGAATATTCATAGAGCTTAGAATGGAATCGCCTCTTGCAGTCGCATTAATTTGATAAACGGAAATTACATTGTTAAAGTGCGATGTTAACATTACATCAAACCAGTATGAATATTTTACTTTCTGCGGTATTTTAAATCTTTCCTGGTTAGTTTCATTAGTTAATATATAAGGCACTTCATCTTTTAGATCTATTTTATTCCCAAGGATTTCTATTCTTCCGTTGTCATCAACAAAAGCTATCCCTGAGTTCTTAAATTGCCAATAGTTGTTATGTTGTAATTTGTAATCCCTCACTAACCAAACTGGAATTTCTTTATTAACATTTGTATCAAGGCTTTGGAAATACCTTCCAGCCCAACCGGTCCACCTGACTTTAAATGTATTTTCAAATTCACCCCGGATAATTCTAGAGGTAGGTGAAGCAATATCGTTATATTCAGTTAGTACAAGTTTATGCCGGGCTTTCATTAATTGAAGAAATTTTAAATCTTGATCGGTCATCCCGCCATAAATTTTTGTTGATAAATTCCCTCTATAGTTATTTCCGTACCATTCATTTTTATAGATGCCGTATGTGTCTGTAAAATATGTCATATCCGATTGATCAGATAAGCTTAAAAGTTCTTGTGCTGAAAAGTTTTCCAAATCCTTAATATTATATTGTTTATTACCTTTGGGATAAAAACCAAAATAGTCATTGGAAATTGAATAAAGAGAGCGGTTTTGCGTACAGTATTTTTCGTAATTCAAAATCCAATTAAAAGATTTGTGTTCGATACCTTCATTAGTCATAGTGGTCTTATCGACCATTACAATTTTAAGTTCTTTCTTTCCTTGAAACAGCCAGCCAAGCCACATCCAAATTGGGAAAGTAAATATAATTATGAGTCCTATAATAAGAAGATATCTTTTCATCAGATGAGCTGCTAAAATAGAAATTTCAAGCTTACAGAACCGGAAATATCATCAATAAAAGCGCCGTAGGTTTGCTGTTCATTAGAGTATTCACAAGAAAGATCTAATATGAAGGTTTTAGAAATTTTAGATTGATATTCTATCTGCCCTGAATTTGTTTTTAGCCAGTTGTAATTATTGTCGACAGAATTTGCATCCGGTGTTATTCCGGTACTTCCTGAAACAGCAAAGTAATCATCAGCGCCTGATAAATAGTATCGTATAATAAGCGAATAAGAATGTGAAGCAGTCTCAACTGATGGCGTTATATATGTCCGGAACGAAAACCAAAAATTACTGTAATATTTTCCCAAAGCGGCAGTATATATCCAGGTGTCCGAAGAATATTTCAGCAGGCGAAAACCTGCATCAATCTCTAAACTTAACGGAAGGCTGTAGTATAGTGAAAATCCGTATCTGGATTTAGGAAAAATACTTACATTGGAATAACCTAAGTTTAAATAAGAATAAAAACCGTCTGCAAATCTTGGATACATATCCATTTCAAACTGCTGACCGTTGGAATCAAATCGACGGGCAAAATTCGCTCTTATAATAGCCGTTCCTATAGGAGTTCTCCTGGAATAAGCGATAGAGGCAAGCTGCCACGGATCAAAAATTTGATTGAATTTATCATATTCATAGCTGAGTGTAATCGCATTTACTCTTACTTCTTCCTTAAGTCTTTCTGCGAAAATTATTGCATCCGAATTAGTGTTATTGATGCTTAAAAGAGTTTCAATTGCTGCAAAAGCATCATCGTAATTTTTTAAATCGGCAAGAACTTTGGATTTTTTAAGAAGAAACTCTTCGGATTTGGGATACTTTTCTAATCCGAGATTACAATAATGTAATGCTTCCTGATAGTTATCAGTCCAGAATTCAAGATCAATAGCTGCACTTATGGCATCATAATTTGATGAATCTTTGGTGAAGATTCCGTTAAATACGATTCTTGCTGAATCATACATTTCATCCCATGTATACAATCTTGCAAGGAAAACAGAAACATCCGTATAATCCGGACTTTTCTTTAATATTTCATGGCATAATTCCCTGGCTTGATTACGATCTTTTAGCTCAAAAGCGGCATTCCTTGCTTTTATAAATAGCTCATCAACAGTCAATCGTTCCTGGGCAAATTCATTTGAAAAGAATGGTAATAGAAAAAGAAGCAGTAAATATTTCATATATCAGTTTAAATAAATGATGTAAATATTTATTATTTTAATATTAATAAAATTTTATTAATTTATAAAAAAGCCTTATCTTAATAAAAACATTAAGATAAAGTTAAAACTTTTTTTTGATAATTACATCTTTCTTAAATTAATTATAAACATAAACGCTGATATTTTATGAGATTAGCTTAATTGTATTGAAGGGTAGTTCTAATGGAATCTAAATTTCCCCGGATATTATTAGCCGAGGATAACGAAGTAGTTCAACGTATTATTATTCATAAGCTGGAAAAAGAAAATTATTCGGTAACTTGTCTTTCTACCGGTGAAAAAGTTGTGGAGACAGTCATTTCTATAATGCCTGCCTTGATAATACTGGACTTATTATTACCAATAACGAACGGACTTACAATACTTAATGAACTGAAATCTAATCTTTCTTCATCGGGCATTCCTGTTATAATTTTTACAACTGACAATAATGAAGAAATGCTTAATAAGGCAATGAAGCTGGGTGCGGTGGATTATATCTTGAAGCCGTTTTCCCCATCGGAATTGATTGTTAAAATTAAACATTATTTAAATTTATCATCGACATGTAAGTTGTAAAAAGGCTCAAATTGTTATCCGATTATATTTATCATCTTATAATAATTACAATTTTAATTATGCTTGTGACCAGCTACTTCCTTATTTGCCTTATCGTAGAAATGAGGATTTTAAGCAATCATAAAAGTAAACAAAAACTTAAGTTTCTAAATAAGTTTGAGCCTTTGCTTTTTTCATATCTGGAAGGTGACGGATTACCGGAAGAAATAGTCCATAAAATACCGCATCGAAAATATAGATTTCTTTTAGAATATTTGGGAGAATTCCTTTTAATGTTAAAAGGAGAAGACTTCAATAAATTAGCTGCATTAATTACTTCAACAAAACTATCGGATTATCTTTTACTTAAATTAAGTTCAAACAGCAAGAAAAATATTATATTTTCTTCTTTTTTTGTTGGTATAGCAAAGATTAAAAAAGCAGAACCTATATTGCAGATGAAAATTAAAAAACATAATGATCAAATATTTTTTAGATGTTCTACTGCGCTGGCAAGAATAAATTCCTACGAAAGCCTTAACTTAATATTGACAGAGTTTAAAAGGTTCAAATATTATAGCTATTTACTGTTGATTTTAACCGAATTCGATGAAGAGATATGTAATAAAATAATAAAATTGCTGAAAACAGAACTACCGGAACCGCTGACTGTTACTTTTATAAGAGTATTACGGTATTATAAATTTCAAACCGCCGGTCAATCTGTTTTAACTTGTTTAGTATATTCCTATTCTAAAGAAATAATAATTGAGTCTTTAAAATTCATAGAAGAAATAAAGTATAAAAAAGCTATTCCGGCAGTTAGCAGGCTTATTGAACATAGTAAGCCTGAAATTAGCAGCCAGGCGGTTAAAACTATTATGAAATTAGATAGTGAGGCTTTCGAAGATAGAGTATATTCCAAATTGTTTGATCAAAATTATGAAGTGCAGTATCAAGCCGCATATGGCATTTTGAATTATTGTAATGACGGTGAAGAGAAATTATCGGAATTAGCATACGACTTGCAAAATAGTAACGCTGCAGCTATTTCAAGGATGCTTCTAAGTGAAAAGAAAGTTAAAGAGGGGTAATGATATTATTGAAGTATATAATAATTTTTTATAATTATTTGCTTTTGACATATACTATTTGTATTGGGACAATTTACCTGCTTTTGAATATACTTTCTTTTAAAAGAATTTTACAATATAAGCGAAAAATGGCTTATGTTGATTTAAAAAAAATATTCAAATTTCAAAACTATAAACCCATATCCGTGATTGTTCCTGCTTATAACGAAGAAAATACCATTGTAGAAAGCATTAAATCACTTCTTCAATTGGAGTACCCTGAATACCAGTTAATAGTAGTAAATGACGGATCGACTGATGGAACGCTTGAAAAAATTTTTAATCATTTTTCTATAAGGCAGGTTGCATTTAGTCCTCTTTATAAGCTTGATTCAATGCCGGTGAAATCGATCTATATGTCTCCCCGGTATCAATCATTAGTGGTTGTGGATAAAGCTAATGGCGGTAAAGCCGATGCTATAAACGCAGGTATTAATATTTCAAAAAATCCTTTAATAACTGTTATTGACGCAGATTCAATTTTAGAAAGGGATTGCCTTTTAAAGATTGTTCGTCCTTTTATGGAAAATGAAAATATTATTGCTGTTGGAGGAACAATAAGAGTTGCCAACGGTTGCGATATTATACAGGGTAACATTGTCAAAATTGGGATTGCACATTCATGGCTTGCAAGATTTCAAACGGTTGAATACCTACGGGCATTTCTTTTCGGCAGAAATGGTTTTGATGTCTTAAACAGTGTGATGATAATTTCAGGCGCTTTTAGCTGCTTTTCCAGGGATGCTCTTATAAAGGTCGGCGGGTACAGAAGAGGATCGATAGGCGAAGATATGGAAATTATTGTTAGAATGCATGAAGTATTCAGGATTGAAAATCCTGAAACAAAAATAACATTTATTCCTGATCCGGTTTGCTGGACTGAAGCGCCTGAAAGATTAAAAATTTTACGCAGTCAACGGATTCGCTGGCAAAAAGGGACAATCGAAAGTTTAAGACTACACATGAAAATATTATTTAATGCAAAGTTTGGCGCTCTTGGCTTAATTGCTTTTCCTTATTATGTTATATTTGAGATGGCTGGCCCGATTGTAGAAATTTCCGGTTATTTTGTGTTTACTTTTGCATATTTCTTTAATATAATATCTACTCCTTTCGCAATAGCATTTTTATCGGTTGTAATTATTTATGGAATGGTTCTATCAATACTTTCGGTTGTTCTTGAAGAATTATCGTTTAAAAAATTTCCTAATATTCAAGATTTATTTATGTTATTTGCTGCAGCTGTTTTTGAAAATTTCGGATACAGGCAATTAATTACCTGGTGGCGGTTTAAAGCGACAATTGAATATATTTCTGGAAAACGAAACTGGGGTAAAATGGAAAAAAAAGGATTTAATTAACTGTTTTTGATATTCATAACTTTTATTTGAAGAATAATATCTAAATTTATCTTTGTAAGGCAATTATCAATTGTTAATGAAATTTATGCTCAAATCAGTAATTTGATTTTTCGCTGAATAACTTTTTTCAATAAAGTATACGGAATAGCCTGCCGTCTCCATCTTTAAATTGTAATTCTATTTTCCCTTTTTCCGGTTCAAAAACTGTCGACTCTTTTTTATTAAATTTAGATACTTCCATAAAGCCTTTTACTTTTGAAGGTACCGAAATAGTAAAGTTTACGTTCTTTTCATAATCCCGGTTTACAAGCAGTAAATAAGGGCATTCGGTATTATCTTTGAAATATCCGACAACCATAGATCCGCCCTTAATATTTTTAATATAAAAATCTTCAGGTAATGGTTGGGTCCCTTTAGGAAGAGGTTCCGTATGAAATACAGCTATTGAATGAAGTTGTTCAATACTTGTTTCGAGAAAATGAATTTCCGAATTCACCCGTTTGGCTATATTATACAAATATGTCGGTTTTCCGTTAGAATCTAATATGGCTGTTTGAAAATTCTCGGTGTTAGAATGAGGCAATGCATAAGTAAAATATTGAAGGCCTTTTGCACCATAGGCAAGATCGCTATATAATTGTAATCTAATCCATGATTCCTTTGGCTGCGGGAAAGATGGGTAAATCTGACAACTCATTGTGAACACCCAAAAAGGAATGCCTGTTTTAATCGCTGTTTCACAAATAACTTCCAAGTTTTGATAGTATGTATCTTTAAAACCTGTACTTAAAAATGGATAATAATCATATGAAAGAAATTGCGGCTGGAATACCTGTACAAATTTGTCAATATATTCCTGATATGTCTTTGTCCCTAATTGATTATCCGGCGCATAATCAGGCAAAAGATTTACATAAACTATATGTATTGAATCCCTCAAAAAAAATTGTTTTTTAATCATTGCCATGTTCTCAAAGTTGGCAGCGCTTGACTCATCAACTATAAAATAGCCTAAAAGTGCCGGGAAGTCTTTATAATCACGAACGACCTGATCTAATTTTCCCAACGCTGCCATATCAACGGTTTTATCAGGCTGTATCCGGTTATCGTTAATTATCAGTTTTATACCAACCATCTGTGCAAGCGCTAATGCTTTTTTATTTAGTTCAGGAGTGCGTAAATCCGAAAAGTTAATAGTAAATCCCGCATCTGCTAATTCTCTAAAATGAGCAATATCAAGTTGTTCTGCTGTTAAACCATACCATGCCATAATAGGAAATGGTAGTGATTCCGGAATTGGATTTTGCAATTGCTCCTTTTGTCCATATGCAATAGAATTTGCCGCTATAAAAAGTAGAATGATAATCCAACTGCGAACAGACCGGTTCTTCATATTTCTTTCTTTTAAAAGCAATTAATTTATATAATTACTAAATTATTACTGGCAAAATAAAAAAAACGAGAAAATGAATAAAGGTCTGAACGACAAAATTGTATTATATTTATCTTTATTGCTTGTCATTTAAATGTTTATTTACAGCTATTTCGGTTTATCTGTCACGGGTACTTATGCAAGAAAAGCAAGACTAGCCGGAGCTACTTTATTCAAAGACATTAGGAGGTATGAGGTTTGGAAAAAGCAGACGCATTCATACTGCATAGATTATAAGCCTTTCGAAGGTTATTCCGATGGTTTTTTAAAATATTTGATGCATCTGAAAGAGTAGAAAATTTTCTTCCCCTTCTCAAGGAGTTTTTTGAAAAAGCGAATTGCTAATTTATTCTTTAGGTCTTTCTTTTATGAATTTTTTCTTTTTTAGTTTTGGTCTTGTTTTGCCATGTGAACCCATAAAGATTTTACCCTTTTTTGATTTTCTATCGCCTTTACCCAAAGTTAGTCCTTTCTTTATCAATAAATAATAAAAAACAAATATAAGACAAAAATTTGAATTTTTTGTATGCTCTAACTGTAATGATCTTTTAAAATAAAAAATCCCGATAACATCGGGACTTTTTAGGAATGAAAATCTAAAATTAGAATTGAACTTTTTTGTGTGTCCTATTTGCGTATTCAAGAACTAATGCGCTCGCAACGAATATAGAAGAGTATGTTCCGGTAATAGTTCCGAAAAATAGTGTAAATGAGAAAGCTCTTAAAACTTCACCTCCGAAAATAAGTAGAACCGTTATTGCCATTAGAACCGTGCCGGCAGTTAAAATAGTTCTGCTCATGGTTCGGTTAACGCTTTGGTTAATTAATTCTTCAAGGTCCATTGTCTTATGAATTTTAAGGTTCTCTCTTACTCTGTCGAAAACAATCACAGTATCGGCAACCGAATAACCGATAAGTGTAAGAAACGCTGCTACAACAGTAAGATCAATTTCAAGGTTCAGTCCCGGTATTATACCATAAAGTGCGGCATAAAGACCAATGGTAATCAAAACATCATGAAATAAAGCAACCACTGCACCAAGTGCAAAGATAAATCTAAACCTGAATGCAAGGTAAGTAAGAATTCCTATCAATGAAATGAAAATTGCTAAGACGGCATTTGTTTTTAATTCATTACCGACCTTAGGCCCGACGTGGTCTTCTTTTAATACACTGAATGAGTTATCACCTAATTTTGACTTTAAATTTTCCTTAAGCCAATCAGCAATGCCAACTCTGACAATCATCTGTGTATTATTTGGCTCTTCAGAAACTTTTCCAGTTTGATAACCTTCACTGAAGAGTGCAGATACTATTAAGTTGGTAGTATCCGTATTAGCAAACTGATATGTAACAGATGTAGCTGTAGTATCAGCTACCTTAGACTGCAGTCCGGGAGTTATTTTATTAATTGAAGTATTAATATTATCTATTACCTTCGGGAAAAATG
>CAZUCY010000016.1:0-43205 GCA_964618785.1 uncultured Ignavibacteriaceae bacterium | reverse complement strand
TCATATAACGGCGCAGTAGGTAATTACTCGCTGACTTCTCAAATAAATTCTACAAACGCTAAGACCAATGAGCCTGTTACGTTAAAAATAAATATTTCCGGGAGCGGAAACATTCAACTATTAAATATGCCGGAATTAAATCTTCCCGCCGGGTTTGATAAATATGACCCTAAAACTTCAGAACAAATTAATAGGACCGGCAGAATAAACGGCGACAAGACATTTGAGTATTTAATCGTTCCGAGAAGTTCCGGCAAAAAAGAAATACCCCCTATTCAGTTTACTTATTATAACCCTGAGAAAAGGTCATATGTCACCTTATCAACTCCGTCTTATTTTATTGATGTTCAGCAGGGTTCCAATAGCGGAAGCGGGAATGTAGCCGGGTATTCAAAAGAGGAAATTAAGTTGCTTAGCCAGGATATCATGTACATAAAAACCTCAACAAGCGATTTAACAAGGCAGGGCGATTCAACTATCTTTAGCTTCGGGTTCTGGTCCGCTGCCGTACTGCCGTTATTTTTGTTAAGCGGGTTGATAATCTGGAAACGAAGATCCGATAAACTTGCGGGCAATCTGCAATTATTGCGCTATCAACGCGCTCAAAAAGTTGCAAGAGCCAGATTTAAAACTGCCAGGTCTCTTATGGAAGCTAATAATCAATCCGGTTTTTATGCGGAAATATCACAGGCCCTTTTTGGCTACCTTGAAGATAAGCTCCATATACCTAAAGCTGAAATTTCTCTTGAAAAGGCGGTTGATGAACTCCAAAAGAAAAATATTAACGCTGAATTATTAAATAAACTGAAAGATTGTACCAGGAAATGTGAGTTTGCCAGGTTCGCTCCTGCCGGCGACGGCGCAGCAGCAATGAGTGATATGTATAATGATCTTACAAAAGTTATTGTCGAACTTGAAAAATCTCTGTCGGTGAAGAAAAATGTTTAAAATGATATTCTCAAAAAAAATAAAATATTCTTTTGCCTTTATTTCGATCTTGGTAATTATTATGACTAATGTTTCTTTCCCCTCGGATGCAGATGATTTAGTTAAAAAAGGCAATGTATTTTATCAGGATAAACAATTTAGTAAAGCTATAGACGCTTATCAGCAGGTTATTCATCTTGGTTATGAAGGTACTTCTCTTTATTATAACCTTGCTAACTCATATTACCGCAGCGGCAGACTGGGACTTTCAATACTTTATTACGAGAAAGCGCTTAAGCTTTCTCCCGGCGATGATGATGTAATTCATAATCTTACACTTGCAAATACTAAAACTGTAGATAAGATCGATACTCTTCCGAAATTTTTCTTATTTCAATGGTGGGAAGGTTTTCTGGCTTTATTTTCTTTAACCGGCTGGATGCATGCCGTATATATCATTTATCTGTTTTTGCTCGGATCAATTGGTTTATATTTCTTTGCTAAAAGATCTTCTATGCAAAGGTATTCATTCTTTTCAGGTTTGGTATCTGTACTGCTTTTAATTATAGTTATAATTCCGCTGATAATTAATTTAAATAGGGAACTAAGCGTTAAAAGCGCAATTATAATTGAATCTTCTGCAAACGTTAAGCTTGCTCCGGATCAAACTAGCAACGATGCATTCATTGTGCATGAAGGCTTAAAAGTAAGAGAATTGGATCAGGTTGAAAATTGGGTAAAAATTAGACTTCAGGATGGAAAAGTAGGCTGGGTCTCTCAAAATGAAATTGGAGCTATTTAGCGCGTATCCGTTTCTCTAAGAAGGATTTGCGGCAGCGCTCACCCGCTTAAATTAAATTGAAAATATCATGGCTGCAGGTTTGGTTAGCTTTCCTTTTAAGTTTATTTTTAAACTATGAATGCAAAAAAATATAATAACATCAAACTTGCTGTATCTATAGCTAAGGGAGTTACAAGTTTTATATTGATTCTTTTATTCGTTGCTTTAGGTCTTAGTATTAATCTTCAGCAATTTCTGGGGGGATTCATTTCTAACAGTTACCTGCTGTTTATTGCCTTTATTATAGCCACAGGCGCTGCTGCCGGAATTATATTCTTCCCTGTAAATTTTTATACTGAATATTATCTGGAACATAAATATAATTTATCCAATCAGACTTTTTTAAAATGGATTTGGGAAAATACTAAAACCCTGCTTATTTCGGGTGCAGTAGGCATTCCGGTACTTCTTATATTCTTTTATTCATTAAATAAATTCCATTTATTATGGTGGCTTCCATTTGCAATAATTTTATTCGTTATTTCGGTAATACTTGCAAGGATTGTACCTGTATTTATTCTTCCTTTATTTTATAAAATTGTTCCGATTGAAAATGAAGATTTAATAAATCGTATTCGTGCATTAGCCAAAGGCGCAGGTATAAAAGTTGAAAATGTCTATAAATTCAATTTGAGCAAAAATACTAAAAAAGCAAATGCAGCGTTTACGGGTATAGGTAAATCAAAAAGAATTTTGCTCGGGGATACTCTGCTGGAAAAATACTCCGCCGATGAGATTGAAACAGTTATTGCTCATGAACTGGGGCATTATAAAAGAAAGCATATAATTAAAAATATTTTTATAGGCACTGCTTCGAGTTTTTTAACCTTGTTCTTAATAGCATATTTGTACAATTTATCATTGCCTTGGTTTGGTTTTACTACTGTTGTTCAGATTTCTGCTATTCCGCTGCTTTCGCTTTGGGCTATGATAATCAGCTTAATACTGAATCCGCTTTCAAATATGCTGTCAAGAAAATTTGAATACGAAGCGGATGAGTATGCTGTTTATTCAACAAATAAAAGCGAGGCTTTCATATCCACGCTTGAAAAGCTTACCGATCAGAATTTAGGCGACAGGGAGCCCAATCCCCTAGTTGAATGGTTTTTCTATAGCCATCCGTCAATTAAGAATAGAGTCGCGGCATTAAAGCGCATTTCCACCGGCAATATAAATGGAAGCAATGCTATTAAGGATAATCTTAGCTTACAGGACAGTTAAGTGTTGTCATATATTAAATTATTTTTAATTTTTATCCATACTATTATTCATTCTGTTTTTGCTCTTCTTTTTGCAATTATTGATAGAAGTCATCATCTGTATTTTAAATTGTCAAGATCGTTTTCTGGAGGAGTTCTATTCTTAAGCGGAGTTAAGCTGAATATAACGGGTTTGGAAAATCTTGAGAAGAATAAACCGTATATATTTGTTTCAAACCATAGCAGTCAGTTTGATATTCCTACTCTCCAGTTTGCTCTTCCGGGTGATACAAGTATTGTTTACAAAAAAGAACTTGGTAAAATTCCTTTATTCGGTTGGCAGATGAAATTAGGTCCGTATATTATGATTGACCGCGAGAATAGAGAAAGCGCAGCCGGAAGCATTGAGATTGCAAAAAAAGTTATGTCTGAAAAAGGCAGGTCTATTCTTTTGTTTGCTGAAGGTACAAGAAGCAAGACAGGTGAAGTTCAGCCATTTAAACGCGGGGCTTTTTATCTAGCCGCAAAAGTGGGATTTCCTGTTGTCCCTGTTTCAATAAGCGGAGCGGAAAAAATTCTTCCAAAAGGAAAATTTAATATTAAAGGCGGCGTTATTAACGTTCACTTTGAAAAACCTATTGCCACCGGTAATATACACACAAAAAAAGACGAGCTTGAACTTATGGATAAAGTTAGGAAAATCATTATCCAGCATAGAATTATTGAAAGTAATTCTTTTGGTTAAAACTATAAAATTATAAGATTAATTTTATTTTAAAACAAGATTTTGAAGAAGGTTAATATTTAAGGAAGAAAACGGGCTGATGGCAGTTACAAGAAAAGATGTTGAACATATTGCCGAACTGGCACGATTAAAATTTGAAGATGCCGAACTGGATAGTTTTACGGATCAACTGAATGAAATTCTTAATTATATGGAAAAGCTGAATGAGCTTAATACTGAAAATGTTGAACCCCTTTCACATCCGGTAGAAGGGAATAATGTATTTCGTGACGATGTAGAAAAACCTTCTATTACCACAGAGGAGGCATTAAAAAATGCTCCCGAAAAGGACGATCGCTTCTTCAGAGTGCCGAAAGTTATCGGCGGCAACTAATTATTTAAAGTTATGATTATAGGTATAATCCCTGCCCGTTTTGCTTCTACGCGATTACTCGGTAAACCACTTGCCGACATTTGCGGCAAGCCGATGATACAGCGTACTTATGAAAGTGCAATCCGGTCCAAGCTGTTAAATGAAGTTATTGTTGCTGTTGATGATGAAAAAGTTGCTCAAATTATAAGCAATTTCGGCGCTAAGGTCATAATGACTCCCAAAAATATTGCAACCGGTTCCGACCGTATCGCTTTTGTTGCTAAAAACTTGCCGTCTGCAAAAATTATAGTAAACATTCAGGGAGATGAACCGTTTATTAAAGGTGAAATGATTGACCAGGCGATAGAACCGCTGCTATTTGACAGCTCGGTTAATGTTTCCACTTTGGCAAAAAGAATTGATAATATACAGGATTTAAAATCTCCTTCTGTTGTTAAAGTGGTTTTTGATTATAATAATTTTGCAATGTACTTCTCACGTTCGCCTATTCCTTTTGTACGCGATGCTCGCACAAATTTTGACAGGATTCAGAAGGCTGAAATTTATAAGCATATAGGTTTATATGTTTACAGAAGAGAATCCTTATTAAAATTTACGGAACTTCAGCCTACCGATTTGGAACTGATTGAAAAACTCGAACAGCTCCGTATGCTAGAGAATGGCTTTAAAGTAAAGATTGTTGTTACCGAATTTGAAAGTTTGTCTGTTGATACACAGGAAGACCTTCAACGGGCAAGAGTATATTATACCAGATATCTAAATATTAAGGGCGACCGCGATACATGATTATTCCGAAAAAAATAATGATTGCAAATATTCCTACGCCTCTACAGATTATTAATTTTGAAAGGAAGAATTTCCTGATCAAGAGAGATGATCTGACGGGAGCAGAACTATCAGGCAACAAGGTAAGAAAATTAGAGTACCTCATCTGCCAGGCAATGAAAGAAAAAGCCGGCATTATTTTTACCGCCGGCGGAGACCAGTCAAATCATGCCAGGGCAACGGTAATAGCCGCCTCACGTGCTGGTATTAAATCAAAAATATTCCTGTGGGGAAAAGATAAAGCAAATGCCGACGGCAATCTTTTTCTTGACAAATTCTATGGCGCTGAAATTTCTTTCTTAAATAAGAAAGAATTTTCAAAAGTTAATGATATAATGTTTGAAGAGCGTATTAAGTTATTAAAAAAAGGCATAAACGCTTTTGTCATACCCGAAGGCGGCTCTACGACTCTTGGAATTTGGGGTTATGTTTACTTTATGAGTGAACTAAAAAATCAGGTTAATTTAAATACGCTTGAGGGTATAACAGTTGCGGCAGGCTCGGGAGGAACTGCAGCTGGCTTGCTTATCGGCGCTGCATTGTTGAAATTAAATTTGAAGATATTTGCAGTGAATGTTCTCTATCCTGAAGCTGAAATTAGAAAAAAAATTTTACAGCTTGCTGAAGGATGTATCTTGGATTACCAACTGCCTTGCCCAATAAACGAAAGTAATCTAAAATTATTGAACGGTTATTCAGATGAAGGCTATAAGAAAATTACGGAAGATAAATTAGACCTTATAAAAAAATTTGCAAGATCTAGCGGTATACTTTTAGACCCGGCTTATACCGGAAAAGCCTTTAAAGCTTATTATGATAATTTCCTTCTAAAAAATAAAGGTAAGAAAGTCTTGTTTCTGCATACCGGCGGTTTGTTCGGTGTTTTCGGCAAGCGGAAGGAATATTTGAAAGCTGCACTAACTAATTAATGAATTTCGAAACATAATTCATTAAACGTTTTCTTATTCTTTTCATATTATCTTTATTTTATGAATTGTATATTTTGTGATATTAGCAATAAAAAAGCCGATGCCGAAATACTTTTTGAGAATGAAAGTATTATTGCCTTCCTTGATATTCGCCCGGTAAATTATGGGCACACACTTGTAATTCCCAAAACTCATTATGAAAATTTTCTCGTTCTTCCCGGAAAGGAACTTTATGAACTAATTAAAGTTACAAAAGTTCTTTCTGGTGCAATTATAAATAGTTTAAATCCTGAAGGATTTAATATTGTTGCCAATAATGGAATAGCTGCCGGGCAGTCTGTTTCCCATTTCCACTTTCATATAATACCAAGATATATGTACGACGATTTCGGGTTCAAGCCGAATCTTAAAGAATATTATAATGGCTCAATACATGGGTTTGCGGATAAAATAAGAGCGGCAATAGCAATCTGATTAAATCTTTCTCGGAATGAATTATGTCTTAAATTAATTTACGTTCTTAATTTGGGACAATCGTAAATAAAAACTTATATTCTAAAACATATAAAAAGACGAAAAATTCAAATTTATATATGGCATATTAATTGTTGTCTAAGATACAGTAATTATTTAATTCACGTGAATTTATTGAAGTTGTTGATCTTGATTTAGTAACAGCAGGGCAATTTTATTCACCTTGCAAACCGCTAGCTTAAAAGCCCCCGAACGGCGCCGCTGATTCGGGGGTTTTACATTTAAATAAATTAATAATAAACTGACATTCCATGTTAAGAAATAATTCTGATCTTGGTATCTCGATTTTCTTTGGATAAAACTCTGGAAATTGCCGCAATTTCCTCAGGCATAGAAAGGCATAAAATTCGGCAGAAAAAAACTTCTTATCAAAAAAAAGCTGAAATAAAAGCTAAAAATTTATATTAACCTGCTATATGACTAGAAAAGTGCCTACATTTTCAGATACTCTAATAATTTATACACAAGCATTGCCGGCCAAAAAATAGCTTTTAGTATACCAATCACGCATGCCCAGAACGTAACCGCATGCTGGATGAAAAATATTGCCGCACCGATAAAGCCAAGACCATAAACAGCGCTGCCGGCATGGTTTACGTTTACTGCTTTTCGATGACGGCGTTCGTGCACCGAAGAATTATTCTCGTCAGACATTTTGTAATCCTATTATTTTAAGAATTTAATTATTCCTACCCAAATTTATTATTTGGTTTCTGCTTTTATTTCCAAATATATTTCAACTTAGATGTTTTTGCAACTAATAATTTTTCTTGTCATACATTTTATGACCCTTTTATTTTAAGAATAAAATTATCCCCAATTTGTCATTGGAAATTTTCACCTAACGGTAAATTCAGTATTATTAAGCAAGAAGTTTTACTTAGCTTCATGTTGATATTAAGTCTTAATTTTATTTATTTTAAAGTCTAATTAAAGTTTTACTGAACCAAGATTATTATAGGTTTAAAATTAAACCTTATTTAGATGCATTGTGTCTCATAACATTGGAATTGAAAATTTTTTTAAGCGGAAATAGGTTGATAGATTATAGCAGAGATTTTTTCCACATAAATATATGGATGTACTTTTGAGATTATTGCAAACAGGGAAAAACTTTTCCACTACTTCAGCTTGTGATAAGAAACATGTTATAATTTGGAATTGTCTGTCATTACTAAATTCCAAATTTACGATGAATAATATTAAACAGTTTCTTTTTCTCACGGTTATCTTAATAAATTTACCGATATGCTCATATTCGCAAAATAATTTGCCGGTTGAGCCGGTCAAAACCTTTACGCTGGAGCAGTGCATCAATTATGCGCTGCGGAACCAGCCCAGGCTGAATCAATCAATAATTAATCAATCCATCGTAAAGACTGTTAATTCCATCAATTTATCCGGCTGGCTGCCTCAATTAGGTCTCTCCGGCAACCTGGTACATTTTTATCAATTACCTACTTCTCTTGTTTCTAACCCGGTTCTCGGCGGACCACCTGTAGCAACTCGTGAAGGAACAATCAATACATTTATCCCGGAATTTTACGCTTCGCAAACAATATTCGACCCCCAGCTCTTAAGCTCCGCTCTTAAAGCGCCTTTAAATACTAAACAGGCTGAACAAATTACCGACAGCACAAAGATATTTATCGTTACAGCTGTAAGTAAATCATTCTATAATCTCCTCCTTACTCTTGATCAGATAAATGTATTGAAAGAAGATACAGCACGTCTGGGAAGAACGGTTGAGGATACCCGTGAACAGTATATAGAAGGTACTGTTGATGAAACAGATTATGAACAAGCTGTTATCACGCTTAATAATTCAGATGCCCAGTTGAAGCAGCAGACTGAAAATGTTGTGCCCGCATATGCTGCCTTAAAACAAATAATGGGCTATTCTCCTGAAAAACAATTTAACGTGGCTTTTGACACTACGAAAATGGATCAGGAAATAAATATTGATACTACAAAGCAATTGCAATATGAAAAACGAATAGAGTATCAACAGCTCCAAACTGTAAAAAAACTTCAGCACCAACAAACAGTTTCCTATGAACTTTCTTTTCTGCCTTCCGTTTCTGCCTTTTATACTTATTATGATGAATACGAAAGTAATACATCTTCTAATCTTTTTAAGAACCTTTATCCTTATTCGGATATTGGATTATCGTTCAGTCTGCCTTTATTCACGGGCTTTTCACGTATTGAAAACCTGCATGAATCGTCCTTGCAGGAAGATGTTCTGGGTTTGTCCGAGATAAATCTAAAATCACAAATCTATACTGAGTACTCTTCGGCGCTGGCTAATTATAAGAGTAGTCTGTATAACTGGCGGTTGCTGAAAGATAATCAAACCCGTGCCAAAAGAGTTTTCGATGTTGTGTTGCTTCAGTATGAACAGGGGATAGTAGCATATTTGAATTTAATCGTTGCTGAATCGAATTTGATAACAGCGGAAATTGGTTATGTAGACGCCTTGTACCAGCTTTTATCTAGTAAGATAGACTTGGAAAAAGCAATGGGTGAAGTCTCTATTAATTATTAAGCATTAAAACTGCGGGAATTATGAATAAAATAATATTGATAATAACTATTATAAGCTGCTTGTTTCTTTTCTCATGTAAACCGGCGCAGGCTCCGCCCCCTTCTTCAGTACCGGTCAACCTGTTTACGGTAAAGACTCAAACTGTTGTTTATTATGACAGATATATATCTACAACAGTTGCACTGAGCCAGGTAAACCTGCTTCCTCAAGTGCAGGGTTATATAACAGGTATCTTTTTTAAAGAAGGCGCCCATGTGAATAAAGGAGAGAAACTGTATGAAATTGATAGAAGTATCTATGAAAATAATTACAAAACGGCTGAGGCTAATGTGAAAGTTGCAGAAGGGAACTTAAAACAAGCCCAGGATGATGCCGACCGCTATGAAAAACTTAATAAAAACAAAGCCGTTGCCAAACAGATTTATGATCATGCGATGATAACATTGGAAAATGCCAAAAGTGAATATCAATCTGCGGTTGAATCATTAAAAACTGCAAAAACTAATTTGGACTTTTCCATTATTAGAGCTCCATTTAACGGCACAATAGGATATAGCCAGGTGAAATTGGGAGATTTAGCAACTGTGGGGCAGACTGTACTTAATACTATCTCTTCTGATGACCCGATGGGGGTAGATTTCCTTATAAATGAAAAGCAGTTACCCTATTTTGAAAATATTCAGAATGACAGGAATCATCCTGTTGATTCCCTCTTTACTCTTTTGTTATCCGAATACAATATTTACCCTTATACAGGAAAACTTTCGGTTATAGACCGTTCTGTCGATCCTCAGACAGGCACTATGAGGATCAGACTCATCTTTCCGAATCCGAAACAACTTTTACGTGCCGGTATGAGCTTCGTAGTAAGAGTCCATAATGAGGATTCAACACCGCAATTATTAATTCCTAATGAAGCTGTTGTGGAAGAGATGGGCGAATATTTTGTTTACGTGGCAAAAGATTCAGTAATTGCAAATCCCGGTGAAGCAGGCAGCCGATCCCAACAGGCGAAAAATGGTCATGAATTTTTCGCATTTGAAAAGAAAGTTCAGCTTGGGGCTATAATCCCGCCGAACGTGATAATAAAAAGCGGCATCAAAGAAGGCGACAAAATAGTTGTTGCTGGAGTGCAGTCATTACATAATGGCTCACGAATAACACCATAGGAAAAACCCTGTGCCGCCCCGACAAAAAAAAAGGTACCGGATAGAACAATTTGCCGAACATGCTATTAGAAGTTCTATGCAATTAAAATTAAATCCATTCCGCTATACTATGAGTGAGCTATGATCGCTAATACTTTTATTAAAAGACCTGTAACTGCTATGGTTATTTCTATAGTATTAGCGATTACCGGTATAATATGTATCTTTAGCTTACCCGTTGAACAGTATCCTCAAATTACTCCTCCCGTTGTTCAGGTTAATGGTCAATTTACCGGGGCCGATGCCCTGACAGTTGAGCAGACGGTTGCCACACCTATCGAACAGCAGGTGAACGGTACGCCGGGAATGGAATACATGCAGAGTAATAATACCAATAACGGGTTGATGTCAATAAATGTAACTTTCAATCTTGGAACCGATATTGATATTGCTACGCTCGATGTTCAAAACCGTGTAAGTATTGCCACTCCCTTGCTGCCGGCTGCGGTAAGCCGCTTAGGTCTTACGGTACGAGCCGTTAATCCAAGCATGCTTATGATGATAGCCATTTATGCTCCAAATGGAACTCACGACATCACTTTTCTCGATAATTATGCTAACATTTTCGTTCAAGACGCTCTGCTTCGTGTGCCCGGCGTGGGGAGTATTAGTAGATTTTCAGATGATTTTAGTATGCGTATCTGGATGAATCCGGAAAAAATGGCAGCTCACTCTTTAACCCCAATGGATGTTATTTCAGCTTTAAATGCCCAAAATGTGCAGGTCGCGGCAGGTTCTGCCGGGGTACCTCCTCAAAAAAAAACACAGACATTTGAACTCGGCATCCTTGTAAACGGAAGGTTAAGCAAAGTATCGGATTTTGAAAATGTAATTGTTAAAACTATTCCATCAACCGGTGAATTAGTTTATCTTAAAGACGTGGCAAGAGTAGAGCTTGGCAAGTTTACGTTTTCGAGCAATTCATTTGTTGACGGAAAACGGGCTTCATGCCTCCTTATTTACCAGGCGCCTGGAAGCAATGCCCTTAAAACAGCTAGCGGTGTAAATAAAGTACTTGCACAATTGAAAAATTCCTTCCCTGCTGATGTTGATTATAAAGTACCATTTGAGTCGGTTACAGTTGTAAAGGTTTCTATGAATGAGGTTGTAGAAACATTACTGTTAGCTTTGGGCATTGTAGCCCTGGTTGTGTTCCTGTTCCTTCAGAATCTGCGATCCACTCTTATTCCTTTGCTTGCCATACCTGTTTCTATCTTAGGCACTTTCTGCTTTTTCATACCGCTCGGGTTTTCTATTAATACACTCACAATGTTTGGATTTGTGCTTGCCATTGGTATTGTGGTAGACGATGCTATTATTGTAGTGGAGGCGGTACAGCATTATATTGACGAAAAGGGGATGTCTGCTAAGGAAGCTACTTACCATGCGATGAAAGACATTTCCGCGCCTGTTGTAGCCATAGCGCTTATTTTGGCGGCAGTATTTGTTCCTGTTGGTTTTATTCCCGGTATAGTCGGTAGATTATATCAGCAGTTTGCAATCACAATTGCCATATCCGTATTGCTTTCCGCTTTCATCGCCTTATCGCTCACACCTGCGCTTTGCTCTCTTCTTTTAAAACCGTCGGCTAAAAATAAACAGTCTAAATGGCCGGGTAAATTTTTCTTTGGTTTTAATAACTGGTTTAAAAATCTGACTGATAATTATTCGAAGGGCGTGAATCGCAGCATTAATGCAGCAAAGTATATTGTCATTTTACTTGTTTGTATTTGTATTGGAGCGCTGTTTTTATTTGAAAATAAGCCAACCGCCTTTATTCCTTCAGAAGACGATGGAAGTCTGTATGTAACTTTTCAATTACCCCCGGCATCTTCTACAGCTCAATCCGTTGCGGTCATGAACGAGTTGATGAATGTAATAACATCCACTCCGGGCATTGAACATTACGCTGCTCTATCTGGGCTGAATGTTGTGACCAATGCCACTAATTCGAATTGCGGTACAATTTATTGCCAGCTTAAATCGTGGAGTGAACGTTCAAAAGCCAATGAACAGGTCCCTGGCATTATAAAGGTGATTAATGAGCGTGTTGTTCAGGCAGGTATAAAAAATGCCATTGTCCAGGTTATTCAGCCTTCACCCATACCTGGCGTAGGTTCAACTGTCGGTTTCAATTTCCAGATTGAGCAGCGAAATACAAATGATGATGTTCACGCTTTCGAAAAAGTAGTAAACAATTTTATTACGGAGGCAAATAAAAACCCGGCAATTTCAAATGCATACAGCTTTTATTCTGCACATACGCCTAATTACAATCTTACTGTCGACAGGGAAAAATGTGAAAAGCTTGGAGTTAATATTGCAGATGTATTTACTACAATTCAGGCTTATATGGGCAGTATGTATATCAATGATTTTACTGTTTATAACCGGACCTTCCATGTAGTAGTTCAGGCTGATACAATGTTCCGTCAGTTTGTATCGGATATTGATAAATATTTCGTACGTAACCAGTCCGGATCATTAGTGCCGCTCGGAGAATTAATAAGCTACAAGCCGACAGAAGCCGCACCGCTCATATCGCATTTTAATATTTTCCGCTCTGCCGAAATAGACGGAGCCTCTCCTCCGGGATATAGCAGTACACAAACGTTGGCAGCTCTGAAAAATGTAGCTGAAAAAGTTTTGCCTGAAGGATATGATTATGAGTATTCAGGATTGAGCAGTGAGGAACTGAAACAAGGTTCAGTTACTCTTTATATCTTTATATTCTCTATCAGTTTCGTCTTTCTTTTTCTTGCAGCGCTTTATGAAAGCTGGTCGGTACCTTTTTCAGTACTGCTTGCAGTACCTGTAAGCGTTTTCGGCGCCATTCTTACGCTTACGTTCTTGCCGGGTATTTCCAATAACGTCTATTTCGAGATTGGACTAATTGCGCTGATCGGATTAGCTGCTAAAAATGCTATCCTGATAGTGGAATATGCCAAAGTACGTGTCGACCGTGGAGAAGAACTTATAAAATCCACAATGGAAGCAGTAAAACTTCGTCTACGCCCTATTGTTATGACGTCATTGGCTTTTATCTTCGGCGTATTGCCGCTCGTATTCGCTTCAGGCGCCAGCGCTGTAGCTCGGCAAACTATCGGGTATACTGTCTTTGGCGGTATGCTTGCCGCATCTTCAATTGCTATATTTATTGTCCCTGTACTTTTCGTAATAATTACACGTGTTTCTTACGGTAAGCAAAAGCTTGACTATCTTCAGACTCAACATGAGGAATTGATGGAAAAAGCTAAAAAAATTGAAGAACAAAATATTGACGCCGTATTGGAATACGAGATACTAATTTCTCGTGAGCTAAATAAACCTGAACATAAATGATAGCAAATACATTTATAAAAAGACCGGTTACGGCTATTGTAATTTCTATTGTATTAAGTATTTCAGGAATTATATGTATTTTTAATTTGGCTGTTGATCAATATCCTAATATCACTCCTCCCGCAGTTTCGGTAGGTGGGCAGTATACAGGAGCGGATGCACAGACTGTGGAACAAACTGTTGTTACTCCTATTGAAGAGCAGGTAAACGGCACACCGGGTATGGAGTATATGCAAAGCACCAGTACCAATACCGGATCAATGAACATAAGCGTTACTTTTAATGTCGGGACAAATGTACATATTGCAGCTTTAAACGTTCAAAACCGCGTTGGTATTGCTGCCCCTTTATTACCCTCGGTAGTCAGCCAGCTTGGTCTTACAGTACGCGCGCGAAATCCCAGTATGCTCATGCAGGTAGCTATCTTCTCGCCGAACGGATCGCATAACATTACTTTTCTGGATAATTATACAAGTATATTTGTTGAGGATGCACTGTTGCGAACACCCGGCGTCGGTGATATAACTGCACGTGCAGATAATTTCAGTATGCGTATCTGGATGAATCCGGAAAAGATGGCATCACACAGTCTAACTCCTCAGGATGTCATTTCCGCTTTAAATACTCAGAATGTTCAGGTAGCAGCGGGCTCGGCAGGTGCTCCCCCGCAGGATAATACGCAGATTTTTGAACAGGGCATTCTTGTAAACGGACGACTGAAAAATGTTTCCGATTTCGAAAATATAATTGTTAAAACTATTCCATCTACCGGCGAAATGATTTATCTTAAAGACGTGGCCAGAGTGGAACTGGGCAAATTTACATTTTCCAGCAATTCATTTGTTGATGGGAAAAGGGCTTCAATACTGTTTGTATACCAGGCGCCTGGCAGCAATGCCCTCGAAACAGCAAATAATGTTTATAATACGTTGATACAGTTGAAAAAATCTTTCCCTGCTGATGTCGATTATTCGGTGCCTTTTGAAACGGTTACAATAATAAAAGTTTCCATGCAAGAAGTAGTGAAAACTTTGCTGCTCGCCCTGGGCCTTGTTGCAATAGTTGTGTTCGTTTTTCTTCAGAACCTCCGTTCAACTATTATTCCTCTTCTTGCCATACCAGTTTCTTTATTAGGCACTTTCTGCTTTTTCATACCGCTCGGGTTTACTATTAATACCCTTACAATGTTCGGATTTGTTCTGGCTATTGGTATCGTTGTGGACGATGCTATTATTGTGGTGGAGGCGGTACAGCATTATATTGACGAACAGGGGATGTCTGCTAAGGAGGCAACTTATCGTGCTATGAAGGATATTTCAGGGCCTGTTGTTGCCATTGCGCTTATATTGGCGGCAGTATTCGTTCCTGTGGGTTTTGTACCCGGTATAGTTGGCAGGTTATATCAGCAGTTTGCTATCACCATTGCTATATCTGTAATACTTTCCGCTTTCATTGCTTTATCGCTGACACCGGCGCTTTGCACTCTCTTATTAAAACCATCGCATATTAACAAGGATTCTAAATGGCCGGGTAAATTTTTCTATTATTTCAATGTTTGGTTTGGAAAACTTAATGATGACTATACTCATGGTGTGAAACGCTGCATTCATGGCTCTGTATATATTATGATTCTGCTTGTGTGTATCTGCATCGGTACAATTTTTCTGTTCAAAAGTAAACCATCAGGATTCATCCCGGGTGAAGATATTGGTCGTCTATATGTTACTTATAATATGCCCGAAGGAACAACCACAACGAAATCTGTTGAAGTTATGACTAAATTAATGAAGATTGTAGGTTCCACACCTGGGGTCAATCACTATGCCGCAATATCCGGTTTCAACATTCTTAATGGGGGCGCTACTTCAAATTGCGGCAGTATGTTTTGTATGTTAAAGCCATGGGCAGAGCGTAAAGTGCCGGAACAACAGGTGCCCGGAATTATGAATGTGCTAAGGAAACGGATTGCAATGGCTGGTATTAAAGATGCCAATATAGTAGTCATCCCTCCTCCGCCTGTTAATGGCATTGGACTGGCAGCCGGGTTCAGTATGCAGATAGAGCAGGGAAATACGAATGATGATGTGTATGCATTTGAAAAAGTAGTGAAAAGGTTTATTGCCGAGGCACACAAAAATCCGGCAATTAATACTGCTTTCTGTTATTATGGTGCACATACCCCCAGTTATGAGCTTACACTTGACCGGGAAAAATGTGAGAAGCTGGGAGTTAATATAGCTGATGTGTTTACGACAATTCAGGCTTATATGGGCAGTTTGTTTATCAATAACTTCACACTTTATGACCGCATTTATCACGTAGTTGTACAGGCAGATACTACATTTCGTGCGCTAATATCGGACATGGATAAATATTATGTGCGCAACCGGTCGGGACAAATGCTGCCCCTAAGTACACTGATTAGTTATAAGGCTATTGTAGCGCCTCCATTAGTAACGCATTTCGATCTATTCCGCTCTGCAGAAGTTGATGGTTCAACCCCGCCGGGATACAGCACGGATCAGGGAATAGAAGCGCTGAAAGAAACTGCGGCAAAAGTTTTACCCCGTGGATATACTTATGAGTTTTCAGGTTTAAGCTATGAAGAAATTAAAGCAGGGTCAACCACCATTTATATCTTTATCTTTTCAATCTCTTTCGTTTTCCTGTTTCTGGCGGCGCTTTATGAAAGCTGGTCTGTGCCTTTTTCCGTTATGCTTGCTGTACCCATTATCGCCTTTGGCGCTATTCTTATGCTTTTCTTTATTCCGCGGCTTACAAACAATGTTTATGCCCAGATAGGTCTTATAACATTGATTGGGCTTTCAGCAAAAAATGCTATCCTTATAGTGGAATTTGCCAAGGTGCGTGTGGACCGCGGCGAAGAACTTATAAATTCCACATTGGAAGCAGTCAGACTTAGATTGCGCCCCATAATTATGACGTCAATGGCATTTATCCTCGGTGTACTGCCTCTTGCATTTGCAACAGGAGCGGGAGCAGTAGCCCGGAATACAATTGGATTTACTGTCCTCGGGGGAATGATTGCAGACTCTACACTTGCCATCTTGATTGTTCCTGTACTATTTGTATTAATTACCCGTTTGTCTTATGGTAAAAAGAAGTTTGCTTATCTTCAAGCGCATCATGAAGAATTAATGGAAAAAACAAGAAAAATGGAAAAACAAAACCTCGATGCCGAGTTAGAGTATGATATAATGCATAAACCTGACCAAAATAAAACAAAAAGTTAAATCTGTTGCTATTCAAGTTTCTGCCTGCCTGTAAAAATTCAAATTATTATGCTGCAAAATTGAAATTCAAGTGTGCTTTAACTAACTTTACTGGGTAAATTAATTATTTTTAAAAGGAGTTTAGGATGTCTATTAAAGTAGGTATAAACGGATTTGGCAGAATTGGAAGACTTGTATTTAACGCAATAGTTGATAAAGGGTTACTAGGAAGTAAAGTAGATGTTGTGGCTGTTGTTGATGTAACAACCGATGCTAAATATTTCGCTTATCAATTAAAATATGATTCTGTCCAGGGTAAATTTAAAGGTCAGCTTGCTACTGAAAAAAGTTCACCAACTGTGGAAGCAGACGATGTTTTAGTTGTTAATGGTAATAAAGTTAGGTGTATTGCCGCAACAAAAGATCCTTCACAATTACCTTGGAAAGAACTTGGCGTTGATTACGTAATTGAATCAACGGGCTTATTTACGGCTTCAGAAAAAGCTCAAGGTCATATTACTGCGGGAGCTAAGAAAGTTATTATTTCTGCTCCGGGCAAAGGCGATGTAAAAACTATCGTCCTCGGCGTTAATGATAATGAGTATGATGATGTAAAGCATAACATTATTTCAAACGCTTCATGTACTACTAACTGTTTGGCTCCTGTCGTTCATGTCCTTATTAAAGAAGGTATTGGCGTTGAAACCGGTTTGATGACAACAATTCACTCATATACCGCTACACAGAAAACAGTAGACGGACCTTCCAAGAAAGATTGGAGAGGCGGCAGAGCGGCAGCTATAAATATTATCCCTTCCAGCACCGGCGCTGCTAAGGCTGTTGGCGAAGTTCTTCCCTCCACAAAAGGTAAATTAACAGGCATGTCGTTCAGAGTTCCTACTGCAGATGTTTCTGTTGTCGATTTAACTTTCCGTTCGGTAAAAGATACTTCAATTGCAGAAATTGATGCTTTGATGAAGAGAGCTTCCGAAACCTATCTTAAAGGCATCCTCGGATATTCCAATGAAGAAGTTGTTTCTACAGACTTCATTCACGATGATCGTTCTTCTATTTATGATTCTCTTGCAACTCTTCAGAATAATTTCAAAGATGAAAAAAGATTCTTTAAGATTGTTTCATGGTATGATAATGAATGGGGTTATTCCTGCAGAGTAGCTGATTTACTTGTTAAAATAGCAAAGTAAATAAATTATTTGACAACAAAGACGAAGCATGTGCTTCGTCTTTGTTTTATTAATTCATGTTACGCAAAATTTGATATTTATATAACCACAGCCTTTAGGTTGTGGAAAACAAACCATTAAAAATAGGGCTTTAGCCAAATTGAATGAAATTTTCGGCTAAAGTTAATATAAAAAAACTCCTTAATTAATTTTGTTTCATGCGGTTTCCGCAATTAAATAAAGGAAGGTAAAACAATATGAGTAAACTTTCGATTGATAAGTTAAACTTAAAAGATAAAAGAGTTCTTGTACGTGTCGATTTTAACGTTCCGCTGGATGAAAATTTTAATATTACTGATGATAATAGAATCAAAGCCTCGCTGCCGACAATTAAAAAGATTATTTCAGACGGCGGCAAAACTATTTTAATGAGCCACTTAGGCAGACCAAAGGGTAAAGTTAATCCTAAATATAGCTTAAAACCTGCTGCTGTACGTTTAAGTGAGCTTTTGGGAAAAGAAGTTAAACTTGCACCTGATTGCATTGGCGATGAGGTTAAAAAGATGGTCGATTCCTTAAAAGATGGCGATGTTCTTTTGCTTGAAAATTTAAGATTCCATGAAGAAGAAGAGAAAAACGATCCGGGGTTTTCAAAAAAATTAGCCGGGCTCGGCGATATTTATATCAACGATGCTTTCGGTAGCGCTCACCGGGCACATGCTTCTACGGAAGGTGTAACTAAATATATTAAACAGTGTGCTGCCGGCTATTTGATGCAGAAAGAGTTGGATTACCTTGGTGGCGCTATTACAAATCCTTTAAGACCTTATTGCGCAATCCTGGGCGGAGCAAAAATTTCAGGCAAAATTGATGTAATTATGAATTTGTTCGATAAAGTTGATACTATGATTATCGGCGGCGGTATGGCGTATACTTTTTTTAAAGCTCTCGGCAAAGAAATTGGTAAGTCGCTTCTCGAAGAAGAAAAAATCGGGCTTGCAAAGGAAGTGCTGGAAAAAGCCGCAAAATCAAAAGTTAAATTTTTATTGCCCGTTGATGTAATTGTTGCCGAAGAATTTAAAAATGAATCACCCGCTGCCGCTGTAAGTATTGATAATATACCGGCAGATAAAATGGGTTTGGATATTGGCCCGGAATCAATTAAATTATTCTGCGACGAAATTGCTAAAGCAAAAACAATAGTTTGGAACGGTCCTATGGGTGTGTTTGAAATGGACAATTTTTCAAAAGGCACATTTGCTATTGCTAACAAACTAGTTGAAGTTACATCTCAAGGTGCAATTACTATTATAGGCGGCGGGGATTCTGCTGCTGCAATCAGCAAAGCGGGTTTGGAAGATAAAGTTTCACATGTTTCAACCGGCGGCGGTGCATCACTTGAATTCCTTGAAGGTAAAATCCTTCCCGGAGTCGCCGCTTTAAGTGAAGCTTAGCATACTATAAATAGTTAAATCTGAGTAAATTTTACTTGTTGAAATATTACTTCATGACCCGGTTTTTTATTGAAACCGGGTTTTATAATTAAATCTATGAATTAAAGGATTCTTTTGTGAGCGACTATTATAAACCTTCTGGATTTGGCGGTTTCAGTTTATTTCCCCCGGTTATTAAAAACCTGATTATTATTAATATAATCGTTTTCATAATGCAGATGTTGGGAGAACAGGTTATTCTTGGTAATGCATCCGGCAGCTATTTATTAAATAAATGGTTTGCTCTTAATCCTTTAGGGGGCGCTGATAATTACGGTATCCCTTACCATTTCCAAATCTGGCAGTTAGTTTCATATCAGTTTATGCACGGTGGATTTTCTCACATTTTCTTTAATATGCTTTTTTTGTGGATGTTCGGGATGGAAGTTGAAAATTTGTTGGGCTCTAAGAAATTTTTAACTTTTTACTTAACCTGCGGTATTGTTGCAGGTATATGCCAATTAGTTTTTCCTTTTTTGTTTAACGAAACGCCTGCGCCTACAATTGGTGCCTCGGGTGCTATCTTTGGAGTCCTTGTAGCTTTTGGTATGCTGTTCCCCGACAGATACGTCTATATCTATTTTTTAATCCCGGTTAAAGCCAAATATTTAATAATCTTTATGATTGTGGTTGAGTTTTTCTCACTGCCTACCGGTGGAGATGTTGCACATCTTGCCCATCTTGGTGGTGCGCTTGCAGGCTTTATTTTTGTACTGTTTAACAGGAAACCATCTTATTCGGGAAATGCTTTTTTCGGTTCGAACACAAGAAGTGGAGGTAAACTTTATGATTCGTTTAAAAACGCTTCAAATGTGTTTAAGAAAAAAGATGATGTCGAAGACGCTGATTATTATGATATAAACAGCGATAAAGATAATCATGAAATATCGCAGGAAGAAATTGACAAAATTTTGGATAAGATTAGCAAATCGGGTTATCAAAACTTGTCCGAAAGAGAGAAAAAAGTTCTGTTTGAAGCAAGTAAAAGAATGAAGTAACCACTAATCATTACACTTCCGGTTCAATCGATTGATTAAGAAAACAAATATATTTTGCAAGCTGATTTTCGTCCAGGTGATAACTATTTTTTCACTTCTGCTTTCAGGTTGTACTAAAAAAACCGTAGATGAAAATAATTTTGCAAAAATTTATACTGAAATGATTATTGCACAGGATACCGCTAACTATACGCCTGATAATTTCAAATCTGTTCAGGATATAATATTTAAAAGATATGGTGTTACACGCGTTGAATATACTGCAACAGTGGATTCTTATAATAAAGATCCGCAGAAATGGGAAAAGTTCTTTGATAAAGCTATTGCTTATGTGCAGGCTCTGAAGAATCAGAAGCAGCCCGGACAGCTTGCAAAACCGAAATAGCTTTATATTTTGCAGATGCAATTCTAATCATCGGGTATGTAATTTCTTCCGGCAGGCGTTTTTTTAATTCTTTTAAATCGATAATTCCGCTTTTAATTTCTTTTATTATTAACTCGAAAAAATTTTCTTCAAAAAGGTGATTAATATCGGTAGAGGGCTCATATTCAATTATAGTTTCTATCTGCATGGAAATTACTGCTTCGGAAAGTTTCCGCAATGCTGCTATATCCTTCAATGAATATTCTTTTACGAGCAGGTTATTTGTCTCTTTTATGTTTTGAGGTATAGTGCGTGCTTCAGCTTCAGTAATATCTTTTTTATCTTTTCTGTTAATAAATTCATTAACTATTTCAAGCAAATCATCCCCTAATTTGTTAAACATACGGTTGTTGAAGCCTTTGATTAAAAGCAATTCGTGTTTTTCTTTAGGACGTTTTTCGGCAACATCGCGGAGCAATTCATCCGGGCAGATTAAATATCCCGTCTGCATAAATTTCTTTGCCGCTTTAGCTCTTGCATCTCTAAGCAGATTAAAAAGCTCTAAGTTCTCATCAAAATTTGCAGGTTTCACGCCCTTTTCTCTAATTAATCCTTTTGAAATTAAAAATTCAATGCCGGACTTTGTAATAAATAAATTATTGTTATCATTGTCTCTCGCAGCATATCCGCCGGTCAGGAGATCGCGTAAGACAATCTTAACATCATTTTTATCGTAATTAATGCAGCAGCCGTATGTGTCGTAGAATTTATATTTTGCAATCCTGCTTGAACCTCTCACTACGGAAATAAGGGCGGATTCGGTTAACGGAATTTTTTCTTCATTAAGAGTGCGTAATATTATTTCCTTGACATACTCAATTGTTTCGCCAGGAATTTCTTCTTCAATTTTACACCTGTCGCATTTGCCGCACTTATAATTGTTTGCATCCTCGCCGAAATAACTCAGTATGTACTTGAACCTACAGTCATTTGAGTATACATAATCCACCATCATCTCAACTTTTTTTAACTGCGCAAGGTAGCTCTCATTTATTTTATGGTAATCTAATCGGAGCCTTTTTGAGTCGATTCGCGGTGAAGTTAAAACAACGCTCTCTTTTGAAAACGGTTTTGAATATTTTATAATGTTTATATTATCAAGGATGTTAAGAGTTTCCTCCACATCCGGTTCACTGTACCCTAATCGCTTTGATAGATCGCCTGCTGATATTTGTACCTGCCCGGTAAAAATATTGCCGCCATATTCACGGAGCAAAAACAAGATTAATTCTTTTATCAGGCTGTTTGAGTTATTTTTAACAAATTCTTTAAGTTTGTTTTTCTCAAAAGTTAGTTGAATAGATGATTTATTTTCAAATTCGGAGGGCTGTCTTAAATAACCTGCATTCTCTAAAAACTTTAATGCGGAGTATAAAAGTCCCTTGTTTATTTCCCTTTTAACATGAGCGGAAATAAAACCAGTATTAATTAATATTTCTTTATTGCTGTAATTTCCTTCAGCAACCTGTCCGTAATCGCAAATTGCATCATATGTTTTTTGAATTAATTCTTTATCAGGGTGAGAGTTCGTAATAAAATAATTCTGGATATTAATATCTCTATCGTCATGCAGAAGATAAACGTAAGATTTTTTACCGTCTCTGCCTGCACGTCCGATTTCCTGGTAATAATTTTCAATTGAGCCTGGCGTATTATAATGCACAACAAGCCTGATGTCTTTTTTATCTATACCCATTCCGAAAGCATTTGTCGCCGCAATAACGGAAAAGCTTCCGTTTATAAAATCTTCCTGGACTTTCTTTCTTATTTCGGGCGCTAAACCGGCATGATAATATCTGCAATTAACCCTGTGAAGATTTAAGAACTCAGCAATTTCCTCCGTGCGTTTTCTTGATGCTGTATAAATAATAGCCGGAGTCTTATGTTGAGAAATAAGCTCAAGACATTTCTCCTTTTTCTTTTTAGTGAGCGCTACGTTCAATTCAAGATTATCTCTTTCAAAACCTTTTACAAATATTTTAGGATCAACAAGTCCAAGCTGTATAACAATATCTTTTACCACTTCGGGCGTAGCTGTTGCCGTAAAACCTGATATTTTTTTTATTGAGACGTAATCAATAAACTCTTTTATTTTCCTGTAGCTTGGTCGGAAGCTGTGTCCCCACTCGCTTATACAGTGTGCCTCATCAACAAATAAAAATTCCGGATGAAGGCTTTTTATCCTGTCGGCAAATTGTATATTTTCCAACCGTTCAGGGGCAACATACAGCAGCTTGAAATTGCCAAATGAAATCTTCTTCAGTACTTCGTCAGCCTCATAAAAACTCATAGAACTGTTGATAAAAGCGGCTATCGTTCCATTTTTATTTAAAGAATCTACCTGGTCCTTCATCAAAGCTATAAGAGGTGAAATGACTATCGAAAAATTATTGGATATAAGTGCAGGCACCTGGTAACAGATTGATTTCCCTGCGCCTGTTGGTAAAACCGCAAGGATGTTTTCACCTTTAATTATTAAATCTACTATTTCCTGCTGGCTTTGCCGGAAGGAATTGTGTCCGAAATATTTTTTTAACGCGTCTATTGGAAACATAAATTCATCAGTTAAGTATATAAATTACTTTTAAAAGATACGAAATTTATGTCTGAACTCAGACATATTTTCCTCCATTTGTTAGGTTTAATGATTTATTAAGAGTATCTTAACATTGCTTATCTTTTCAATAACGCACACTTGACCCGGATTCCATAAGCATTTCTTAATTTATTCAATTGAGGCTGATAATGTTTAAAATGTTGATGATAGAAGACAACCCGAAGTATTCTTCAGAAATAAGTTCTTCATTTAAAGGATTTTGCCAATTGCATACTACTAGTTCAGCTGCAATAGGGCTAAATCTTGCAAATGCAAATAACTACGACCTTATTATGATAGATGTTAATATGCATGCCCAAACTTCCGGATTAGAGAATGTGCAGGCAATAAAAAGAGCCGGCAATAATAGTTTAATACCTATTGTAGCATTTTCAATCAGTCAATTATTAGAAGATAAAGATATTTTATTCTTTAATGGTTTTACTCATATTATATCCGAACCATTTAATATCAGGAATTTTGCACAACAGATTAAATTTATTCTTTCTTCCCGGCAAAAAGATAATTACTTTTCCCACCATATCACTGAAAATGAACCGTTAATACCTAAAGTAGTTTATTAAATCTTTCATCTTTACACATTCACGTTAAATGGTACGGCATTTTGTAGGTTGGGCAGCCCTCCTGACGGCAAAATTTGCCAGACTATTGTTCTGTCTGAAATCGTACCGATAATTTGTCAGATAACCATAAATGGTCGAACAAACCCTGCCATCCGGCAAAACAGGGCAAGCAGCTATTCTGCATTTTTACCTCATCACCTCGAATAACCGTTAAACCCTTTGTGCTTCGCCTCTAACAACATCTTTCCTTATATTTGTAACATAAAATAAAAGGACTGGCATACTTATGAATGCAATTGCAATTGAAACTACCGGATTGACGAAAGTGTATTCTTCATCTTTCGGTAAAAAGAAAGTTGAAGCGCTTTTTGATTTAAATCTTTCTATTCCGGAGGGTACAATTTTCGGTTTTCTTGGTCCAAACGGAGCTGGTAAAACAACCTTGGTTAAATTATTGCTTGGAATAATTTTCCCGACATCCGGCAGCGCTAAAATTTTAGGGGGCGGAATAAATGACTATAGGGTTAAATCAAAGATTGGTTATCTACCTGAAAATCATAAGTATCCGGCATATTTAACAGGCGGAGAAGTTCTTAAATTTTTTGGAAAATTAAGCGGTTTGGATGGCATTATATTGGATAAGAAGATTGATGAAATGCTTGAACTTGTGCAGATGACTAAGTGGAAAAAGTCAAAGGTGAAAACTTACTCAAAAGGTATGATGCAAAGACTGGGGCTAGCGCAGGCAATGCTGAATGATCCTGAATTGATTTATCTTGATGAACCTACAGATGGCGTTGATCCGATTGGGCGAAAAGAAATTAGGGATATTTTAATTGATCTGAAAAATAAAAGGAAAACAATATTTCTTAACAGTCACCTGCTTTCCGAAGTTGAATTGATTACAGATAGCGTTGGTATTCTGAATAAAGGAATGCTCCTCCGCGAAGGAACCGTAAAAGAACTAACCGAGAAAAAAGAAGAATACAAAATAAGTATGGAAGGAAACATTGAGAATCTTCCAGCTGATGTAAAACGGGATGCAAATTTCATAAATACCGGTTGCGGCTATTATTCATTTAAGGTCGCAGATACTCAGGATTTAAACCGCATTCTTGACCTGCTTAGAAATAATGGTATAATTATAAAAGAAATGGTTCAGCAGAAAAATACTCTGGAAGAAATGTTTATATCTTTAATTAATGAAGCCGAAAGCACCGCTAATGCTTCCCAAAAGGAGAGTGTAAAATGAAAAATTTATGGATATTAACGTGGTATACATTGCGGGAAGCAATGGCAAGAAAGGTCTTTATTTCCTTCTTTATTATTTCTATTTTAGTTCTTTTGGTGATGGGTTTAATTTTTGGGCTTTCAAATAATATATCGCTCGGAGTCAGCGGGGCAACTCATTTTGAAAATCCTATTATTAATGTAGAGATGATGATTGTATCCCCTTTAGCCAGCCTTTGTCTATTGCTTGCAATTTTTTCAAGTTCAAGCTTTGTACCTGTCATGCTTGAAAAAGGAAATATAGACCTTCTTCTTTCAAAGCCTGTTTCCCGGGACCAACTTCTTTGGGCTAAGTTCCTCGGAGGTATTTTGGTCGTTTTATTAAATATTTCTTTTTTAATTTTTGGTATATGGTTGATAATTTCTATAAAGTTTTCATTTTGGGATTTTTATTTTCTTAATATTATTTTTTCTATAACTTTTACATTTGCAGTATTATATTCATTGATTGTGTTGCTTGGTGTAATGACAAAAAGCTCTACGCTTGGAATGATGCTGGCTTATTTTATTTTTATTATTCTTAGCCCGCTGCTATTTTTGGTGGAAGATAAATTCAATGCTTTTATTAAAAATAAGTTTTTAAAAGATTTAATAGATGCTTTTTACTATTTCATTCCTAAGACTCATGAATTAATGGGCAAAGTAACGGTAAATCTTGCATCCGGTAAAGCAATAGATAACTACCAACCCGTACTAACTTCCCTTGTCTTTCTTATTTTAACTATGGGAATAGCTATCTCAATTTTTAGAAAGAAAGATTTTTAGAAGTTATAAAAGGATAATGAATTACCGTTTGTATTGTAAATAAACGTTTTAAGTGACTTTAGTAAGTATAATAAATATACGATAATATAATTGAATTATGTTATCTATGGCACAATATTTGGAAATTCGGTATTATCAGGCAGTGGCTTGATATGCTCAAATAAGAATCTTATACATAATTTGTTAAATAATCCCGAAAACCTAGCGGATTAAGGCTGTTAAAATGTAGGGTAACTTACCAAGCCTGCCTGACGGTAGGCAAGTCGACCCTTATTATGGTTCAATATTGACTAAAAATAAAATATTAATTTTTGCTGTGGCATTAAATAATTACTTTTAGTCAGCCTCGAAGTTTCAATTAGTTAACGGTTTAATATAAAATATTTGTATAAGATTGACAATTAGCATTTAATTTTTAATATTGATTTAATAGGGATTACTTAAAATGCAGGAAGAAAATCTTAAGCTGGAAGATTTGTTGGGAAAAACAAATGCGCCGGGCAATGTACGCGGAATTATTAATAATGTAGCCATTATCGGAGCAGGTGTTATGGGGCAGGGAATTGCTCATACTATTGCTGCAGCCGGTTTGGAAGTCATGGTTGTTGAAAAAGATCCTGGGCATCTGGAAAAATCTAAAATGGATTTAAATGAATCAATGGACCGTGAGATTAAAAGATGGGCGATGACCCGGTCCGAAAAAAAATCAATCTTAAACAGGATAAATTGGAAATGCACTCTTGATAAAATAAGTGAGTACGATTTAATCATTGAAGCTGTCGATGAAGACTTTCAATTAAAACAATTAATTTTTTCCGAATTGGACTCATTGGCAAAGAAAGATGCTATCTTTGTCTCTAATACTTCAACTTTAAGTCTTACTAAAATTGCTGAAACCACCGGTCGTCCGGATAAAATTATAGGAATGCACTTTTTACATCCAGTACCTAAAATTCCGCTTGTAGAATTGATAAAATGCCTGCACACTTCAAATGAAACAGTTGAGACGGTAAAAATCTTTGCGGCAAAAATCGGCAAAACTCCGGTTGAAGTTTATGAATACCCCGGGTTTGTTACAACCCGCGCAATTGTTCCGTTGCTTAACGAAGCAATGTACATACTCCTCGAAGGTGTTGCAGATACAAAAGATATCGATACGGCTATGAAATTAGGTTATAACTTCCAGTATGGTCCCTTAGAAATGGCTGACATGATGGGACTGGATGAAGTTTTGGCATGGATGGATTCTCTTTGGAAAACACTCGGTGAGCCACGTTATAGAGCCTGCCCCATTCTTAGAAAACTTGTTCGTGAAAGAAAACTTGGCAAAAAAACCGGTGAAGGTTTTTATAAGTATGATGAAGATGGGCAAATTATTCAATAAATTTTGATAAGCGAAAGTAAAAATTATGAAAGTATTAGTTCTGAATTGCGGCAGTTCGTCTATAAAATATCAGTTTTTTGATACGGTTCAAGAAATTGCTTTGGCAAAAGGCGTTGTTGAACGTATTGGGATGAGCAGCGCTGTTTTATCCCACACCCGCTATGACGGAGACGGGATTAAAATTGCTGGTGAAATTCTTGATCATACTATTGCTATTGAATATGTACTTGGTGTAATGTTAAGTAAAAACCATGGCGTTATAGATGATAAAAAAGATATTGAAGCAGTTGGTCACAGAGTTGTTCACGGCGGAGAACATTTTACGGATTCAATCCTTATTACCGATGAAATTATGCAGGTTTTACAGGATAATATTGAACTTGCACCGCTTCATAATCCGCCAAATATAAAAGGAATTCAGGCAGTAAAAAGAATACTGCCTAATGTTCCTCAGGTCGCGGTTTTTGATACTGCCTTTCACACAAAAATGCCTCCAAAAGCTTTTTTATACGGCATACCGTACGAACTTTATAAGAAACATCAAATTAGAAGATATGGCTTTCACGGGACTTCACATTCGTATGTGGCTAATAAAGCTGCGGAAATTTTAGGAAAAGATCTGAAAGGTTTAAAAATAGTAACTGCTCATTTGGGAAATGGGTGCAGCATGGCGGCAGTTCAAAATGGAGTTTCTATTGATACCACAATGGGTTTTACCCCGCTTGAAGGTCTTTTAATGGGAACTAGAAGCGGCGATCTTGATCCTTCTCTTATATTGTATATTATGGGCAAAGAAGGCTTATCTCTTAACGAAGCCAATACTCTTTTAAATAAACATAGCGGACTTATTGGTATAAGCGGGGAAAGCAGCGACATGCGCGAAATTCTTGCTGCTGCTAATGAAGGGCATAAACGTTCAAGGTATGCTTTTGAAATATTTGCGTACAGGGTTAAAAAATATTTGGGCGCTTATGCCGCTGCAATGGGTGGTTTGGACGCCTTTGTATTTACCGGCGGCATTGGTGAAAATTCTCCCGAAGTTAGGGAAGAGGTCTGCAAAGGACTTGAATTTCTCGGAGTTGAACTTGATGATCAAAAAAATAAAAATAAAGAAAATATCATTTCTAAAGATTCTTCACCTGTTCCTATTTTACGGATTCCTACTAATGAAGAGCTTGTTATTGCAAGAGATACTAACAGAATAGTCGAAAAAATAATTGCCAAATAAGTATAAAAGACAAGAAAAATATTCTTTGCTTTTCTAAATTGTTTGATAAAAAGTGACGGCTTGGAACTTGTCAAAATTTAGTTTGAAAATTAAAATAAAAGTTTATGAACTTCAATATATTCCTGCTCTCTTTTATCCCGTTGTTTGTCGCAATTGATATTATTGGAACAGTTCCCATCTTTTTAGGTTACACTCAGGGTATTTCTGGTTATCAAAGAAAAAAATTAATTTTTGAAGCTATTTTAGCTGCATTTATAGTTGCAAACTTATTTATAATAAGCGGAAAATTAATACTTGATTACATGGGGATTACTATTGATGACTTTAGAATTGCGGGGGGGATAATACTGCTTGTCCTTTCAATAAGTGATATTCTCAGTTCTTCCGAGAGTTTAAAAAAACCTTCCGCCGATATAGGAGTTGTTCCTCTTGGCATTCCCCTTATCATGGGACCTGCGGCATTAACTACTATTATTATACTTCTAAGAAATTTTGGCTATGTTCCTACAATAGTATCTATGGCATTAAATTTATTCATTGCCTGGCTGGTGCTTGTTAATGCAAGATGGCTTTTAAAAATCATGGGGGATGGAGGTTCAAAAGCTTTCGCTAAGATAGCCTCACTTTTTCTTGCTGCAATAGCCGTTATGATGATTAGAGTCGGTGTGCTTAATATTTTCCATATTAAATAATAAATATATAATAAAGCATTTTATAGGTAGGTATGTACAGCATTACATATTTTCCCCCTAAAAATTCTTAATTTGCTTTTTAATTATCATTCTTATATTATCTTATATCAGACTATTAAACTTTTTTAATTAATATTAAATTTAAATAAAAAGGAATTGGTATGGATCTGGGAATAAAAGGGAAAACAGTGCTGGTAACTGCTTCCAGTAAAGGAATAGGCAGGGCTGTTGCCGAGGGATTAGCAGCCGAAGGATGCAGCGTTGCAATCTGTTCAAGAAATAAAGATGAACTTCTGAATACAGCAGCAGAAATTAAAAAGAAGTACTATACCGAGCCGGTATGGTGTGTCTGTGATCTTAATAATATTAAAGATATTGAAACTACTATTGAAACAGTTACTAAACAGCTCGGCAGGATAGAAATATTAGTGAATAATTGCGGTGGACCAGAGCCCGGTAACTTTCAGCAGCTTAATGAAAAAAAATGGCAGGCAGCATTTGAACAGGTCCTTTTAAGTGCAGTCAGATTTTGTAATTTTGTTATCCCCGATATGATTTTAAATGAGTGGGGCAGAATAATAAATATTACATCGGTCTCGGTTAAACAACCCATAGATAATTTAATGCTTTCAAATTCTTTGAGAACCGGTTTAATAGGCTTTGCAAAATCGCTCAGCAATGAAGTTGCAAAATTTAATATCACTGTTAATAGCGTGGCTCCCGGTTATACATTAACAAACAGAATATATGATATCGCTGTACATAAAGCCAAACAGTTAACTATATCACATGAAGAAGTTCTAATTGAAATGGCAAAAGAAATTCCCATAAACAGACTTGCGAGCCCTGACGAAATAGCATCTGTTGTTGTTTTCCTCGCTTCCAAACAGGCAAGCTATGTTACCGGCAATACAATCCAGGTGGACGGCGGACTTGTCAAAGGAATATAATTGTGCAATTTTCAAAGTCCCTCTCTTTGTAAGAGATGGATTTTTCACAAAGAGATGACTTTGTCAATTGTGAGTTCTACGTAACATGAGTATTATTTACACAGTCTCTTATGCTTGTGGTTATATATCAAATTATTATATCTAACAGGAGCTATTAATTTTACCTTTCAAAAAAATGAGATCATGAGCAAGGACAAGAAAAGATGAGAAAACGTTTCGAAATAATTTTACCCCCTGATAAAGTAAATGATAATGTGGAACTATATTCTGAAGCGGTTAAAATATTAAAAGTATCTTCAGGTGAAATTACCGCGATTGTTGTAAAAAAGAGGTCTATTGACGCAAGAAAAAATCCTGTGTACAGGTGCATTTGCGATGTGTACATAAACGAACTGCCCGCTGAATCAGGAAATATAATATCTTACCGGCAAGTAAAGAATGATAAAAAAGTTTTGATTATCGGCTTCGGCCCTGCTGGAATGTTTGCAGCATTAAGACTAATTGAACTTGGCATCAAACCTGTTATTTTTGAAAGAGGCAAGGATGTTCAGGCAAGGAGAAGAGACTTAAAAGCTATTCAGCAGAACCACATTATAAATCCGGATTCTAATTATTGCTTTGGCGAAGGCGGAGCCGGTACATTCAGCGACGGTAAACTGTATACGCGTTCCACAAAACGGGGCGATGTTTCAAAAATTTTAAATATCTTTATTCAGCACGGCGCAGACCCGGACATCGCTATAGATTCGCATCCCCATATCGGTTCAAATAAATTACCTCAGATAATTAAAGCTATTAGAGAAACTGTTTTGAATTGCGGGGGTGAAATAAATTTTAACTCACGTGTTACTGATTTTTATTTTAAAGACGGGAAAGCTGTCGGACTTATTGTAAACGGAGAAGCAGAATATTTTGGCGACTCTATAATAATTGCAACCGGGCAGTCTGCAAGAGATATTCCCTGCCTCCTGAATAAGAAAAATATTAGGCTGGAGCCTAAGCCTTTTGCTATGGGTGTAAGGATTGAGCATCCCCAACGGTTAATAAATGAAATTCAGTATCATTCAAAAGATAAAATAGAAAATCTCCCCGCGGCAAGTTATAATGTGTCATGTAATTTTTCGGGAAGGGGAATATATTCTTTTTGCATGTGTCCGGGAGGTATAATCGTACCTGCTGCAACATCGCCCGGTGAGATTGTTGTTAACGGTATGTCTCTTTCAAGAAGGGATACAATCTATGCAAACTCCGGCTTTGTGGTTACTGTTAATGAGGAGGACTGGAAAAAATATGAATCATCATTTCCTTTTGGCGGAGTGATGTTTCAAAAAGAATTGGAGCAGAACGCTTTTGAACTTGCCGGCAAAACTCAAAGCGCACCCGCTCAGCGCGCAACAGATTTTGTAAATAAAAAAGTTTCATCAACCCTGCCAAAATCTTCCTATATACCGGGACTTACATCAGCGCCACTGCATGAAGCTTTACCACGTTTTATGGTTGACGGGATAAAAAAGGCTTTATTATTGTTCAACGGCAGGATGAAAGGATTTTACTCCGAAGAAGCTCAGCTTATTGCTGTTGAAAGCAGGACAAGTTCTCCTATCCGCATTCCCAGAGTTAAGGAAACTTATATGCACCCGCAAATAGACGGGCTTTTCCCAAGCGGGGAAGGCGCCGGTTATGCTGGAGGAATAGTTTCTGCAGCAATGGATGGTGAAAATTGCGCTGATGCTGCAGTAAAATATATTTCTAAATAAATAATATTTTATCATAAAACAGCCCATAACTTCGGCATAGCCATTTCCTTGGGACAGTCATGGGTTAAAAGAAAGAAATTTCACATTTGTTAACCGTTTCAATTGTCCGCATTTGGTGAAACAGTTTTTATTAAAAGTAAGTCTCCAGCTTAATTCATACGTTCAATTTTATCCTACCCCCGAATCACCGGGGGTGAAATGATTATAGCAAATGGCTGCCACTTAAAATCCGTTAAGTCCCAGGGATGGTATAGTAACGGGTAAAATAATCGACCAACTAAAACAATCGCAGCTGCAGAGCTGAGATGTATTTTGGTTTAAAAAATATTAAATTGAATAAATATATTATGGGAATAATATGAAAGTAGAAGAAGAAAAAAATAATCCACCATTATGGTTTTTAGTAGCCGGCATAATATTTATATCTATAACTGCTTATTTCGTTATGATGGCTCCGACAAAGCCATATACTCCGGACAATCAGTATTACTTGAAGGATGCCCAGAGCAAAATAATTTATAAAACTAATTTTGTGCAGGCAAATATATCCTGATTTAATTGATACTATTGCTATCCTGCTAACTGCTCACCTTGCGCAAAAGATATTTGGCATAGCCATTCCTATGGAATAAAATTGGATGTAAACTAAAATGCAGGTCAGCCTGCCTGCAGGGAGGAATTCCTATTGTGACGGAAGTGCAAGCAAATAGAATAGTTCTACTTGTTTTTATCCTTCTTTTTGTTTTTAGGAACAGCCTTTTTCTTTACGGCTTTTGGCTTGGTCTTTGCAGTCTGCGGGCTTTTTGCAGCTTTTCCTGACGGTTTTTTTTTGATTGGCTTCCTTTTAAACGGTTTCGGCTGCAAGCCGAGTAAATGTTTCAACTCAAGAATTTTATAACTTGAATTGTCCGAAGCATCTTTTATTTTATCAATAAATAAATATGAATTCTTAATATAGCTGTTTAATTTTTGAATGTTTTTAATCCCGATAGTTTTATCATTTCTTAACCTGCTGACCTCTTTTATATAAGAGAGAGCAAACAGCCAGTTTATTAATCCGTCAAATCTTTCCCTGTTGTAATATATATTCCCCTCAAACTCATTAAGCAGAACATAATTACATGCTTCCTGCCCGCTGATTAATTCAGATATAAAATTCTGTGAAGGAAAATTCTTTTCCGTTAATCTTTTGTTAACCAGGTAATCTTTGGCTAAAAGTGTCTTTATAAGGGAAATGTTCTGATAAATATCATCAACGTTTTTATAGGAAGATTTTATTATTTCGAACAATGCTTTTTCAAGGAGAAGTTCGCTAAAAAATTTAATGTGAATAATCTCATCGCTGCCGCTGTTGAAAATATTTTTTATAATAAGATAAACAAATAATACATGGGAATAACCGTTTCCGCCGAACGAATTTATGAAACTTAAAAAAGAACTATTCTTGATTAAAACGCCGGAACTTAACTTCTTTTCATCTAGCTTTTTATAATTCTCATAAAAGAATTTTACATCCAAAATACTCTCAAAAAGATTATCAATGATTTTTTCATTTTTCAATTCTAAGTAAGAAACTGTCCGCACTTCATTGATGAAATTATTTAGCCTGTCTATGCTTACATTGGTTAATATGTTCTTGAAGCCGTAACTTTTAGATAAAACAGTTTCTTCAATAAAACAATACTTTTTCAGTTCATCAATTATTCCGAAATTGAACAGGTTGTTAAATCTTTCATGAACGGGAGTTAGTTTAAGTTCTTTTATTGCATATTCAATTGACGGAACGCCGGAATCGTTCAATAAATATGATAGTTTTTCATATTCGCCTTTTTCATCATAGAACTCCTTAAAATCAAGAAGTACCCTGTATTCATAACCGTTCAATGAAAAGTTTAAACCATCGGTAAAAACTTCTTTACCGGATACTAAGTATTCTAATTTTGTACGATGATCTTTAAATGAATAGAATTTCTTATGATTACTTTCAAAATCCAAGGCTTCGGCTAATTTCTTTACACTAATATTTTTTGAACCCTCGCCGGTTGCTTTACCTACCGCATAGTTGATGGAACCGCTACATTGTACATAGGCATTGTTATAAACAACAAGAGCTTTCTCATCACCCGATTTATTAGTAAACGCAAATACGTTTTCATTTACATTTCCGGCTTGATCTGTAAATGTATAAAATTCAAATTTAGTTACCTGGCTGAATAAATGCCGTTTACGCATCAGGGGGAATATTTCTTCCTCGTGCCTGCGGATAAGATGATTATCTGGGAATTCATTATAATAAGCCCGCTTGTATTCCATCCCGTATTTTTCAGAGAACCCTTCAATTTGACCGTGAGCGAACATAGGCAGACCGGGCAGTGTAACCATTAGAGCGGATATGCCGAAATACTTATCTCCCTTGCCGAATTGATTTATTGCGGTTTCTTCGTCGGGATTGCTCATAAAACTGACGTATCTTTTCAAAATTTCAGGGTTAAACTCAAGTGTATTTTTAATAAGGTCCCTGTATTTACTGTTTTCCTCCTTCATCAGCATGTGCATGAAAGCGCTGTTATAAACGCGGTGCATACCGAGGGTTCTTACAAAGTACCCTTCCATAAGCCAAAATGCTTCTGCAAGAAGCAGCGTATCGGGCATCTCGGAATTAATTGTATCCACAACTTCCCGCCAAAACTCCAGTGGCATTGCTACATCAAATGCGGAAGGAGTCATTGCAAAATCGGATCGCGATGGAATTGCCCCGCCTGTTCCAGGCTGCGGAAACCATAACCGCTGGTAATGTTTTTTAGTTAAGGTCATTGCTGCGTCAAAACGTATAATCGGGGTTCTCTTTGCAACATGCTTAATTGTCTGAATCAGAGCTTCACGTACTTCCGGCTTCAGCAGGTTCAACTGTGAAGTATCGTTCCAAGGCATATTTGTACCGTCATTACCGTGATAAAAATATTTTACTTCACCGGTAAAAGAATCTTTTCTCTGAAAAACTACGGCAGCATCTTCCCTTGTATAATATTTATCTTCAATGCGTACCTCAACCCTGTTATCATCCGAAAGATTAGGACCGTTAAATGAATATCCCGGGAATGGAGGATAATCGGATTGAATGAAAAAATCAGGTTTTTCAACTACCCACTTGGAATAAATCCCAGTATGGTTCGGAACCATATCGCTTGCAAGCCTTATTCCTCTTTGCCATGCTCGGTTTTTAAAAGTTTGAAAAGCCTCTTCTCCACCCAGATCATTCGCAACTACATAATCATAAAGAGAATAAGCCGATGAAGTTGCTTCGGGATTACCGGTAATCTGCTTTATTTTTCTTGATGCGCTGCTTCTTTCCCAGAGGCCTATCAACCAAAGAGCGGAAAAATTCCACCGTGCAAGTGTATCAAGTTCCTCATCGGGAATCTGATCAAGCCGGTTAATCAGTCTTCCGTACTTTTTTGAAAGCTGATCTAACCAGACAAAAACATTCTTAGCAATCATTACAACTTTCGGCATCCAATCAATATCTTCGGTAAACTTTTCTATCTCGGAATGATAAAACCTGTTTTCATCTACGGTAAGTTTTTCACCCGCCGCAAGTTTAGCTTTCAACTGCCGTAAATACTCTTCATCTGTTTTATAATCCGGTACGGGCGGTGTAGGATTTCCTCCCGCAAAATGAAAGTACAGCCTTAGCTCTTCTAATATCAAATCCTTACCGCTTAACAGCCGTTGATTGAATTTATCAAAAATATAAACTCCCCATTTCTGACGGATATATTCAAGTTGCCCTTCTATGTTATGCGGACTACTAAGAATAGGTCTCTTTAGAAAAGAAATCAGCGGAAGATTTTCCGCGCCGAATGGCCTCTCTTTGGTGAAAAAACTCTCCAAATATTCTAATAAAGCCTTGTATTTAGTCTTCAGCGCTAAATCTTTATCAGAATAAAGCTCATCCAATTTTGATGCAGCCTGATTAATATTTTCAAGATACAAAAGCAGGATTTCTTCAAGGATAATTTCAGTATTAGGCTTATTACCCGTGTACCCCGGTAAATATTCTTCCGGTTTTATTTTCCCGGTATAAACTTCAAGCGGGGGAAACTCATTTAAATATTCAATAAAAATTTTATTAAGGTCATTCTCACCAAGCGAAGTATTTAGATAACTTATTCCTCTTGAAAGTACGCCGGGGTTTTCCTTATCCTCGTAATACCTGATTAAGAAGTGAAATATTTCATGAATTAGTCCAAAAGCATTTAACTCGCCGGCGGAAACCTGTCTGTCGGCTTTTCCTTCAACTTTCCTTTGCACATTTATTTTGTCGGATAAAACTCTTGCCTGGTGAAAATTTGCAATTATTAAATCGCCTGTGATTGAAAAAAGAGAATTATCAAATTGATATTTATCCCGTGAGTATTTTCTTACATGAAAATCGAATTTAATCATAGTATTTAGTTAACGTTTTAAAAATGAAATTGAAAGTGAAAAAACCTTATCACTTTGCATACCTGCTTAAAGTAAATAAACTCAATTAATTATCTACTTTAACGTAGTAATATAATAAATCTTTTGTATCGTTTAAATCTGAGCCAAATATTTGGGAAAAACTTCTCTCCGGAATTCCCAGTTATGACCTTTATTTGGACGAACATCCAACCAATGATTTACGCTTTTTGAACGAAGGATACAGGATATATTTTTATTCTGTTCCAAATATTGATCCGATTCACCTATGCCTAGAATAATTTTCATAGTTTTGAATTGATCTAAATACCTGTTGTCCGTCAGATTTGGCAGATAATCGGGCGGGTTATTAAAGTAGCAGTTGTCATCATAATAATTATCAATAAATTGCTTAATGTTAAAAAAACCACCTATACAAATTAATTTCTCAACTTTATCCGGGTGCTTAAATGCAAGATTCAGCGCATGATAAGCGCCGAAGTTGCAGCCTGCCACTCCTATTCTATCCAATGAAGTTTCATGCTTTACGAATCCTATTACATCGTTTAGAATAGTTTTTTCATAAGCTATTTGGGTAATTGCTTTGTCAGCGGGCGCAATGGAATTATTATCCCAGCTTAGATAATCCACACTATCTGGGCAGTAAATTTTTATCTGTCCCGAATCGATTAGATTTGAAGCAGAATTAATCAATCCGAAATCTTTAGCTTCCCAATAATGCGCATTAAAAGTAGGAAATAGAACCACGGGGTATCCGTAATGTCCGAAAACGAGCATTTCGAATTCCTTATCGAGATCATTTGAATGCCATTTATGATATTCTTCACGCATTGCGAAGGGTTCCCATTTTTTGTAACTCTATATTGTGGAATATATTTCCCGTTGGTAAATTTCCGCATAAATTAGTCATCAAATATAACAAAAAGTGAGTTAATAAGAGACGACAAAACGTAGGTCAGCCTGCCGGGCTGACCCTTAATATGTCTCAATATTGATTAAAATTAAAATATTAATTCTAATGTTGCATTCAAATATTACTTTCTAATTGACCGCGTTGCAATCCCGGCAAATATTATTCTTAAAGCTTTTGGCTGGGCAATTTTCAAGCGGAAAAAGAGCTATAAACATTACGGTACTTGACAGGTCTATTGCTATATAATATTCGTAGAACTGTGATTTTACATATCGCATAGTCTTGCTAGTATTTCAAGATTTTATTATTTTCATATTAAGCTTCCTTATTTTTTGAAGTTCATTTTTTCTACCAACTTAATGATACTAACTCATAAAAGAAAGTGGGGCCTTTTTTTTGTTTCTTTTATCGGTTAGTAGTGATTAATTCATTATTTCGTTATTAACAAAAGATGAATTTTAATGATAAATGATAAAACTAAAACCATAATTTATTTGCAAGTTGATAACAATAAATAAACTTATGAAAAATAAAATAAAAACCTTGATATTTGTTTTAAGTACTTTCATTTGTTTTAATTCAAATGCCCAGTTAAAACCTGATACCTTGACATATGAATCATTTATCTGGAAATCAGAAATACCTTCAGATTGTCCTTTTGAAAAATCCGAATCATTGACCGGAATAAAATTTCTGGGAGTTAAGAGCGGGTTTCATTTTGGAGATACATGGTATCCTTCCTGGGCATCAGACGACAAATTGTATTCTCCATGGACAGATGGTTGTACATGGCGTTTAGATGGTTCAAATGATTGTTCTAATTCAGGGGACTATGCCGAATATGCTACAACAGGTCAGGGAGTTATTGAAGGCAATGACCCAATGACATTAAAGGCATACAGTCTTGGTTTAAGCAAGGCTTCAGCAGCCCCTTATCATGGGCGGTATCCATGCGGAAGCTTAGTATATAACGGAGTTTGGTATTATAGTACTTATTGCTTGGACCCGTCGCCGCAAGCAAAGTATGGAGATAAAATTTATAACTGGCCTTGGTTAGGACCTATTGTAGGTTTCCGTTATTCAACTGATTATGGTCGTAATTGGTCCGATTGTCCTCTGAAACCCGAAAAACCTCTTTTTACCGAGACAGGTATTAATGGGTATCCTGTACAAATTGGCTCACCTCATTTTATTGATTTCGGAAAGAATATGCAATATTCGCCTGATGGGAAGGCTTATCTGATTGCCCATGGAGCGGATACTTCTATTAGAAAACCAAGTTTTTGGAATGATAGCTGGATTACGGGCAATCAGATTTATTTATTAAGGGTGGTTCCTTCAATCGATAATATCAACGACATTTCGAAATACGAGTTTTTCGCGGGATACAACGGCAAAGGAGGGGCTGTATGGTCTAAGGATTTCAATAAAATAAAGCCAATGCTACAATGGAACAATAATATGGGATGCGTTACTGTAACCTATGACTCGCCGCTAAAGAAATATTTAATGTGTGTTACAGACGGGGGCAATACCTGCGCTAAAATGAACACTTATATTTTGGAGTCCGACGATATTACTGGCCCTTGGAAAATAGTAGTCTATATGAAAGATTTTGGTGAACAGGCATATTTTGTTAATATTCCTTCAAAGTTTATCAGTAATGATGGTAAAAAAGCTTGGTTGTTATATTCAAGTAATTTTGTGTCTGGGTGGAATGGGGTGCAGATTAATGCAAATCCCCCAGGCTCGCATTATGGAATGGTTTTTCAGAAAATAGAATTCTTAAAATAGTATTTAATAAGTTCGATTGTCGATACACACTTTAGCTTCATGTTGAGCTTGTCCTTTTAAGACTTACTGTGGCGGCGGGTCCGACATATATCAGGATTACAGGCAGGCTGTCAGTCTCACATGTTAAATTTTTACATTGTGGAATTTTTACCCTAAGATTGCCGGATGAAAAATTATTTATGAATATTTCTGCCTTGCCTCAAAATCAGCCAATATTCTGTTTCATCTTATTGATAGCATAAGAGACGACTTTTTTATCCGCCTGTGCATCAGGAATAATTTTCCCCAAGCCTGATACCAAAACAAACTTGATTTTACCATCTCTATTCTTTTTGTCATAAAGCATTACATTGTACAGATTCTCTATATCAGGCTTTTTAAGCAGTAAAGGTAGTTTTACCTTTAGCGGCAGTCTAAGGTAGTAATTTAAATCCTGATTCGAAATTAGGCCGGTTTTTTGGGAAAGAAATAACGACGAAATAATTCCGGCAATAACCGCTTCCCCGTGTTTTATTTTAAATTTTAAATTAGTCTCAAATGAATGTGCAAACGTATGGCCTAAGTTTAGAATTTTTCTTATTCCGGATTCTTTTTCATCCTGAGATACCACCGCAGCTTTAATTGAGGCTGAAGTATATATAAATTGTCTCAATACCTCATCAGAGCTACTTTGAGCAACTTTATCCAGGTTTTCCAGCGCAAATAAAAAGAATTGTTCGTCAGCAAGAAATGTGTATTTAATAACCTCCCCTAGTCCCGAAATAATTTCTCTTTTAGGCAGAGTTTTTATGAAATCCGGATCAATTAGGACCAATTTTGGCTGGTAAAATGTTCCGATCATGTTCTTTTTATTTTCAAAATTTATCCCTGTCTTACCGCCTATAGAGCTATCGACCATAGCAAGTAATGTTGTCGGGATATGAATCAATTGAATACCGCGCATAAAGGTTGCCGCTGCATAACCTGCAAGATCGCCGGTAACTCCGCCGCCGATAGCAATCATAAGTGTGTCCCGCCCGTAATTATTTTTCAGCAGGCAGGAGTATATTTTATTTAATTCTAAATAAGATTTTGATTTTTCACCCTGTTTAACAACATAACAGTTCATTTTCCCTTTATATGAATAGAATTCATTTAAAATTCCTTTATTATGATATTGCATTACTTTTTCATCAATAATAAATAAAATATTTCTATTCAAATTATATTTTTCCAAAAGCCTGTTTAATTTTGTAAGAATTCCGCTTCCTATTAAAACCGGATATGAATTATCACTCAATATTACATCTATTTTCTTCACAAGTTAGTTCCTTTAACTCAAATTATTCATCTATTTTTTTGATTAAAAAACTTCATTCAGAATTAAAACCGTGCTATAATTAATATCCGGCGCAATTTTTATGATTTATTTGCCCGCCAAAATTACTTTTGCAATTTTATCTATTGTTACCCCGATTGGTAAATTATCCGTTTCAATAATTATATCTGCTTGTTCATAATATTTATTTCTGTCTGAGAGCAACTGCTGAATCTTACCGATAAATTCATCCTTTGATAGATTTACTGTGCCGTTACGCAAAAGGATAGGTCTATCCCTCTTGAAACGCAGCCTTTTATAGGCTGATTCGGCGGAAATTTTAATATAGATAATATTTCCTGATTTCTTTAAAAAATCTATGTTTTCCTGATTTGTAATAGTACCTCCGCCAAGTGCAACTATAACTTTTTCTCTACCTGCTAAATCCTTTAATATTTCTTTTTCCAGATTTCTAAAATAATCTTCTCCGTTTTCCTCAAAAATCCGGGAAATTTTTTTGTCTTCCTTTTGTTCTATTATACTATCAAGGTCGTAAAAGTCCCAGCCAAGAGTATTTGCTAAAATTGGTCCTATGGTACTTTTTCCCGAACCCATAAAGCCGGTTAAGTAAATTTTATTAGTCATAATAAAAATCCAGGTAACAAAATAATAGAATGAATGAAAACAACAAACCAGGAATTCAAATAGATTAGCCTTTAAAATAATTGTTGCAATGAATAGCTGTATACGAAAAATTCAGCAGCATTATGCATAATTTAATATTGTATAAAATTAATGATATTTTTATATTTAAAAAATAAAAGCCCCCGGTATATCTTTAACCGGAGGCAGCAAACAAAATTATTTTTATTTTCTATTGTCCAAAAAATTGCGTTCTGTTATCGACAATATTCGCATCCTGCTTCATTTTTGCCATCCATTCTGAAAAGAACATACTTTTCTTTTGTTGAAGGATATTATCCCTGATTGAATTCCTTTGTATGGAAAAAGCTGAAGCATCAAAAGGAGTGCGGGAAAGCACTTTAATTAAAAAATAACCGTTATTTCCCTTCACCGGTTCTGAAAGAGTATTTAAGGGCAGAGAGAGAGATAAAGCGGTAATGGAATAATCCATGCCAACGCCCGGAATTTGTCCCGCAGGATTAAAATCTCCCGTTTGATTAACGATTACTCTTTGATCAATTGTGGAAACTTTAGAAAGGTCGCCATTAATTTTTGATTTAATATTTTGAATTTCTTTTTTCGCAAGTTCAAATCTCTTTTCTCTTATAACAAGAGTTTTCACCTGATCCTTCACTTCAGCAAGGGGTTTTACACCCTCTTTTATAACGCCTGAAACCTGAGCAACTACAAATCCGCCCTGTGTTCTAATAGCATCGCTAATAGAGTTCAAACCATTATCAAATGCAAAATTCATCACATTTTGGCTGGAGCCAATGCCCGGGATATAAGGATAAATTTCTTTTGCAAAAGGAGTGGTTTCTGAAATTTTATAATTCATTAATTTAGCTTCTTTTGTAAAGTCGTCTTTATCGGCAATATAAGAAAAGTCTTTTGCTGTATTTAAAATTTGGTCTTTAGTTGAAGCAGAAGCTTTAATAAAACTTGCTAATTGTTCAACTGCATATTTTTTATTCGATATTCCCGTAACCTTAATAATATGATAACCGTAATTGGTTTTTATAGGTTTTTGCACAACGCCAATTTTACCTGCAAATGCAGCTTTTTCAAATTCAGGTACCATCTTGCCTTTGCCGAACCAGCCTAGATCTCCTCCTTTAACAGCGCTGCCCGGATCCTTAGAATATTTTTTAGCAGTTGCGGCAAAATCAGCGCCGTTCCGGAGTTCATTATAAACTTTCATAGCCCCTTCTAAGTTTTTGGCATCATCGCCAAATTGATTTATAAGGATATGAGAAGCCCTGATAACCGGCTCGCCGGATGAAACAACTCCTAATACATGATACAGCATATAACCGTATGGTGATGCAAAAGGTCCTACTATTGATCCCGGCGCTGCATTCATAATTTGATCCGCGCCCGCAGCCGGCAAAGATGAAATGGTTAAAGTATCTTTGGAATAGGGCAGGGATGAAAATGTTTCTACCAAAGTTTTGAAGCTTGTCGTATCGTTTTTAGATTGACTTATAATATTTTCAAGGTTCATTCTGATGTTTGCAGAATCTTCAGCGGAAGGAACTGAAGCAAACAAAACATATTTCAACTTTCTTTGAGCTTTAACCTCGAATTTGTCTAAATGTTTATCGTAATAATTCCGGATATCATCATTAGAAACTTTAATGCTTGCTTCAGGAAATTGATCAAGGGTAACACGTCCATACTGTAGATTTATCTTTGTATTTTGTTCAATAAACTTTTTGCGCAATTCTCCCTCGCTCACGTTAACGGAAGCAAACAGCATACTCTGAAGTTTTTGACTAAGAATTGATTGCCTGACATATTCTTCAGCCTGTACAAGCGGCTTTGAGTTTCGCGGATCGTAAAGGGCATTTATATAAAGCTGCCTGTTAAATTTCCCTGTAGAATCAATAAATTCTTTTTTTAAAAAATCCGGTGGATTATTCCCTAGGATAATATCGCGTATTTCCTCATCGGAAACGGTAATACCTAACTTTTTAATTTGTTGTTTAATTATTGTTTGGCTTA